>VGXW01000025.1 GCA_016873195.1 Planctomycetota bacterium | reverse complement strand
AGACCACGCGGATGCCGCCGGCGCTGCTGCCGCGGTGTGGCGAGCGCGGCGATATCGTCGTGCTCGAACCGCGGCGGCTCGCGGCGCGCGCGGCGGCGAGCCGCGTCGCGCAGGAACTCGGCGGCGAGGTCGGGGGACTGGTCGGCTACCAGGTGCGCGGCGACAGCCGCTGCGGCCGGCAGACGAGGATCCGCTACGTCACCGAGGGCGTGCTGGTGCGCCAGATCGTGCAGGACCCGTTCCTCGACGGCGTCGCCGCCGTGTGCCTCGACGAGTTCCACGAACGGCACCTCGAGGGCGACCTCGCGCTGGCGATGCTCGCCGAGGCGCGCGCGACCGTGCGCCCGGACCTGCTGCTGGTCGTGATGTCGGCGACGCTCGATCCGGCGCCGCTGCTGCGCTTCCTGCCCGGCGCCCGCGTGCTCGAAGCCGGCGGCCGGCTGCACCCGGTGCGCATCGTGCACCTGGACCGGCGCAGCCAGGACCCGCTCGAGGTCGCCGTGCGCGGCGCGGTCGAGCGCGCGCTGCGCGAGACCGCGGGCGACGTGCTCGTGTTCCTGCCCGGCACCGGCGAGATCCAGCGCTGCGCGGCGGCGCTGTCGCCGTTCGTGCGCACGCACGGCGTGCTGGTGCTGCCGCTGCACGGCCGGCTCGACCTCGCCGAACAGGACCGCGCGATCCGGCCGCAGCCGCAGCGCAAGGTCGTGCTGTCGACCAACGTCGCCGAGAGCTCGCTGACGATCGCTGGCGTCACCGCGGTCGTCGACTCCGGACTCGCGCGCGAACTGCGCTGCGATCGGGGCCGCGGCGTCGACGTGCTGCAGCTCGAACGCATCTCGCTGGCATCGGCGACGCAGCGCGCGGGCCGCGCCGGCCGCACGGCGCCGGGCGTCTGCTACCGGCTGTGGACCGCGCTCGAGGAACGTTGCCTGCCGGCGCGCACGGCGCCCGAGGTGCAGCGGGTCGACCTCGCGGGTCCAGCACTGCTCGTGCGCGGGTTCGCGGGCCGGCCGCCCGCCGGGTTCGGCTGGTTCGAGGCGCCCCCGGCCGACGCGCTCGCGGCGGCCGAGGCCCTGCTCGACGGGCTCGGCGCGGTCGACGCGGACAAGGGCACGCTGCTGCCGTTCGGCCGGCGGCTGCTCGCGCTGCCGCTGCACCCGCGGCTCGGCGCGCTCGTGCTCGCGGGCAAGGAACTCGGCTGTGCGGTCGCGGCGGCGACGGCCGCCGTGCTGCTCGGCGACGTCGAGCAGTTCGGCCGCGACGACGGTGCCGACCTGGCCGCGGCGGTCGAGGCCTTCCTGCTCGCCGAGCAGCGCGGCTTCCCCGAGTCCCTGTGCCGCGAGTTCGGCAGCTGGCCGGGCCCGGCGCGGCAGCTGCTGGCCACCCGCGACCGCGTGCTGGCCGCGGTCGGCGCGCGCGATCCCGGCGGTGCCGCGCGCGACACGACGTGGCTCGGGCGCTGCCTGCTCGCGGGCTTCCCCGACCGCGTGGCGGTCCGCGCCCAGGGGGCGGAGGCGCGCGCGGCGACGATGGTCGGCGGGCGCGGACTCGTGCTGCCCGCGGCGGCCGACGGCCATGACCTCGTGCTGGCGCTGCGGCTGCTCGAGACGGGCCGGCAGCAGCGTTCGCGCGCGGTGCTGACCGCGGCGATCGAACTCGCGGACCTCGAGGCGGTCGAGGCGCGCGCGCTGCGGCAGGTCGTGACGGCCGAACTCGACGAGCCGAACGGCCGCGTCGTGGCCGTGCGCGAACAACGCTACCGCGACCTGGCGCTGCGCGCGGCGCGCGGCGGCGACCTGCCCGCCGGTGCGGCGGCGGCGCGGCTGCAGCCGCTGCTGGCCCGCGAGCCGTGGCGCTGGCTCGGCGAGCAGAAGGACTGCCGGCGCTGGCTCGCGCGCGCCGCCTGGCTGCGCGAGCGCCTGCCGGATCTGGGGCTGCCTGCCTTCGACGACGCGGCGGTGGCGGCCGCGGCGATCGGGCTGCTCGGCGACGGCACGGACCTGCGCGCGCTGCGCGACGCCGCGCTGCAGGACGTGCTGGCCGCGGGCCTGAGCCAGCCGCAGCGCCGCGCGCTGCAGCACCAGGCGCCGGACCGCATCGAGCTGCCGTCAGGCCGCGCCGCGGTCGTCGACTACACGGCAGAGGCCGGCCCGACGATCCGCGCGCGGCTGCAGGAGTTCTTCGGCCTGCCCTCGGTCGCGGCCCTCGCGGGCGGCCGCGTGCCGGTCGTGCTCGAACTGCTGGCGCCGAACCACCGGCCCGTGCAGGTGACGACCGACCTCGCGAGCTTCTGGGCGAACGTCTACCCGGCGGTGCGCCGCGAGCTGTCGCGGCGCTACCCGCGGCATGCCTGGCCCGAGAACCCGCTCGCGGCGAACCCCGAGGCACGGCCGCGGCGGCGCCGGCGCGAGTGAGGGGCGCCCGGGAGGCAGCCTGGGGTCGATGCGGGCAGCGTGCCTCGGGCCGCGGCAGGACCGCAGCCGGGCACCGACTGCCGCATTCCTGGACAGTCGGCCGCCGTCGCTCAAGAAAACCGCGCAGCGCGTCGAAAGGCCACTGCGGAGCGACCTTCCGGTCCATGAGCCTAGAAGCCCGCCTCGCCCAACGCCAGGAGCAGCGCCTCGCGCTGCTGCCGCAGATGCTGCAGTCCATCGAGGTGCTGCAGCTCGCGACCGAGGATCTGCTGCAGTTCCTCGAGCAGGAGGCGCAGCAGAACGAGACGCTCGAGGTGCGGCCGCCGCCGCCCGCGGAACCGGCGCCGCCGCCGCCGCCGCCCGCCGCGGAGCGCGAGGAATCGGGCTGGCAGGAGTGGCAGCGCGGCCCCGGCGGCGACGCCGACGGCGAGGACGGCAAGAGCGTCTTCCTGGCGAACGTGCCGGCGACCGCCGATTCGCTGGTCGAGCACGTGCGCCAGCAGCTCGCGTTCCGCGGGGTGCCGGCGCTGCTCGCCGACGCCGTGGCCGCGCTCGCCGAGCACCTCGACGACCGCGGCCTGCTGCCGTTCCCGCTCGAGGAGCTCGCGGCCGAACTCGATCTGCCGCCCGACCTCGTCGCCCAGGCGCACGCGGTGCTGCTGACGCTGGAGCCGCGCGGCATCGGGGCCGCCGACCCGGTGCAGGCGATGCTGCTGCAGGCCGCGGGCGACCCGGACCTGCCGACCATCGAGCGCTTGCTGCGCGAGCACCTCGAGGCGCTCGGTCGCAACAAGCTGCCCGAGGTCGCGCGCGCCGTGCAGCTGTCGGTCGACGAACTGCGCACCCTGCTCGACCGCATGAAGGACCTCGACCCGCGGCCCGGCGCGGCGTTCCGCGGCACCGCGGCGGTGCCCGTGCGCCCCGACGCCTGGGTGCGGCTGCTCGCGGGCGCGGTGCAGGTGACGCTCGACGACCGCCTCGTGCCGGAGCTCGCCGTCGACCAGGACTACGCGGCGCTGGCCGGCGACCGCGGCACGGCGCGCGACGTGCGCGACTACCTGCGGCCGAAGCTGCGCCGGGCGCGCGACCTGATCGAGGCCGTCGCGATGCGCCAGGCGACGCTGCTGCGCGTCGTGCAGGCGGTGTTCCGCGAACAGTTGCCGTTCCTGCAGCAGGGCCGCAGCGCGATCCGCCCGCTGCGCATGAGCGACGTCGCCGACCGGCTCGGCCTGCACACGTCGACCGTGAGCCGCGCGATCGCCGGCAAACACGTGCAGACCGAACGCGGCCTCTACCGCCTGCGCGACTTCTTCGACGGCGGCCGCATCGAGGCGCCGGCCGGACCGGGCCAGGGGCGGCTCGCGCTCGCGCAGCGCATCCAGGACCTCGTCGCGGCCGAGGACAAGGCCCACCCGCTGTCGGACGACGAACTCGTCGCCGCGCTCCTGGCCCACGGTGCGTCTGCCGCGCGCCGGACCGTCACCAAGTACCGCAAGGAGCTCGGCATCCCGTCGAGCTACCAGCGCCGCAGATTCGGAGCAGAACCATGACCTACGATCCGCTCGCGTACGGGCAGGTGCGACTCGACGGGCAGAAGAAGGCGCCCGCGGCTTCGCCCGAGGACATCCTGTTCGCCGGCGGCGGCGCCGCGGCACCGCCGGCCGCCGCGCAGGCACCGGACGACAGCTGGCAGCTGCTCGACGCCGACGTGACGAACCTGCTGCCGAACGCGCAGCCGGGGGGCCAGGACGGTGCGGACTTCGGCGCGGAGATCCTCGGCGAGAGCGCCGCCGCGGCACCGCGGGCCGCGGCCCGCCGGCGCGGCAGCGTCCCGGTCGCCGTGACCGCCCCGCCGCCGGCCGCCGCGGCGCGCCGGGCCGCGCCGGGAGCTTCCCGGATCCCGGCGCCCGCGCACCGGTCCGGCACGGCGTTCGTCGTCGGGCGACCGCGCTCGGCGCGGCGGTCGGCCGTGCTCGTGCCGGCCGCCGTGTTCGCCGCCGGCGGCACCGTCACCGCCTGGCTCTGCGCGATGCAGCAGAACCTCGTCCTGGCCGGCCTCGTCGGGGCCCTGAGCCTCGTCGGCACGGCGTTCACGCGGGTCTGGCTGCGCCGCTGAGGCCGCGCGCCGTCAGCCGCTCTCGCCGCGCCGGTCGCTGCGCTTGCGGTCGGTCTCCTTCAGCAGCGCCTTGCGCAGCCGCACCGACTTCGCGGTGACCTCGACGAGTTCGTCCTCGCCGACGTACTCGAGCGCGTCCTCGACGTTGAAGGTCCGCGGCGGCGGCATCTTGACGAACATCTCCTTGGTCGAGCTGCGCACGTTGGTCGCCTTCTTCTCGCGCACGACGTTGACGACGAGGTCGTTGTCCTTGCAGTGCTCGCCGACGACCATGCCCTCGTAGACCTCGGCCCCTTCGGGCACGAAGAACTGGCCGCGGTCGCGCAGGCCGTCGAGCGCGTAGAAGGTCGTCTGGCCCTGCGCCATCGACACCAGCACGCCGGCCGTGCGCTCCTCGATCGGGCCGCGGAACGGGCCGTAGCCGTGGAACACGTGGTGCATCGTCGCCTCGCCGGCGGTGGCGTTGAGCAGGCGGCTGCGCACGCCGATCAGGCCGCGCGCGGGCACCGTGAACTCGAGCCGCGTGAAGGTGCCCTTGCGGTCCAGCTTCAGCAGCTCGGCGCGGCGCGTGCCGAGGATCTCGATCACCTTGCCGACCGCCTCGGCGGGCGCGTCGACGGTCAGGTACTCGATCGGTTCGTGCTTCTCGCCGTCGATCTCCTTGTAGAGCACGTGCGGCTTGGCGACCGCGAACTCGTAGCCCTCGCGGCGCATCGTCTCGAGCAGGAAACCCAGGTGCATCACGCCGCGGCCCGACAGCAGGAACGAGTCGGCGGCCTCGCCGGGGTCGACGCGCAGCGCGACGTTGACGCGCAGTTCCTTGTCGAGGCGCTCGCGCAGGTGGCGCGAGGTCAGGAACCTGCCGCCGTCGCGGCCGGCGAACGGCGAGTCGTTGATGCGCATCACGATCGTCATCGTCGGTTCGTCGATCGCGATGATCGGCATCGCCTCGGGGCGCTCGATCGCGGCCAGCGTGTCGCCGATCTCGATCGTCTCGACGCCGTAGATGCCGCACAGATCGCCGGCCTCGATCTCCTCGGTCTCCTCGCGCGACAGCCCGACGAAGCGGTAGATGCCGCGCACGGTGACCTCCTGCTGGCTGCCGTTGCGCGACAGGTGCACGACGCGCCCGCCGGTGCGCATGCGGCCGCGGTGCACGCGGCCGATCGCGACGCGGCCGACGTAGTCGCTCCAGTCGAGCGTCGTGACGCGGAACTGCAGCGGGCCCTCGGGGTCGTCCTTCGGCGCCGGGATGCGGCCCAGGATCGCGTCGAACAGCGGCTGCAGGTTCCTGCCCTCGCCGCCCTGGCGCGCCTGCGCGAGGTCGGCCGTCATCCAGCCCTGGCGGCCCGAGCCGTAGAACACCGGGAACTCGAGCGCCTGCTCGTCGGCGTCGAGGTCGATGAACAGGTCGAAGACCTCGTTGACGACCTGCTCGGGGCGCGCTTCGGGCTTGTCGATCTTGTTGACCACGACGATCGGCTTCAGGTGGTGGTTGAACGCCTTCTGCAGCACGAACCGCGTCTGCGGCATCGGCCCCTCGGCGGCGTCGACGAGCAGCAGCACGCCGTCGGCCATCGACAGCACGCGCTCGACCTCGCCGCCGAAGTCGGCGTGGCCCGGCGTGTCGATGATGTTGATCCGCGTGCCGCGGTAGTCCACGACGGTGTTCTTGGCGAGGATCGTGATGCCGCGCTCGCGCTCGAGTTCGTTGCTGTCCATCACGCACTCGCCGACGGCCTGGTTCGCGCGGAACGTGCCGGTCTGCCGCAGCAGGCCGTCGACCAGCGTGGTCTTGCCGTGGTCGACGTGGGCGATGATGGCGACGTTGCGGAGGTTCTGGGGCATGGTGGGGCGGCGCAGGGCTTGGCGGTCGTGGCGCAGGGCTCGCCGGGCGGGCGCCGCGAAATGGGGGCGGGGATTGTCGCCATCGGGCCGGCGCGGTCAACCCTCCCATGGCGGCTGGCAGCGGGCGGCGACGTGCCCGAAACGGTGACGCCTGCTACCGTGGCCCGGTGCGACCGCCGAGTGCCGTTGCCCCTTGCGCAGCCGCAGCTGCGCCGCCGCGCCTGCGCCGCGTCCGCCGGCTGCTCGTGCTCGGCGCGCTCGCGCTGCTGCTGCCGGCCACCGCGATGCACGAGCACGTGCGCTGGTCGGCGGCAGCGTTCGTGGTCGACGCCGCGACCGCGCCGCGGGTCGATCTGCTGGTCGTGCCCGGTGCGCGCATCTACCCGGACGGCACGCCCTACGACCTGCTCGCCGACCGCCTCGCGGCGGCGCGCGACCTCTACGCGCGCGGCGTCGCGCCGCGGATCCTGCTCAGCGGGCGCGGCGGCGGCGGGCAGGGCGAGGACGAGGTCGCGGCGATGCGGCGCTGGCTGCAGGCGCGCGCCGTGCCGGCGGCAGCACTCGTCGACGACCCCGCGGGGTTGCGCACGATCGACACGATGCAGCGCTGCAAGGACGTGTTCGGCGCCGCGTCCGTGGTCGTCGTCACCAACCCGTTCCACGTCGCGCGCGCGGTGTTCCTCGGCCGCCAGCTCGGGCTCGACGTGCGCGGGGTCGCCGCACCCTACGGGCACGACTACAGCCTGGCCGTGCTCGGCCGCAACCAGGGCCGCGAGGCGCTGGCGCGCGTCCGGGCCTGGCTCGACGTGTTCGTGCTCGGCACGCGCGCGGGGGGCTGAGCGGGGCGCCCCGGGCCGTTCACGGCACCGCGCAGCCGAGCCGGCGCAGCTCCGCGGCGAGCCGCAGCAGCGGCAGGCCGACGATCGCCGTGTGGTCCTCGCACGCGATCGCCGCGAACAGCGCGATGCCGAGGCTCTCGATGCGGTAGCTGCCCGCGCAGTCGAACGGCGCGTCGGCCGCGACGTAGCGCTCGATCTCACCGGCGTCGAGCGGGCGCATGCGCAGCGTCGCCACGTCGACGAACGCCGCGAGGCCGCCCGGGTGCACGATCGCGACCGCGGTCAGCAGCAGGTGCTCGCGGCCCTGCAGGCGTCGCAGTTGCTGCCGGCAGCGTTCGGCCGAACCCGGCTTGTCGAGCACTTCGCCGTCGATCGTCGCGACCTGGTCGCTGCCGATCACGATCGCGCCCGGGTGCGCCGCGGCGACCGCGCGCGCCTTCTGCTCGGCGAGTTCGCGCGCCAGCGCGGCCGGGTCGCGCAGCGCCTGCAGGGCCGCGGCCTCGTCGACGTTCGGGGCCGTGCACGTGAAGGGCAGCCGCAGCCGTTCGAGCAGCACGCGGCGGTAGGGCGAAGCGCTGGCCAGCACGAGTCCGGGCATCGGCGCATCGGAACCGCCCGCGGCCGTTCTGCCCAACCGAATCGCGGCGATGCGCCGGATCCGGCGACTGCGGCGAGCGGCGATGTTGGCGGCGTGGGTCGCGCGGAATACCCTTCGGGCTTCCCCATGAAGATCGGCACCCTCCTTCCGTGCAGCGCGCTCGCGCTGCTGTTCCTCCCCGCTTGCGGCGGCAGCAAGCCTGCCCCTGCTCCGCAGGGCGCTGGCGCCGGAGCCCAGCAACCCGGCGGCGCGGCCCAGCAACCCGGCGGCGCGGCCAGACGGCCCATGGCGCCCGTGCGCGTCGACATGGTCAACGCGAAGGCGCTGTTCGGCGTGCCGCCGGCGGCGCCGCCCGTCGACAACCCGTCCACGCCGGAGAAGGTGGCGCTCGGCAAGCTGCTCTACCACGAGAAGAGCCTGTCGAAGAACGGCAACATCAGCTGCGCGTCGTGCCACGACCTCGCGAACTACGGCCAGGACGGCAAACCGACCTCGCCGGGCACCGACGGCAAGAACGGCGACCGCAACACGCCGACCGTCTGGAACGCGTTCCGGCAGTTCGCGCAGTTCTGGGACGGCCGCGCCGCGACCGTCGAGGAGCAGGCGGTCCTGCCGGTGCTGAACCCGGTCGAGCACGGCGTCGCCGACGAGGCGGAACTCGTCACCAGGATCAAGGCCGTGCCGGCACTCGTCGAAGCGTTCGGCAAGGCGTTCCCCGGCGGCGGCGACGCCGTGACGGCGAAGAACTTCGGGCTCGCGGTCGGCGCGTTCGAGCGCACGCTGGCGACGAAGTCGCCGTTCGAGAAGTTCCTCGCCGGCGACCAGGGCGCGGTCACCAACGAGGTGAAGGCCGGCTACAACAAGTTCGTCGAGGTCGGCTGCCCGCAGTGCCACATGAGCGACCTGTTCGGCGGCAGCACCTACCAGAAGACCGGCGTCAAGAAGCCCTATCCGACCGTGGACGTGGGCCGCATGGCGATCACCAAGAGCGAGTCCGACAAGTTCATGTTCAAGGTGCCGACGCTGCTGAACGTCGAGAAGACCGCGCCGTACTACCACGACGGCAAGATCGCGACGCTCGAAGACGCGGTCGCGAACATGGCCGAACTGCAGCTCGGGCTGACGCTGAAGCCCGAGGACGTCGCGTCGATCGTGACCTTCCTGAAGGCGTTGACCGGCCCGCTGCCCGAGCTCAAGTGATCCGGGGCGCCTCGCCCTCGACCTGCGCGAGCATGCGCCAGTAGACGCCGCGCGCCGCGACGAGTGCGGCGTGCGGCCCCGCTTCGACGATGCGGCCGCGCTCGAGCACGAGGATGCAGTCGGCGTTGCGCACCGTCGACAGCCGGTGCGCGACGACCAGCGCGGTGCGGCCGCGCAGCGCGGCGACCAGCGCGCGCTGCAGCCGCGCCTCCGACTCGCTGTCGATGCTCGCGGTCGCTTCGTCCAGGACCAGCACGTCGGGGTCGACGACCAGCGCGCGCGCGAACGCGAGCAGCTGCCGTTCGCCCTGCGAGAAGGTGCCGCCGCGCTCCTCGACCGGCGACCGCAGGCCCTGCGGCAGCGCGCGCACGAAGCCGGCGGCGCCGACCGTCTCGAGGGCGCGCCAGACGGCCGCTTCGCCGACGTGCGGGTCGAACAGCCGCACGTTGTCGAGCACCGTGCCGGTGAACAGGAACAGGTCCTGCGCGACGTAGGCGATGCGCGCGCGCAGCCGGGCGAGGTCGATCTCGCGCACGTCGTGGCCGTCGATCCGGACCGCGCCGGCGGTGACGTCGCGCAGCCGCGCGACCAGCGACAGGATCGTCGTCTTGCCCGCGCCGGTCGGCCCGACGATCGCGACGGTCTGGCCCGGCGCCGCCGTGAACGAGACGTCGCGCAGCACCGGCGTCGCCGGGTCGTAGGCGAAGCCGACGCGGTCGAACTCGACGCGGGCGCTGCCGCGCCGCGCGGTCGGCCGCGGCGGCGCGGCCGGAGGCGGCGGGAACCGCGGTTCGGCGAGCAGGCCGAACACGCGCTCGCAGCTGGCGAACGCCGCCTGCAGCACGTTGTACTTCTCGCCGAGTTCCTTCACCGGACCCGAGAACAGGCCGAAGTAGAGCCAGAACTGCACGAACTGGCCCGGCTGCAGCGTGCCCGCGAGCACGGCCGAGCCGCCGTACCACAAGAGGCCCACGGTGGTCGCGCGCAGCGCGAGGTCGACGAGCGCGAAGAACACCGAGAAGTGCAGCACGGTGTCGCGCCAGGCCTCGGCGGTCGCGTGGTTGCGCTCGGCGTACCGCGCGGCGACCTCGGCCGCGCGGCCGAACGCGCGCGTCGTGCGCACGCCGCCGATCAACTCGGTCGTGTAGGCGTTCTGCAGCGCGAGCTTGCCGCGCACGGCGCGGTAGGCCCGCTGCGCCTTGCGGCGGAACAGCACGCTGATCAGCGCCACGGCCGGCGTCGTCGCGACGGTGAACAGCGCCAGGTGCAGGTCCAGGAAGAACAGCACGGCGAGCACGCCCGTGATCTTCAGCAGGTCGAACAGCGACTGCAGCACGCCGGTCGCGATCAGTTCGTTGAGGTTCTCGACGTCGCTGGTGACCCGCGTGGTCAGTTTGCCGGCCGTCTGCCGCTCGTGGAAACCGAGCGACGTGTGCAGCAGGTGCGCGAACAGGTGCCGCCGCACGTCGCGGATCACGCGCTGGCCGTTCCACGCCGTCAGCTGGCCGTAGACGCAGCCGAGCAAGGCACCGACCAGCGTGGTGCCGAGGAAACCCGCGCCGTACCACGCGAGCGCGCGCAGCCGGTCGCCGCCCTCGCCTTCGCCGAGCATCGGGCCGTCGATCGCGTGGCGCAGCAGCCACGGGCCCGCCAGTTCGAGCGCGAACGACAGGGCGAGGATCAGCAGGCAGACGGCGAAGCCGCGCCGGTACGGGCGCACGAACGGCCACAGCCGCCGCAGGAAGCCGAACTGCACGCGGCCCTCGGGCTGGTCGTCGAGCCAGGGGTCGGTCACGGCTGCTCCGCGGGCCGGCTCGCGAGGGCCGTCGCCTCGGTCTGCCGCCGCCACGCCTCGGCGTAGAGACCGCGCCCCGCGACCAGTCTGCCGTGGTCGCCGCGTTCGCGCACCGCGCCGCCGTCGAGCACGAGGATCAGGTCCGCGTCGGCGACCACCGACAGGCGGTGGCTCGCGACCAGCACCGTGCGGCCGGCCCGTCCGCGTTCGAGGCCGGCCAGGATCCGCCGCTCGGTCAGCGGATCGACCGCCGACAGCGTGTCGTCGAGCAGCAGCCCGGGCCGGTCGCTGTGCAGCGCGCGCGCGAGCGACACGCGCTGCTTCTGCCCGCCCGACAGCGTCACGCCGCGTTCGCCGACCAGCGTCGCCATGCCCGCGCCGAGCTGGGGCAGGTCCTGGTCCAGCGCCGCGGCGGCGACCGCCTCCGCGAGGCCGCCCGCGGCGAGTCGGTGCCGGCCGAACGCGACGTTCGCGGCGACCGTGTCGCTGAACAGGAACGGCTCCTGCGCCGCCAGCGCGAACAGCCCGCGCACGGCCTCCGGCGACAGGTCCAGCACGTCGTGGCCGTCGACGAACACGGTGCCGCGCGGCGGGTCGTAGAAGCGCATCAGCAGCGCGAGCAGCGTCGACTTGCCGCTGCCGACCGGGCCGACGAGACCGAGCTTCTGGCCCGGCTCGAGCACGAAGTCCACGTCGCGCAGCGCGGGCCGGGACGCGCCCGGGTAGGTGAACGTGAGCCCCTGCACGCGCAGCTCGCCGCGCAGCGCCGGCGCGGCGCCGGCGGCGGACTCGGGGGCGACCTCGAACAGCTCGGCGATGCGCAGGCCCGCCGCGAGCGCGCGCGGCATCGTCGCGAGGGTCCAGCCGAGGATCTCCAGCGGGAAGGTCAGCAGGGCCAGGTAGCCGGTGAACTGGAACAGCTGGCCGACGGTGAGCGCGCCGGCGACGACCTGGTGGCCGCCGACGACCAGCACGGCCAGCGTCACGGCGCCGCTGGTCGAGTGCGTCAGCGCGTGCAGCAGCGTGCGCAGCCGCACGAGGCGCAGGCTCGCCAGCAGGTGGCGGCGGTTCCTGGTCGCCATCGCCGCGCACTCGCGCCGCTCGGCGGCGAACTGCTGCACCACGCGGATGCCGGCGAAGTCCTCCTGCGCGCGCTGCGTCACCGCGCCGATCGCCTCCTGGGCCTGCTTGCTCCACCGGTGCAGCCGCGGCAGCACGAGCCGCATCGCGAGGAACAGGAGGCCGAACGCGGCGGTGCACGCGAGCGTCACGGGCACGTCCATGCCGGCCATCAGCCAGGCGCCCGCGGGCAAGAGGCACAGGGTGCTGCCGCCGTGCAGCAGGAGCGGGCCCATCACGAAGCGCACGAGTTCGACGTCCTGCGTGAGCCGGCTCACGAGGTCGCCGGTCCGCGAGGTGTCGAACCAGCCGATCGGCAGGCGCTGCAGGTGCGCGACGGCGTCGTTCTTCAGCCGTTCCTCGACCAGGCGCGACGCGTCGATCAGGGTCTTGCGCGAGACGAAGCGGCTGCCCGCCTCGACCACGGCGAGCCCGAGCAGCAAGAGGCAGGTGTCGCGCAGCACCGCCGCGTCGGCGGCCGTGGGGCCCGACACGGCCCGGCGCTGCAGCGCGTCGAGCGCGTCGCCGAGCAGGCGCGGCATCCACAGCGCGGCGGCCGCGTGCACGGGCACGAGCAGGAGGCCGGCGCCCACGAGCAGCCGGTGCCGCCAGAGCAGGCGCAGCGGGCGGCCGAAGGCGCGGGCGAGCGGGCGGTTGCTGGACAAGACCCGCAGCATCGACGGCGGGCCGCGGTGATGCAAATCCCGACGGTCGCGGGCGGCGGCAGCCCGGCGTCCCGATCCGGGACGGAGGCACCCTTGCGCCGCAGGTGCGGGGGAGCCGGCGGTCGATAACCGCCGACGACCATGTTCCGGTACGGAGATCGTCGGGGGGCAACCATGACGGCAGACCATGCAGCGCCGGTCCGGCGCGAGGGGGGGTTCACGTTCGGCGAGTTGGCGTTCGGCATGCTGCTGCTGGTGGTGGCCGCGGCGGTGCTGATCCAGCATCTCTCCGTCAACTACCTGACGACGAACACCGAGCGCGACCGTGTGTTCGCCTACGGCAAGGCGCAGGCGGTCCTCGCCGAGATCCAGGGTTTCGTGGACCGCGGCCAGATCGACGCGGCGGTCGATCTCGACGTGCTCGACGACGGCGTCGTGAACCGGCCGACGCTGTCGATCGCGACCGAGACCGGCGGCAACCTGGTCGCGCCCGACCACGTGCTGTCGGGCAACTACCGCCGCAACGGCGCCTGGCTCTGGTCGCGGCGCATCACCGTGCAGCCGTTCGTGGGCCTCAACAACCGCAACGTGCGCTACGTGACGGTGCGCATCTTCAAGCGGGACCTCGCGGGCAACGAGCACGCGGCGGCGGAGCTGTCGGCGGTCGTCAACTCGGCGGGCAGCGCCTTCCCGACCACGCAGGTGTTCGACGTCTACCTGTTCGCGATCGAGAACATCCCCGGCTGGTGGGTCTTCATGGACTCGATCAAGCCGTTCGTCGAATCGATGATCACCGACCTCGAGACCCGCAACCCGGGGCTCGAGTTCCGCACGCACTGGATCACCAAGGCGAGCTTCGGCCGCAACGAGTCGTACCGCCCGGCCTTCAACGACGACGTCGACAGCCTGCAGGACATGCCGCACGTCTACCACTACCCGGGCCGCATGCCGGCCGGCAACGCGTCGACCTACTACTACGTGCCCGACAACGTCAGGGCGCGCATCCTGTCCGACGGGGTCGAGGTCAACGGCTGGCACGCCGACTCGAACCCGCACCCGTACGCGCTCGCCGACTACTTCAACCACGCGATGCGCTACCCGGACGAACTCGCGCTGTGGCAGCGGCGCGTCGCCGCGATCGAGGCGCGCGAGGCGGCGATCGCCGCGGCGATCGCCGCGGGCAGCCCGCCGCCGCCGGTGCTCGGCGACATGTCCAAGGAACCGACGCTGCGGCTGTTCCTCGAGGACCTCTACAGCCAGCCGGACAAGTACCGGAACGCGCTGATCATCAACCTGCACGGCGAGCTGCTGCCGGTGCCCGCGCTGCGCAACTTCAGCGACGCGGCGCGCGACCCGGTGAACCTGCCGCGCGTGCGCTGCGTGACGCACCCCGAGGAGCTGCGCACGGCGCGCAACGCCGGCTCGCCGGCCAGCAGCGACGCGCTGCGGCTGCGCATGTACGCCTACAACGACAACACGCAGACCTACACCGGCGCCGCGATCATGCCGGTGCCGATGGTGGTCGAGGTGGTCGGCGTCGACCTGACCGACACGACCCAGCCGGCACGGCTCGCCAGCCTGTGCACGCTGCAGAACCTGCGCGGCGGCGTCGGCGTCGGCCCGCTGGCGGACACCGCCTACTTCCCGTTCGCCGCGGCGAAGCCCGAGGGCGACCCGTCGCTCCTGGCCAACGAGATGTACTACCGCGCCGAGTTCGTCGACCCGGGCACGGCGGGCGCGGAGCGCTTCACGCGCATCTACCTGTTCAACACGCCGGTGGTCAGCCCGCCGGTCGGCGGCCGCGGGCTCGCGTCGACGGTGCAGGCGCAGCTCTACTGGATGCCCTACGTGCCGTGCCCGGTCGAGGCCGCGCGCGACTTCTCGACCAACCTCTACACGTCGAGCACCGTGCCGAAGAACACGGCGCGCTGGACGCTGCGCATCGACGGCAGCGTGTTCACGGCCAGCCGGTTCGTCGACACGGACGGCAACCGCTACGACCCGACGGCGGACGTCGTCGTGCCGGTCCGCACGCGCATCTGGAGCGGCGCCGACCCGGCCAACAGCGGCACGATGTGGCCGCCCGCCGCGCGCAACCAGCCCGAGAACCTGTCCGTGACCTATGCCTGGTGGGCCGACAGCCTCGAGGACGTGCCGATCACCGAGCGGTCGCAGTTCCAGGGCGACCCGCGGCACTGCCCCTACAAGGACCTGTTCAACGGGGATCCCGACTACCCGAACGGCTACAACTGGTACCACGACACGCTGGCGAACGGCGCGTTCGCGATCACGAACTTCCCGAGCATCAACGCCGCGGTGCTGCGCAACCGCTGGCAGTCGCAGATGCTCTGCGACGTGCCGCGCTTCTTCGAGGTGCTGCGGCGCGGCATCGTGCGCAGCGCCTGCGTCTACACCACGCTGACCGGCTTCTCGTACTACTACATCGGCGTCGGCAACGACATCGGCTACGACTCGGCGAACGGCTACCCGAACTCGATCCCGTGCAACCTGCGGCCGCACGGCTCGCCGGGCGCGGGCGGGTTCGTCAACACGATCATCGGCGCGCGGCGGCTCGTGCGGGCCGCGGGCGCGGGCTACTGGTGGGGCCTGCCGTGGCTCGGCGAGCTGTTCCCGGACAGCGCGGCCGCGGTCTGGCAGGCGGACGACGGCGCCGGCAACCTGCGCGGCAACCTGCCGGCGGGCACGGCGGGCGGCGAGTACTACCAGCTCCAGGCGCAGACCGTGTACTCGGGCAGCAACCGGCTCGCGCACGGCACGACGCTGAGCAACCACCTGCAGCGCACGGCCGGCAACGGCTGCACGGCGATGTTCAACATCGGCACGTCGGCCTCGACGTTCCACCACGTCGGCAGCTCGGGCAACGGCACGATGACCGCGGTCGGGCTCGAGATCGCCGGCAACTACAACATGTCGATGCCGACCAGCGCGCCGATCAGCCGCCCGTTCGGGCTGACCTGGGGCGGCGGCACCGGCGACGAGTTCGGCTACGCGCCGTACTCGACGAACCGCCACTCGGCGACGGCCTTCAAGACCTACTACACGCACGGCTCCGGCATCGGCTCGGCGCTCGTCAAGCTCGTGGCGCCCGGCAACACGGCCGCGGCCTACGTGGTCGTCAACGGCATCGACAAGGCGGTCGACTCGGGCACGACCTTCATCGCCAAGTGGTCGGTGCTGACCCTCGTGCACTCGTTCTTCGAGGCCGGCAGCACGACGAACACGCTGCGCATCCAGCAGCTGCCGCGCGTCGAGATCGCGAGCCCGACGGACATCACCGAGATCGCCGACCCGGACCAGATCGACGTGCAGTTCGGCGTGTCGTGGACGCGCTGGGACGGGTTGCCCTACACGGCGACCGGCACCTTCGCCGAGCCGGAGTCGCAGCTCGAGTACGCGGTGATGTACTCCGACGACGGCGGCACGACGTGGCGCCACTGCTCGGACCGCAGCCTCGCGACGCCGGGCACGCGGCCGGACGCCGGCCACCTGGTGGCCGACGCCGGCAGCGGCAGCGAGGTGTTCGCGTGGGACGTGCCCGAGGCGGAGTTCCCGGAGGGCAGCTACCACCTGCGCATCGACTGCTTCCGGCAGGCCGCGCCGGTGCACTACTCGTTCCACCGGACCAAGATCTTCATCCAGCGGTGAGGTGACCCATGACACGCTGCTCCGCCGCGCGGGCGCAGGCCGGCTTCTCGCTCGTCGAGATGATCGTCGCGGCCACTCTGCTGTCCGTGATGGTCATGGCCGTGGCGACCCTGTCCCTGTCGGGCACCGAGGGGCAGGAGTACGCGCGGCGGCTGACGCGCGCGACCGAGGTCACGCAGGACCTCGTCGACGGGATGCGGCTCGAACTCGTCTCGTGCGTCCGGCCGTTCGGCAACGACGCCGAGGGCACCGGCAACCTCGCGCTGCTCGACCTCGACGGCGCGCCGGCGCCGCTCGGCGGCCTGCGCCTGCCGGTGATCGCCACCACCGGGTCGCTGCGGCGCGACACGACCGGCAGCCAGATCACCGGCAACACGCTGTTCTTCACGAAGCTCGCCTGGAGCGACCGCTTCGTGTGCACGAGCGGCCGCGACTACCTCGTCGACGTCTACCGGTGGGTCTACTACTACCTGACCCCCGAGGACGGTGGTCCGGCGGCCGGCCGGTCGGTCGGCCTGAACCTCGTGCGCGTGGTCGGCGAGCCGCTGATCGACGGTTCGGCGATCGATGCGATCACCGACGCGGCCGACCAGGCCGAGGTTCTGCTGCACTTCTACCACGGCACGCCGGACGCGGACGGCGTCGCGCACGCGCCCTGTCAGGTCGTCTGGCTGCGCGGCGGCGTGCCGTCGGCGACGGGCACGCTGCGCGAGATCGACCCGACGGACGGCTCGTTGAGCGACGTTCCGCTCGCCGCGTCGGGCCGGCCCGACCCGTGGCGGGTGCTGCGGTCGGGCCCGGAGGTCCGCGGCGAACTGTCCTACCGGCACCACTCGGTGGCCACGAACTTCGCGCCGGCCAACCAGGGCGTCTGCCGCTTCGGGGTGATGTCGGCGGCCGCCGGCGGTTTCCCGCACGGGTTCGAGGTGCAGGTCGCCGGACCGAGTTCCGCGCGGCAGGTGCTGCTGCGCCTGGTCGTGGCGAGCACCCAGCGCCGCGGGCACACGGCGTTCGCCCCCCTCCAGGTGATCGTCGACGTGCGCGACCTGTGAGCGCCGGGCCGCGGCGGCGCCGGGCGACGTCCGTGCGCCGCCACGCCCGAGCCCCATTGATCGGGAGGCGGCCGGTCCCTACGCTGCTCCGCCCTTCGGCCCCCCAGCCCCCGGCACCCACCCCATGGAACAGAGCCTCCCCCAGGAGCTCGTCAAGCAGGTCGGCGGTTCGTTCCGCCTGACGACCCTGTTGCAGAAGCGCGTGCGCGAACTCGTGCGCGGCCAGTCCAAGCCGCTGTTCGAGACGCGCGAACGCAACTACATCAAGATCGCCAGCGAGGAACTCAGGCGCGGCCTGATCGATCTCGTGCCCGACGAGGAACAGGGCGGGCCGACGCGCGTCGAGGTGTGAGGTCGCGCCGGCGGACCCCCGGCGACCGCGCGGCCGCGGTCCAGGGCACCGCGGTCCAGGGCAGCCGGCCTCTGCCGCGCGGTCAAGGCAGCCTGGTCTGCCGCTCGCGCTCGACGCGCTCGATCGCGGCGAGCAGTTCGCCGGGCGTGCGCGCGGTGGCGCGCGGCATCCGGCCGACGGTGAGGTGCACGACGGGCTCGGGTTCGACCTGGTAGCCGCTGCGCCCGAGCAGGATCGGGTCGTACTTCGGGTCGAGCGACTGCACGATGCGCGACGGCACGTAGACCGACAGGGCGGTGCGGCGCAGTTCGATCGCCGCGGCGGACTCGCGGTCGCCGACGATCGTCAGGAACAGCGGCGCGTAGAAGACCAGATCGACGGCGCGGCCGTAACCGGCGACGTAGTAGCCGTACTCCTTGTAGTCGCCGGCGAACGCCTCGAGCGCGGCGGTGGCCTCGTCGTAGAACTCGGGGCGGCGCGACAGGTAGGACAGCCGCACCAGCGATTCGGCCATCGTCGCGTTGTCGAGGATCGAGCGGTTGCGGCGCCGCATCGAACCCTGGTGGCCGGGGTCGTGCAGGATGTCGTAGAAGCCGCCGTTCGGCGCCCTGTGGCGGCGGATCGCGTGTTCGGCGATCGCTTCCGCGGGCAGCAGCAGGTCGGCGTCGCCGGAGTGCTGCGACGCGTCGATCAGCGCGCGGACCAGCCAGGCCTGGTCGGCGAGCATGCCCGGCAGATGGTAGGTGCCGTCCCAGTAGTGGAAGACGTCGCGGCCGTCGTAGAGGTTCTCGAGCAGGAACCTCAGCGTGGCCATCGCCTGCGCGAGCCAATCGGGCCGCGCGAGCACGGCCGAGGCCTTCAGCAGCCCCGAGACGGCGATCGCGTTGGCGTGGCAGTAGACGGTGTGGTCGAGCGTCGGTCCCTGGCCGCGCCGGCGTCCGTCCGGCCCCGCGAAGCTGTCGGCGTCCCCGTCCTGGCTGCCGGCGAACGCGTCGGTCCGCGGATCCCGCATCGTGCCGAGCAGCCAGCGCACGATGCCCTCGGCGGCCGCGCGGTAGGCGGGCGCGCCGAACACCTGGAAGGCCTCGAGGCAGACGCGCAGCACGAGCGCGTTCTGGTCGACCAGCTTCTCGTGGTTCGGCGAGCTCCAGTCGGTCGTGCGCGAGAACCGGAACAGCCCGCCGCCGGCGGCGTCGTGCATCGGGCTGGCGAGCATCCGGTCGAGCGTGACCGCGACCACCTCGCGCATGCGCTCGTCGCCCCGCTTCATCACCTGCACGAGCGCGAAGTCGAGCGCTTCGGGGTGCGGGAACTTGCTGCCCTCGCCGAAGCCGCCGTAGCGGTGGTCGAACTTCTCGTAGATCGCGTCGACCACGTCCTCGACCATCTCCTGCTGCAGGCGCGTGCGGCTCGGCACGGGCCGGTCGAGTTCGTGGGACCAGAGCTCGCGCAGGCCCTTCTTGATGTCCTGCTTCCGTTCGCGCCAGGCGGCGGCGACGCGCTCGAGCTGCTGCCGCATCTGCTGCGCGTCGAGGAAGTTGTCCTGCGTGATGAGCTCGCCGTCCGGGGTCAGGAAGGCGATCGTCGGCCAGGCGCCCGTGCCGTAGCGCTGGTTGATGTCGGGGCGGCGTTCGGCGTCCACGTGCACGGCCACGAATCCCTCGGCGACGGCGGCCACGACCTGCGGATCGCGGAAGGTCGTCGCCAGCAGGTCGCGGCAGTACTGGCACCACGGGGCCGTGACCAGCATCAGCACCGGGCGGTCCGCGGCGGCGGCGGCCCGCAGCGCCGCCGGGTCGAAGTGCTGCCATCGGATGGTGTCGGTCATGCGGATCCTGTGTCGCCGGGTTCCCTGGTGGCTCCGGTCGCCGGTGCGGGAAGTTACCGCAAACGCGCGGCCCGGTAGCCCGCACTCGGGCCCGGCGGGCCGCCGCAACCCCGCTCAGCCGCGCTCGGGACGATCCGGGCCCGGCTGCAGGGCGCCGAAACCCTCGAGCGTCGGTTGCCGGATCTCCGGGCGCTGCGTTGCCTGCGGCGCGGGCGTGAACGGCACGCGCGGCACGTCGGCCCACAGCGTCTCGAGGGCGTAGTAGGCGCGGGCCTCGGGCTGGAACAGGTGCACGACGATGTCGCCGAAGTCCAGCAACACCCAGTGCGACGCCTCCGTCTCGAGGCCGCCGGTGTTGCGGTGCCGGCGACCGCGGGCCGCCTTGTGCTGCATGTCGAGTTCCCTGGCGAGCGACTGCGCCTGCCGCGCGCTCTGCACGGTCGCCACGACGAAGTAGTCCGCGATCACCAGCGGACCGGACACGTCGAGGATCACGACGTCGCGCGCCTGCCTCTCGTCGAGGTGCGCGGCGATCGCCAGCGCGAGTTGCGTCGTTTCGGGGTCGGGGGAGTAGTGGGGCCGTTGCTTCGGCGCGGGTCGACGTTCGGGTGCTGGGGTGCTCAATGCTCTCTTCGCGGGTTCTGCTTCGGGGTGACGTGGGGAGCGGCAGCCTGCTGCGGAAGGATAGCCCACCGCGCGGTGGCGGTAAGCCCCTCCGCCGGCTGCAGCGGCGTTTTCGTCACGGCGATCCCGGCGGCCCGGGCGGCGGCGGGGCCGGGTCGGCCGGCGGGGGCTCCGCAGCGTCCGCGGATCCGACCGAGGTGCTGGTGGGGGCCGGCCCGGCGGGCGCGAGCCCCGAGGCGACCGGGGCGTCCGGGACCGACACGGGCCGTTGCGGCTGCACGAATGCCTCGGCCGGGCGCGCCAGCCGCCGCGACCGCCGGCGCCGCCACAGCCAGAACCACAGCACGAGCACCGCGCTGCCGCCGATCGTGCCCCACAGGATCCCGCGCTCGACGCGCGTGACCGTCGCGATCATCTCGTCGATGAAGCCCGCGCTGCGCAGCCCCAGCCACACCAGGAGCGGCACCATCAGCAGGATGCCCAGGCCGTCGAGCAGCAGGAACCGGCGCCAGCGCATCTTCATCGTGCCCGCCGTGAAGAACGCGACCATGCGCAGGGCGGCCAGGAAGCGCGCGATCAGGATCACCGCGTCGCCGCGCCGCCGGAACCACCGGTCGAAGCTCGCCAACCGCTTCTTCGTGACCAGGTAGCGCATCCAGCGCAGGCGCAGCAGGCGCGGCCCGAACACGCGGCCGAGCACGAACGGCAGGACGTCGCCGGTCAGGATCGCGACGCTGCACCAGACCATCATCCACTCGGGCGAGGCCTTGTCCGGGTTCTTGGCGCAGAAGTAGCCGCTGGCGAGCAGCACGATCTCCTCGGGCAGCGGCAGGCCCAGACCACAGAGCAGGAAGACCACCCCGACCACGAGGTAGGGGTATTCGGTCATCGCCAGGTAGATCTGGTCGAACATCGGTCGGTCAGCGCAGGAACGGCAACAACGGCGCCATGCGGGCGTCGGCGGCGACCGCGGACAGGTCGGCCGCCTCGCCGAGCAGGTGCGCACGCACCTGCTCGAGCCGCGTGCGCCACACGGTGGCCAGCGCCACGTCGCGCACGTCGGCGCTGCGCCGGATCGCCGTCGCGAGCACGGCCAGGGCGCCGCGGCGGTCGCCGGCCAGCAGCAGCGCGGCGACGTGCGCGACCGCGCGGAAGGTGCGCTGTTCGCGCACGGCCGGGCCGGCCCCGAGGCGTTCCGCCTCGGCGAGCCAGGCGTCGGCCAGGGCCGGCGCGCCGCCGGCGGGCAGCAGGCCGGCGAGCCCGGGCTCGTTGCCGACGGCGGTCTCGGGCAGGAACGACAGGATCTCGAGCAGTTCGATCTCGCGCCGGCCGGCGTGCGCGCGCGCCGCCTCGAGCCAGGCGATCGCGACGAGCAGCCGCCGGTGCGCGGCCGCGACCCGCTCGGGCGCGGGGGCCGCGAGGTTGCCGCCGGCCAGCGCGAAGCGGAACGCGAACGCGCAGTGGCCGTCGAGCCAGGACGGCACCAGCGCCATGATCTGCTGCCCGCGCGCGAAGGCCTCGTCGGCGTTGCCCTCGCGCACGGCGTCGTGCAGCGCGCGCCACGCGAACGGCAGCGCGGCGGGCCGCAGGCACCAGCTCGCGACCTCGCGCAGATCGCCGGTCGCCGGCCGGGCGAGCAGCAGCGCGCCGCCGAAGCAGCCGGCGGCGCCGAGCCCGAGCAGGGCGCGCTTCATCGCCGGGGTCTCCGCCGCAGCAACATCGCGCCGATCATGGCGGCCGACCCCACGGCGAGGGAAGGGAGGCAGCCGCGGAATACCGCCGTCGCGGGCAGCCAGCGGCCGGTGAGCACGGCGTGCACCGCGTCGTCCAGCGGGCCGATACGGCCGGCCGCGAGCACGAACAGCGTGCCGACGGCGACCGTCGCGGTGGTCGGCAGGCCGGCGACCGCGCCGCACAGGCCGGCCAACGCCAGCGCCAGGAAGCCGGGCACCAGGACCACGAGCGACGCCCACAGGGCGTTGCCGAATCCGCTGCGCGCCGTGGCGCCGACGAGTTCGACGCTGCCGGTCGGGAAGAACAGCGGCACGGAGCCCTCGGTGATCGCGAGTTCGAGCGTGGCGATCGGCCGCGCGGCGAAGTCGAGCCGCACGAACTCGCCGCTCTGCGTGAACGCGGGGGCCACCCGCGCGAGCGGCGCGCCGTCGGCGAGCACCTGCACGCGCGACGGCGCGAAGTCGGCGCGCGGCAGCGCGGCGCGCGGTCGCAGCCACAGGCCCGACCACGTCCGGCCGGCCGGGACCAAGAGCGGCAGGGGCGGCGAGCCGGGTTCGAGCAGCGGCATCGCGGGGGCCTCGAGCACCACGGCGTCGCGGGCTTGCCCGGGCGCGCCGAGGCACCGCGCCCCGATCAGCAGCAGCGGCGCGCCGAGCAGCCACAGCGCGAGCAACGCCCCGGCGATCGCCGCCCCGGTGCCCTGCAGCGGCGTCCGCACGAGGCGGCGCGCCCAGTCGGCTCCCGGCCGGTCCACGGCGCACAGCGGCCAGCAGGCCAGCGCCGCGAGCGACGTGCCGATCGCCGCCACGAACAGCGGCGCGAACAACCACGGGGCCGATGCGCCCGCCGCGTCCGCGGCCGAGTCGACGACGGGCGGCAACGCGCGGTGCAGCAGCAGCGCCGCCGCGGCCACCGCGAGCGTCGCGGGCCACGCGGCGCCGAGGCACCGCCGCAGCACCAGCGCCGTGATCCCGCGCCCGGCCGCGTTCACGGCCGCCCGCTCCCGGGCCCGGGGCGCGCGAACCGCCGGAACAGCGCGAACAGGTGGTCGCGTTCGCGCCCCAGGCGCTCGACGCGGCCGCCGAGCGCCGCCGCGGCCTCGGCGAGGCGCTGCAGCCCGTCCCGGTCGAGCCCGCGCACGTAGACGGCGTCGGCCCCGGTGCCCAGCAGTTCGGCGAGCGTGCCGCGCGCGCGCAGCACGCCGTCCTGCAGCACGACGACCTCGTCGCAGAGTTCCTCGACCTCGAGCAGCTGGTGCGACGCCATCAGCACGGCGGTCCCGGCGGCGGCGCGTTCGCGCAGCAGCTGCATCACGGTGGCGCTGCCGATCGGGTCGAGGCCGGCCGTCGGTTCGTCGAGCAGCAGCACCCCGGGATCCCCGAGCAGCGCCGCGCAGAGGCCGAGCCGCTTCTGCATGCCCGAGCTGAAGGTGCGGATCCACCGGCGTCCCGCGCCGAGCAGGTCGAGGCGTTCGAGCAGTGCCTGCGCGCGCGCGTCGGAGGTGGCGTTCGGCAGCCCGAGCTGCGCGCCGGCGAAGGCGAGGAAGTCCGCGGCCGACAACACACCGAACGGCAGCGGCCCCTCGGGCTGGAAGGCCACCGCGGCGCGCAGTGCGGGGTCGTCGGCGCGCCGGCCGAGCACCGTGGCGCCGCCCGCGGTCGGCGCCTGCAGCCCGGCGAGCACGCGCAGCAGCGTGGTCTTGCCCGAACCGTTCGGCCCGAGCACGCCGACGATGCGCCCGCTCGGCACCTCGAGGTCGAAGCCGGACAGCGCCGTGACGGTGCCCTTGCGCGAACGGAAGTCCACGCGCAGCTGCTGCACCGAGATCGCGGTCGCCATGGGATCCGGCGATGCTATCCTTGCTGGTCCCTGTTTCCCTGCGTGCGCCGGCGACACCGGCGCGGAGCCCCTGCGTGAGCGGTTTCTTCTCGCTGGCCGACGGCCGCAACGTGCCGGTGCGCGACGGGCTCGTCATCGGCCGGACCGCGGGATGCGACCTCGTGCTGGACGACCACAAGGCCTCGCGCCGGCACGCCCGGGTCGTCGTCGAAGCCGGCGTCGTCGAGATCGAGGACCTCGGCAGCAGCAACGGCACCTTGCTGAACGGCAAGGCGGTGACGCGGCGGCTGCTGCGCGACAACGACGAATTGCAGGTCGGCACGACGAAGCTGCGCTACCACGAGGGTGCCCGGGTGGACGTTCCCTCGCCGGCCGCACCGGCGCGGCCCGCGGCTGCGCCGACCGCCGATGGCGACGAGCTGTTCGGCGGCGAGACCGCCGTCGGCGCCGCACCGCCGCCGCCGGTCCGCGCGGCGAAGCCGGCACCGGCCGCGCCGTCACCGCCGTCACCGCCCGCGCCGCCGCCTCCGTCTGCCCCGCCGCCGCGGCCGAACGTCGTCGAGTTCGCCGACGAGGTCGTCGAGGTGCGCGCGCCCGCTCCGCGCGCTGCGGCGCCGGGCGGCGGAGCCCCGGCCGGCGAGCCCGCCGTGCAGCGGCAGCAGCGCGTGCTGCAGTTCAGCAAGCAGGCGCCCCGCGGCGCGTTCGGCGAGGACCTGGGGCAGGTCGGCGGCCCCGCGCGCGCGCTGACCGTCCTGGCCGTGCTGGCGCTGGCCGTCGGCCTCGCCTGGCTGTGCGCGCAGTTGGTGAGCTGACGGCCCTAGCTGCGCGCGAGCTCGCGCCAGACCCGGAGTTGGGCTGCGGCGGCCGCGCGCCACGGGAACGCTGCGGCGCGCGCGCGCCGGCGCGCCGGCTCTCCCGGCGGATCGGCGGCGGTCGCAGCGATCGCGCGGGCCCAGGCGGCGGCGTCGCCGGCGGGCAGCACGGTGCCCGCCTCGCCGACGACCTCGGGCAGAGCGCCGGCCTCGGCGACCAGCACGGGGCGGCCGTGCGCGAGCCCCTCGAGCGCGCAGAGGCCGAAACCCTCGCAGCGCGAGGGCACCACCACGGCGCGTGCACCCGCGTAGAGGCCGGCGACGGTGACTTCGTCGCAGGGGCCGCGGAACTGCACGGCGGCGCCGAGGCCGAGCCGGCCGGCGAGGCGCCGCAGCGCCGCCCCGCTGCCCTGGTCGCGACCGACGAGCTGCAGCGCCGGCCGTTCCGCCGCCGGCAGCAGCGCGAGCGCGCGCAGCAGCACCTCGAGGTTCTTGCGTGGCTCGAGGTGGCCGACGTGCAGCAGGTGGCCGGCGGCGGGGGGCGGGTCCGGCGGCGGCAGGTCCACGCCGTTGGGCACGACGTGCACCGGTGCCGCGGCGCCGGCCGTGTCGCGCACGCGCGCCGCGGTGAACCGGCTCGGCACGACGATCGCCGCGGCGGCCCGCGCGGAGCGGCGCAGCACGAACGTCGCGAGCCAGCGCGGCCAGGCCGTGAAGCCGTCGGCCGCGCGCAGGTCGTGCAGCAGGAGGCAACACGGCATCGGCACTGCGGGCAGCGGCAGGAAGCCGTGGTCGTAGACGTTCGCGCCGAGCCGCTGCAGCTCCCGCGCGAGGTGCCGGCGCTCGCCGCGCACGCGCCGCAGCACCGGCCCGGCAGGAATCGGCACCGGCTGCCACTCGATGCGGCCCAGCGCGGGCGGCGTCCAGTCGG
>VGXW01000024.1 GCA_016873195.1 Planctomycetota bacterium | reverse complement strand
CGCCTTCTTCGGCACGACGATCTCCTTCTGGACCGTCTTGCCGTCGAGGTGGCTCGCCACCGCCGCGCGCGCCGCCGCGAGCACAGCGTCGTTGCCGGCGTTGGTCGGCACCAGCACGCGGCCGCGCACCTTGCCGTTGACCTGCACGGCCAGCTCGACCTCGTCGTCGACGAGCTGCGCGGGATCGACCGCGGGCCACGGCGCCCGGGTCAGCAGCCCCTGGCCGGAAAGCCGCGCCCACAGTTCTTCGGCGAGGTGCGGCGCGAACGGCTGCAGGATCTGCGCGAAGCGCAGCAGCTGGCTGCGGTTCAGCCGGTCCATCGCCTTGGTCGCCTCGTTGACGAAGATCATCATCGCCGCGATCGCGGTGTTGAACGCGAGCCGCTCGATGTCGCCGTCGACCTTGTGGATCGTGCGGTGCAGCGCCTTCTCGAGCTCGGGATCGGCCGGCCGGTCCTGCCGCAGGTGCGCGTGGATCGGGCCGTGCTCTCGGAACTCGGGCACCGCGAGCCGCCAGCTGCGCTGCAGGAAGCGGTACACGCCGGGCACGTCCTTGGGATTCCACGGCTTGCTGTCGGCGAGCGGGCCCATGTACATCTCGTAGAGCCGCAGCGTGTCGGCGCCGTATTCGCCCACGACGTCGTCGGGATTGACGACGTTGCCGTAGCGCTTGCTCATCTTCGTGACGATGCACGTGAGCTTCTCGCCGGTCGCGGCGTGCACGACGTCGTCGCCCTGCTCCTTCGTGTCCTTCGCCGGCACGATCGCGCCGCGCGCGTCCTGATAGGCGAAGGCCTGGATCATGCCCTGGTTGTAGAGCTTCTGGAACGGCTCCTGGACCTTCACGAGCCCCGCGTCGTGCAGCACCTTGGTCCAGAACCGCGAGTAGATCAGATGCCCGACCGCGTGCTCGGTGCCGCCGACGTAGAGGTCGACCGGCAGCCAGTAGTCGCTCGCCGCCGCGCTGCAGAACTCCTTCTGATTGTGCGGGTCGCAGAAGCGCAGGAAGTACCAGCTCGAGCCCGCCGCGCCCGGCATCGTGTTGATCTCGCGCTGCGCCGGCCGGCCCTTCTGGTCCCTGGTCTCGACCCAGTCCCGCGCGCGGATCAGCGGCGACTCCGGCACGCCGCCGGGCTCGAAGTCGTCCATGTGCGGCAGCCGCACGGGCAGCTGCGCATCGGGCACCAGTTCGACGCCGTCTTGGGTGTGCAGCACCGGGAACGGTTCGCCCCAGTAGCGCTGCCGCGAGAACAGCCAGTCGCGCAGCTTGTAGGTGACCTTCGCCGCGCCGCGGCCGCGCGCGGCGAGCCAGTCGATCGTCGCGCGTTTGCCTTCCGCGAGCGACAGGCCGTGGAGCGACAGCGACCCGTCGGCGGTGCGGCAATGCGCGGCATAGGGCACCTCGTCCGTGCAGCACCGTTCGCCGCGCGCGACCTTCTGGTCGGCTTCGGCGTCGCCGGTGCTCGGCGCGAAGATGCCGGGGATCGGCAGGCCGAACTCCTGCGCGAACGCGAAGTCGCGCTCGTCGCCGGCGGGCACCGCCATGATCGCGCCGGTGCCGTAGGTCACGATCACGTAGTCGGCGATCCAGATCGGGATGCGCCCGCGCTCGTCGCCGTCGGCGTAGAGCGGGTTCTGCGCGCAGGCGCCGGTCCACACGCCGGTCTTCTCCTTCGCCAGCTCGGTGCGCTCGAGCTCGCTCTTGCCGGCGGCGGCCTTCTGGTAGGCCTCCACGAGAGCGCGCTGGGCGGGCGCGGTGATGCGGCCGACGAGCGGGTGTTCGGGCGACAGCACCATGAACGACGCGCCGAACAAGGTGTCGGGCCGCGTCGTGAACACGCGGATCCTGGTGCCGGGCTCTTCGATCACGTCGAAGTCGACCTCGGCGCCCTCGCTCTTGCCGATCCACTCGCGCTGCATCGTCTTCAGCGACTCGCTCCAGTCGAGCGGCTCGAGCTCCGTGAGCAGGCGCTCCGCGTAGTCGGTGATCTTCAGCAGCCACTGGCGCAGCGGCCGCCGTTCGCACGGGTGGTCGCCGCGTTCGCTCCTGCCGTTGATGACCTCGTCGTTGGCGAGCACGGTGCCGAGTTCCTCGCACCACCACACCGGCGCGTTGGACTCGTAGGCGAGGCCGCGCTGGTGCAGCTGCTTCCAGATCCACTGCGTCCAGCGGAAGTAGGCCGGGTCGGCGGTGCTGACTTCGCGTTCCCAGTCGTAGGAGAAGCCGAGCGTCTGCAGCTGCCGGCGGAACGTCTCGATGTTCGCGGCGGTCGTCCTGGCCGGGTGCGTGTTGGTCTGGATCGCGTACTGCTCGGCGGGCAGGCCGAACGCGTCCCAGCCCATCGGGTGCAGCACGTTGCAGCCCTTGGCGCGCTTCCACCGCGAGACGATGTCGGTCGCCGTGTAACCCTCGGGGTGGCCGACGTGCAGGCCCGCCGCGGAGGGGTAGGGGAACATGTCGAGCGCGTAGAACTTCGGCTGCTTGCGATCGAAGCCCGGGTCGCCGGGGTTCAGGGCGCGGAAGACGCGGTGCTCGCGCCAGAACTGCTGCCACTTCGGTTCGATCGTGGCGGGGTCGTAGGTCTGCTTCGGCTCGGCCATGGCTCTGCGGGGAAGGGGCGAGCAGTATGCCGAGCGGCGCGCGGGGCTCCACGCGGAAAGGTGCGGGGGGCGGTGGGAGCGGCGCGCGGTGGTGGCGCGGCCCGGCAGCTTCGCTTCCCGTGGCCGACGCGGTCCAATGCCCGCATGCGCTCGACGATTCGGCACCCCGGTGGTCCCGGCTGCTGCGGGCTGGTCCTGGCCGCACTGTCGCTCCCGAGCTGCGGCAACCGCGTCGCGCCGGAGATGGCGCCGCGCGTCCTCGCCGACGCCGGTCGCGTCCAGAAGGCGGCGGCCCTCGCCGTGCCGGGCATCGGCGATCTGTCGGTGCTCGCGCACCTGCCGCTGGTCAGCGGCGGGCCCGCCGAACTCGTCGCGGCGGGCAGCCTCGGCTTCACCTGCCTCGACCCCGCGACGCTGCAGGTGCGCGAACGGACCGCATTCAGGGGCGCTCCCGGCAACGGCCGCATTCAGGTTCGCGACGTCGACGGCGACGGCGCCGTGGAGTTCGTCCAGCTCGGCGAGAACTGGATCGGCAAGACGGCGGTGTTCGACCGTTCCGGGACGATGCGCTGGCAGGACGAGGACGCCGTGACGAAGCGCGGGCCGAACACGACCGAGGTCGTCGACTTCGACGGCGATGGGCGCTGCGAGTTCGTCACGGCGTTCAACGTCGAGGAGACGCTGCGCGTCGCCGGCTGCGACGGCGCGCTGCTCCGCGACCTGCCCTGCGGCAAGCAGACCACGGTGCTGCGCGCGCTCGACCTCGACGGCGACGGACGACAGGAACTCGCCAGCCTCGACGGCAAGGCCCTGCGCATCCAGGACGGGACCGGCCGCGAACTCACCCGGCTCGCCCCGGCGGACTGCGGCTACCTGTCGGAGTTCGACCTCGTGCGCGATCCGCGGCCCGGGCCGCCGCGGGACTGCCTGCTCGTCGGCGGTTCGTCCGGCGTGTCGCTGTGGGACCTGCAGTTCGTCCGCATCGAGCTTCCGGGCGGCAAGGCCGCCATGGAACGGTTCGGCAACTTCGATGGCCGACGCGCGGTGGTCCGGCTCGGCGGCGCGGAGTGGGACGTGCGGGCCCAGCGCCTCTGCCAGCAGGCCTGGCCGGCGGGGTTCGTCGCCACGCGCCTGCAGCTGCGTTTCCTCGACAGGGATGGGGCCTGCGCCTACGACGAGATCCTGAGGGCAAGCGGTGCGCGCGAGACGGTGGCCGGCGTCGCGCTGTTCGTGGGCGAGGCGGCGAGTCCTGTCGGCGAGTGCCTGCTCGTCGGCTACGGCAGCGATCTTCTCGTGTACCGTGCGAAGTGACCCCGCGTCGCGGTCGCCCGCGGCGTGATGCCGCCGGTGAACCGCCTCACCACCTGGCAGACGCGCGCACCGGAGCCAGCAGCGGTAGAGTGATGTCGCTCATGAAGCCCAGGGTCTACATCGAGACCACGATCGTCAGCTATCTCACGGCGTTGCCCAGCCGGGACATCGTCACGGCTGCGCACCAGCAGCTCACGCGCGAATGGTGGGCGCGGCGCAGCCGCTACCAGTTGTTCGCGTCGGAAGCGGTTCTCGGCGAGGCTGCGGGCGGCGATCCTGCTGCGGCCCAACGCAGGTTGCGTGAGCTGGCAGACGTGCGCATGCTCGCCATCACGCCCGGCGCGCGCGATCTGGCCCGCGCCCTGATCGAGGCGAGGATCGTCCCCGCGACCTCCGCCGTGGACGCCCTGCACGTGGCCACCGCTGCAGTCCACGGCATGCACTTCCTGATCACCTGGAACTGCACCCACATCGCCAACGCCTCGCTCCGGCAGAGGATCGAGGGCCTGTGCCGATTGCGGGGCCTGGAACCACCCACGATCTGCACGCCAGAGGAACTGGCCGAGGAGTAGCAACATGCCGACCGACCCCATCGTCGAGGAAGTCCGGGCCATCCGGGACGCCTATGCCCGGCAGTTCGGCTACGACCTCGACGCGATCTTCGCGGACCTCGAACGCCGCCAGCGCGAGCGACCCACGGCGCCGATCACGCTGCCGCCGAGGCCGGCGGCGCCGACCGAGGTGCGCGAACGCAAGGACGAGTAGCCGCCCTCGGGCCGCGCCGCCCTATCCGCCACCCACCTCACCGACGCCGCGCAGCAAGCGCACCTGCCGCAGCCGTTCCTGTTCCGCGGCGGTCCACTCGCCGGCGAAACCCCAGCGCCGCACGCGCCGTGCCAGCGCATGCCATGCGGAGTCCGGGTCGGGTGCGAGCGTGTCGGGGTCGAGGTCCAGGCGGTCGGCGAAGTGCTTGCGGATCGCGTCGCGCCGTTCGCCGCCTTCGCCCGCGAGCAGCCGCGCGCGCAGGAACGCGGCACCGACGGCCGTCGCGATGAGCGCGTCGACCGCGCCCTCCACGTCGCCGCTGCGCAACAGGAACCGCCAGATCGCCTCGGCTTCGGCCGCCGTGGCAGGCGCGAACGTCTCCGAAACGTGCTTCTGGAACAGGTCCAGCAAGACCACGCGCTCCGCCGTGCCGAACCGCTCCCAGACCGCGCGCCACGTCGTGTCGCTCATCGCCGACCGCGCCGCGTAGGCCTGCTGCGGCGTGCAGGACGCGAGCACCGACGGCAGCACGAACGCTACGAGCAGGTCGAGCTCGACGTCGAGCCCGCCCGGCGCGCGCCGCCGCTGGATCTCGTCGAGCAGTGCGAGCGCTGCGCCCACGTCCGCGGTGCCGAGCGCCAGGGCCTTCGTCCACAGCGGCCAGAGGTCGTCGCCAGCACGCGGCGTAGCCGCGACCGCCGTGACGCCGCGCTGCCGCAGCCCGGTGGCGAGTGCGGCGCGCCACGCGGGCACCTGCGTCGCAGCCATCTCCTGCTGCAGGGCAGCTTCCGCGAACGGCGCCGCCGCGAGCCGCGCGGCGATCGCCGCGGGACCCGTCGGTCCGTCCTCGTCGTCGTCGGCCGCCGCGACCACCAGCGCGCCGTAGGCCGGCAGCGTCACCTCGCGCCAGAGTTCTGCCGGCAGTTCGGCGACGAGGGCTGCGCGCTGCACCACGACGAAGTCGGGAACGCGCAGCCGCGCACGCAGTTCCGCGCGGCCATCCTCGCGCTCGCCGAGCATGCGCACGACGCCTTCGTCGCATTCGCCCCGCAGGTCGCCCAGCACGACGGCCGGCGGCAAGGCCGCTCGGCCCGCCAGTGACATCGCCGCGAACGCCTCCTGCCGCGTGTCCGCGCGCACGACGCACTCGCGCAGTTCGGCGCGCAGCGCGGCCGTGCGCGCCGGAGGTTGCACGTAGGAGAGCAGGTCCCTCACCACACAGGGCGCCGCCTCGCGCGCGCGACCGATCAGTCGCGCCAGCAGTTGCTCGCGCTCGGCGCCGTGTGGCCAATGCGCAACCGCCTTGCCGATCGCCATGCACTGGCGTTCGCGGTCGACCTCCGCCGGCAACAGTGGCAGCGGCAACACCACGAGCGTCGCCTCGCGGTGCAGCCCCTGCAGGCGCGCGAGCGCACCGAAGCGCCAGAACATCTCCGGCCGCAGTGCCGCGGACCCCGGCACGTCGAGGTCCAGCAGATTGTCGAGCAACTCGAGCCAGTGCCACGCCTCGGCTTCGCCGTGCGGCGGCAGCTTCGTCCACAGCGCCGCGACGAGCGCCGCGCGCGTCGCCTCGTCCGGACCCGTCTCGCCCCACGCTGGCGGCTTCTCCCAGTACTCGCCGGTGCCGGCGAACAGGTGCATCACGATGCCCCGGTCGGGTTCGCGCTCGACCGTGAACGCGCCGCGGAACGCGTCGCACCAGTCTGCGAGCGGATCCGGCGGCGGTTCGACCTCGACGGGAGCCGGGCCGAGGAAACACGTCGCGACCGCGGGCACGTCGCCCGGCGCGACCGCGGCGACGTCGACGAACCCACCGGCCGTGCCACCTTCACAACCCGTCACGTACATCGGCGCGGCGACCACCGGTGGCCACACGAGCCGGCCGGCGACCGTCGGCACCACGCGGAACGCGCGCACCACCGGCTCGTTGGCCGGGAGGTCGCAGCGGAACACGAAACGGTCGTCGAAGCGTTCGACGCCCTCGGACTCCTCGGCGAACTCGAAGCCCGCGGGCAACGGGCAATCGACGACGACGTAGCGGGCTGGCACCGGGGACTGCACGCGCACGCGCAGCCAGAGCTGGCGCCCGACGAGGATCGGGCCCGCCGACGGCACGAGGTCCTTGCCCTCGCGGCGGTCGTGCCAGTCGGCGTCTGGTCGCGAGGTGCAGAACTCGCGTTCGACGCGGATCGGCGTCGCCCAGGCCGCGTGGTCGCTCGCGGATTCGGCGAGTTCGGTCGAGATGCGCACGAGCAGCGGGAGGCGGTCGGGTCCGCGCACGGTCACGGCCGCCGCGCGCGAGAGGCGCCAGTGCACCGCGTCGCGATGTTCTGCACTGCGTTCACCGCCGAGCTGGAACGTACGCCGCTCGGTGCCGGCCTCGATCTCGATCGTCGCGGCGACGGGCGCGCTGCGCGGCAGGACCCGCGCGAGCGCCGCGAGCGCACAGGCGTGCGCGTAGGTCGAACCGCGGCCGTGCAGGCAGGCGAGCAGCAGGTCCGCGGCGGCGCGTTCGCGTTCGGCGGCCGGCTGCTCCAGCGCACAGGCGAGTTCGAGCCGCAGCGCTGCGATCGCGAGCGGATCCTCGCCAGGGAACCCGTCGGGCGGCAGCGCTGGCGGGGCCACCGCAGCGAGCCGTTCGTGGCAGGCGCGCGCGCCGCCGAGGTCGCCCGCCGCGTGCAGCGCGAGTCCCAGGCGCGCAGCGAGTCCCGCCGGGAGTTGCGGCAGCACGTCGAACACGCGCTGCACCTCGGCGCGCAACCAGGCTTCGCCGGGGTGCAGCCGCAGGGCGCCGACCGCGAGTTCGGCGAGGCCGAGGAAGGTCTTGTCGACCACCGTGGCGCCACCGGGACCACGCGGCAACGGCTCGCGCAGCCGGTAGGGCTCGAGCGAGAGTCCGGTGCGCTCGAGGTCGAAGCCGCCGTCGCGCAGCATCGCGAGTCCGTGCAGCACGAGTCCCGTGAAGGCGGGGTCCGGTTCGTCGCCGGGCCAGAACCCGAACTGACCCGAACCGTGCTGCAGCTCCCGCAGCCGCGCGAGGCCCGCGTGCAGGCGCTTGAAAAAACCCGCGTCCATCTCCGGCCACGGTTCGCCGCGTTCCTTCGCCGCGCGCGCCATCGCGAAGTAGGGAACGAGTCGCGACAGCGTCTGCTCGACGCAGCCGTAGGGATACGCGGCGAGGTCGGCTTCGAGCTGCGCCCACGCGGCGGCCCCACCCTGCAGCACGTCGATCCGAAGGCCATGGTCCGGCGAGGTGCCTTCGGGCAGGGCGACCTGCACGGTGCCCGCACCGAGCGCCGCCGCGCGCAGCGGGCGCACGACCGCGTCGCGGCCGATCGGCAGCGCACGCACGGAACGGTCGAGGTGGTCGCCGAGCGCCACCTGCAGCGACAGCTGGGCTTCGCCGGCGGCGCGCGCGCGCAACGGCACGGTCGCGGACACCACGCGGCCCGCGGGCACGGCGACCTCGGTCGTGGCCCGTTCGACCTGCAGCGCATCGCCGCCGCTCGCCGCGGCCAGCACCGCAGCGTTGCTCGGGGCTCCGGCATCCGCCGAACGGTCGATCGCGACCGGAAGCTGGAACGCATCGCCCTCGCGCACGCCGCGCGGCAGAACGGGTTCTGCCGCGAGCGGCATGCGCGACGCGAACGAGCGCTGCACGAGGAAGCCCGAGCCTTCGGGGTCGATGCCCGCGACCGTGACCCGCCAGCGCGTGAGGTCGTCGGGCAGGCGGAACGAAACGCTCGCCGTGCCGTCGGCATCGGCGACGATTGTCGTGGACAGCGCGGTCGGGCAGAAGCGCGAGCGCAGGCTGTTGGGCGCCGGATACGAGGGGGCGGCGGCGCCTCCCGAGGGCGGCCCCCACCGCGAAAGGTCGCGCGTGCCGTCGATAAGTGGCAACCGCCCATCGCGCAACAGCGAGCCGAGCAGGTCCGCGAGGTGCTGCGGTGCCGGCGTCGCTTCGTGGGACCAAGGGCCGTACGGCACCTCGGGCCGCAGGGCAGCTTCGGGATCGCGCGTGCGGTCCACCTCGATCTCGAAGATGCGTTCGTCGACGACCGCGATCGTGACCACGCTGCCCGGCGCGTCGGTGCCGATGCGGCACGTGACGTCGCTGCCGGGGGAGGCGCGCTCGGGCAGTTCGATGCGCGGCTCCTTCCGCTCGCGCAGGCGCACGGGAACGCTCTCGTGGCTGCACCCCGCGCGCGTGGCCGCGGCCACGTCGAGCCGCGGCCAGTCGAGGCGCAGCACCGGCACGTCGAGGGTGGCCCGGCCCTCGGCGTCGAGCTGCACCGTCTCGGCGCGCGCGTTGCGGCTGCGACCCACGACGAGCAGCACCTGCTCGCGCGGTTTGCCGCGCAGGGCGACCCGGCAGCTCCTGCCGACGACCGCGGGGCCGAGTTCGAGCTCGGACACGCCGCGCGACCGCCAGGACCAGCGATCCCGTTCTTCCTCCTGCTCCTGCGGTTCGTCCTTGCGCACCACGCGCAGCTGATGCGACTCCTGCGAGCTGCGGCCGTCGGGGCCCGTGACCACGAACTGGACGCGCACCCACTTCGTTTCGAGTTTCGCCACGGGGATACGCACGACCGCGCGCCCGGCTTCGTCGGTGCGCAGCGCCAGCGTCTCCTCGCGTGCGCGCGAGCGCCACGCGGTGACCGTCGCGCGCACGTCGAGGCCCGCGGCGGGGCCGCCCGAGGCCCACGACGCGGTGATGGCGACCTCCGCGATCTCGGCCTCCGCCGCCACCTGCGCGGGCCCGTCGACCGCGAGCTGCACGGCCTGCCGGCGGAAGAACGACGTGCCGCAAAGCCGGTCGCGCCCGATCCGCAGCGGCTCGCCCTTGGTGTTCGTCTCGGGCAACTCGACCGCGAAGTCGAACCACGTGCCGGGATCGACCTCGGCCGGCACCACGAACGAGAACGGCAGCACGCCGCGTTCGTCGGTGCGGCCCGGCAGCGTCACCTTGCCCGCCGTGCCGAGGTCGATGATGACCTTCACGTCCCGTCCCGCCGCCACCTGCGTGCTCGGCACGGCAGCGAGGCCGTCGCCCTGCCAGGTGCAGGTCCGCAGCACGACGCGCCCCTGCACGGTCTCGCCGGGGCGGTAGAGCGGCCGGTCGACCATCGTGTGCACGAGCCAGCGCGCGCCGTCGCGGTCGATGACCGAGTGCTCGCCGACCTCGAGCCACGCCGTGCCCGAAGCACCCTGCAGCCGCAGTTCGCGCGTCGCGTAGTTGCCGGCCTTCGCCTCCGGCAGCGCGACGAGCACCGGCTTGGCGCCGAGTTCGCCGCGCGCGAGTTCCGCGTCGCCGGCGCGCAGCTGCCACCGGGCCGCCGCCGAGCCCGCGCGGTCGAACGCGGCGAGCACCAGCGTGCGGTCGGCGGCGAGCGCGATGGCGTCGAGTTCGGAGACCTCGACGACACGCACGCCGCGCCACGGCGAACCGGGCGAACGCGCCTCGAGCACCCAGTTGCCGGCCGGTAGCACCGGCAGCGCGAACGCGCCCGACGGCGGCAGCGTGCCGGTCCACGCTGGTGCCGGCAGCTGGTCGAGCTGATCCCAACGCACGTGACCCGGCGCGCACGGCAGCGCGCGAAGGTGCAGCGTCGCGGCGAGCCCGGCGGGCCGTTCCCACGCGGCCCCCGGCTGCACGCGCGCGGGCCACAGGCCGAACCGCGACACGCAGGCGAGTTCGAGCAGCCGCTGCGCCTCCTGCAGCAGCGCCTGGTCGCCGCCGGACGCGCGCCGCTTGCCGACGGCCTCGCGCAGGCCGAGCACCACCGGGGCGAGGTCTTCGGCGTCGGCCCACGAACGCCCGTCCTCGACCTCCATCCACGCCGCGAGTCCGGGCAGCGCTTCCTTCCGGTCCAGTCCGAGCAGCGCCGCGGCGGCCCCGGCGAGCAGCGCACGGTCGGCTTCGGGATCGTCGAGGAACGCGCGCGCCGCGGCGAGCAGCGCCGCCGCGCGGTGTTCCTCCGGCAGCATCGCCGCCTGCAATCGCGCCCGCGCGGCCGGCGAAGTCACAGAGGCGATCGCCCGCGCTGCGGCCGCGTGGTCCTCGCGCAGCAGCGCCGCCGCGACGTCAGCGGCCGGATCCTGGGCGAACATGGGAAGGCACGGGAGCCACGCGAGCAGGGTTCGCTTCATGGGGTCTCGGGAGCGCCGGTTGTCGCAAGGTACGTGCCCCCAACTGCCGTCGCACCACCTGCACCCCGCAAAGCCACCGCGTCACCCGTGCGTAGCGACAGCGCCCGGCACGGCGCGGGCGCGGATCAGGCAATCCGGCCAGCCCACAGTTCGCGCAGGAACGTCGGACCGGCAGCACCTCGATGCAGTTCGCCGGCAGTCGCGCAAGATGAGCAGGCTGGCGGCACGTCACCGACACTCGATCCGCGGTCGAACAGGCCACGCACGAGCACGCCTGTTCAGCACGAACCGCCGAGCCACGTGATCAGGCCGAAGAAGCCTGCCCGGGCCTGCAGCCATGGCACAGAGCGAGTGGCCGTGACCAGGGCCGAGGCCAGGTTCTGGCTGGATCCGGTATCCTTGGCAGCGTCGAGTCGGTTCGGCGGGCGTGAGTTGCGCAGACTCGAAGAACAGGTGATCGAGCATCGTCGAGAACTGCTGGAAGCATGGCATGACTACTTCAGGCCCTAGGGTGGACCCGCGCGCCGTGCAGGTGGCGGTTGGCGACGACGAGCTGACGGTCACCCTCGCGGACGGCCGGCGAGTGAGCGTGCCCCTGGTCTGGTTCCCCCGACTCCTGCACGCGGATCCGCTCCAGCGACAGCACTGGCGATTGCTCGGCGACGGGCAGGGAATCCACTGGCCGGACCTCGACGAGGATCTGAGCGTGGAGGGATTGCTGCGCGGAGTCGCAGCCCCGGGAGCTTCCCGGCGAGCGGTCTGAGGCGCGGCGGCAGGACGCGCGCTTCTCGTAGCGGCCGGCGACGTTGCGCAGCACGGCGAAGAACAGCGCCCGGAAGCCCCCCGTGCGCGACGGGTCCGCCTTCTCGAGCACGCCGCGCTCGCGGAGACACTCGACGAACACCTCCTGCGCCGCATCCTCGATCTCGGCCGGGGCGGGTCGGCACCAGCGGGGTGCGGCGGCGCGACTGGACGCAGCCGCGTCACGTGCACCCCGTACCCTGGCCAGGCGATGCGGCCAGCCCACAGCTCGCAAGGGAACGCCGTGGCCGGCATCACCTCGATGCCGTTCGCCGGCCAAGGTCTCGCCTCGCTGCGCGAGCGAGGTCGATGGCGCACGGGAAGGCTGCCTTCGATCATCAGGAAGACAGAACCGGCACCTCATTCCGTCCGGCGGGGGCAGCTGCTGCCGTGCACCTGCCACCACCGCCGCCCGCGTCGAAGCCACCGCAGGACGGTCCGCGCACGAGCGCACCCGTGCAGCCCCCATCGCCACCGCTCCGGCACCGGCAGCCCCACGTCGTTCACAGTTCCTCGAACACCGCCCGCATTCCCGCGGCCACCGGCAAGAGTCGAACACCGTCCCGGTGCGCCCCCTTGGTGCCGCCGTGCAGCAGCCAGCGCTTCGCCTGCGGGTAGTCCTCACCGAACAGGCGCAGCGCGTCGAGGTCCTGGCCGCGGATCTCGTGGGTCCGTTCGACCTCGATCGCATGGAAGCCGCGTTCGCCGTAGAGCACGAAGTCGACCTCCTCGGCGTTCCTCGTCCGCCAGGTGAAGAGGTCGTAGCCGAGCTGGCGGTAGGCGTTCATCGCGCGCAGCTCGTTGAGCACGACCGTCTGCAGCCCCGCACCGTCGATCTCCTCGGCGGTGTCGAGCGGGCCGCGCGGCCGCAGGGTCCGGCAGACGCCCGCGTCGAACAGGTAGAACACCGGGTGCACGGTCACGTCGCGCTTCGCACGCCGCCGGAACACCGGCAGCCGGATCGCCAGCAGCAGGTCCTCGAGCGCGGTGAACCACTGCTCGACGACCTTGCGCTCGATGGCGCAGTCGCGCGCGACCGCCGAGATGTTGAGCACCTGCGCCTGGCTGAACGCTGCAGCTTCGAGGAAGCGCGTGAAGCCCGCCAGGTTGCGCGTCACGCCCTCCTGGAACACCTCCTCGCGCAGGTAGGTGTGCACGTAGCTCGCGAGATAGGGGCCCGGGTCCTTCTCGACCCACACCGTCGGCAGCCCACCGAAACGCAGCGCGTGGCGGAGGTCGAAGTCGCGACCGAGTTCGTGCGCGGTCAGCGGGAACATGTGCTGCGTGCGCGCGCGCCCGGCCAGCAGGTTGACGCCGCCGCGCCGCAGTTTGCGCGCGCTCGAGCCGGTCAGCGCGAAGCGCCACTTCTTCTTCTCGATCAGGCGGTGGACCTCGTCGAGCAACGCCGGGACCTTCTGCACCTCGTCGATCACCACCCAACCGCGGTGGCCAGCAGGGATCATGCCCTCCAGGCGATCGGCGCTGCCGAGCAAGGTGGTGGCCGTGCTGTCCTCGAGCAGGTCGACGACGAAAGCCCCTGGCAGGGCGGCCTTCACCCACGACGACTTGCCGGTGCCACGCGGTCCGAACAGGAAGAAGCTCGCCCCGGGCAGCGCCAGGAATCTGGAATACACAACTCCATTTTTCGGCGAAAAATGGAGTTTTCAACTCCAGATTCTTGAACCTCCGCCCGTGACCCGTGCCTGCCTCGCGCTGCCGGCTAGGTCCATGGCGTCGGATTCTCGAAGCGGAGGGCAGGAAGAACGCCGTCCCATCACGGCCCGACTCGCCGCCCGCGCGGCAGCTTCCGCTCCGCCACGGCGATCGCCCCGGCCGGCCTCGTGCCCCGCGTTCTCCCTCCCGGCAGCACGTCGCGGCGCAGCGGAGGCCGCGCCACCCGGACCCCCGCACGTGCCGGATCGCCGCGCGAACCCCCACCCGGATACACTCGCGCCCTCGCCGCACCCCGACTCCCCCCGCTTCCACAGGAACCGCACCATGCCCGCCCCACGGCTTCTCCTTGCCGCCCCCGCCGCCCTGCTCGCCACGGCCACCCTGCAGGCCCAGTTCGCCGAAGGCTTCGACAGCCAGGCGACTGCCGACGTCACGATCCAGGCCGAGCCGGACACCGCCGTCCTGTTCGTCGACTACTCGAACATGACCATCGGCACGACCCCGTTCTCGATCCCCGAGGCGCCGCGGCGCATCGCGGGCTCCGCGCCGACGCGCGGCGTGCTGATCCAGGCCAACCTCGTGAGCGGCGTGACCGCCGCGGTCAACATCCTCGCCGGCACGACGCCGATCCCGTTCGCGGGCCGCTACCGCGTGTCGTTCGACGCCTGGATCAACGTTCCGAACCCGGTGCCCGCCGTCGGCTCCACCGAGCAGCTGCTGTGGGGCGTCAGCGTCGACGGCATCGCCCCGCTCGAGGCACGCCACAACCTGGCGCTCGGCGCGCAGGGCGTCTACGGCTGGCTCGCCGGCGAGAACGGCTACGCCACCGAGGACGCGGTGATCGCCGAGGGCGGCCTCCGGCTCGGCCAGCGCGGCGACACGCAGGCCGGCCAGGCCGTGTACTTCAACGATGCGTTCGACCAGCCCGTCGTACCGGGCGCCCTGAACAACGCGCCGGCCAACCAATGGGTGCGCGTCGACGTAGACGTCGCGACCACCGTGGTGCGCGTCTTGTTCAACGGCATCGAGTTCTTCAACGTGACCCCCGCGGTGCCCCCGTTCGGCTTCGCGATGCTCGGCTACGAGGACCCGTTCGCCTCGATCGGGAGCAACAAGAACGCCCAATGGGGCCTGTTCGACAACTTCCGCGTCGTGATGCCGAGCGGCTGCGGTTTCCCCGGCACCGCGGCGATCCAGGGCAGTGCGACCGGCGGCCGGATCCTGAACGGCGCTGCCGAGCCCGCGATCGGCTGCCCGATGACCGTCCGCCTGCGCGGCGGGCCGGCGAGCGGCATCGCGCTGCTCAACATCGGCTTCCCCTCGCCGATCACGATCCCGATCCCGTTCGGCAGCTGCACGCTCGGCTCCGAGGTCCTCGGCAGTCTCGCGACGGTGATCGTCGGCACCAGCGCGCTCGGCAACAGCAACCTCACGATCGAGGTCCCGGCAGACCCGACCTACTGTGGCGTCAGCTTCGGGTTCCAGTACTTCTTCTTCGGCAACACGTCCTGCGGCGTCGCGCACACCGAAGGGCTCGCGCTGACGATCGGCTCCTGATCGACGCGGACGGACGCCGCTATCGCCGCACGCGCGCCGGCACGAACCCCACGTCCTCGAAGGCCACGCTGCCGTCGCGGCCGACCCGCAGCAGCAGCGACTGGTCGGGCGGGAACCGCAGTTCCACCGCCACGTCCCGCCCGAAGGCGTGGATCGTCACGTTCCGCACGATCTCCTGCTCGCGGGCGGCCTGCCCGTAGGCCAGCGGGTACTTCAGTGCCCGCGCGTCCGGATTGGCGAAGAACAGGGTGAGCCCGTCGCCGTCCTCGCGGCACCACGCGTCGGGCAGGTCCTCGCCGCGCAAGAGCGGCGGCCCACCGGCCACCGCCGCGAACTCCGCGCGCACGTTCGGCAGCGCCGCGAGCCGCCGCAGCAGTTCGCCGTACTCCGCACCCTGCGCGCGGCCCGGCTGCTGCGGCGCCCGCTTCAGGCACACCGGCAAGCCCTGCTCGGCGAGCGCCACGACCGCCCGCAAGGACTCGAGCGCGAGGAACTCCACGTCGACGTACAACGAACCGAACGACGCCGCGCCCGCGACGAGCCGGCCACCCTGCCACCGCGCCGATCGCAGGAACTCCCCGTTGATCCACAGCGGCTGCCGGCCCTGCAGTTCCGCCGCCGGCGCCACGTATCTGAGTTCGTACTGGCCCCAGACCCACGGGAACTGCAGTTCCTTCGGATACTCGCCCGCGCACCACGCGTCCTCGACCGGCAGCACGACCGCGACGTCGGACCACACGCGCCCGCGCCGCAGCGCGCGGCTCACCGTTTCCAGATAGTGATTGAACGCCGGCAGCTCCGCCGCGAACGCACTGTCGGGCCCGACGTGCACCGACGCATAGAAGCGCTCGCGCCCGCCCTCGGTCTGGAACGGCATGCCGTGCCAGACCACGTGATTGACGCCGTGCGCGAACAGCGCGTCGGCGACGAGCTTCAGGTCCGCGACCCGCTCCTCGCCCTGGTGCGGCCCGGGCCCCGGCCAGCCCTTCCAGCCGTAGATGCACGTGAACGTCTCGCTCGCGACGAGGCCCTTGCCCGAGAGCGCCGCGGCCGAGGCGGGGATGCGCGCGAAACCCGGCTCGTAGAGGATCGCCTCGGTCTCCGGCACGTCGACCCGCGCGAACGCCGACAGCAGGTCCGCGGGCGCGCCGCCACACTGCGCGCGGCTCGACGCGCCGAGTTCGTGGCAGATCGCGGTGAACGGCGCGTAGAACTCGTCGAGCACGAGGTCCGAGACCAGTGCGAACCAGTCGTAGAGCACGTCGCGGTGCTCGAGCAGCTTGCCCATGAACGGCGCGACGTCGTAGCCATGTCGCTGCCGGAAGCGCTCGGCGAAGCCCTTCGTCCAGATCCACTTCGTCTCGACCTCCCACGAGTCGCAGAACAGGCCACAGCCGCCGCCCTGCAGTGCCGGCGCGAACGCGGGGCCGAGCCGGTCGGCGTAGCGGCGCAGCGCCTGCCGGTCGAGGTGGTCGAGCACGCGGCCCTTGCTGGGGTGCTCCCAGGTCAGCCGCATGCGCAGCGGCGACTCCGCCTCACCGTAGAGCAACGCGCCGTCGGCGGCGGGCACCTGGCTGTCGCCGAACGGCCACAGGGTACCGAACGTGAAGTCGCAGCCGAGCCCGCGCGCGGTCGCTTCGCGCCGCGCGAACGCGACCCGGGCACTCCACTCCGGCGACAGCCACGGCAGCCGCGGGGCCTTCTCGTCGCCGCCGTGCGGGTAGACGAACGCGATCTCGATGCCGCCGAAGCCGTTCGCGGCGAGCCAGTCGAGCTGGCGCACGACGTCGGGTTCGGCGATCTCGCCCGCGAACCACCACCAGCGCGTCCACGGTTTGCAGTTCGCGTACTGCGCGGGCGCGGCGAGCGGCGGCGGCGGCGGCGGCGCGGTGCAGCAGCAGAGCCACAACGAAGTGCAGGACCAGAACGCGAGCGAGCGGGGGGCCATGGTTCCTCGCGCGCGATGGTAGCGCCGCGCGGGCACCGTCACCGCATGCGGCCGGCGTTCCGCGATCCGGGCCGTCGCGGCCCGGTCCCCAGCCGATCGGCCGGTCGAGACCGTCGCCGATCACCAGCGGCCGAGCCGCCTGCCGCCTATTTCCCGCCCTTCGGCGCAGCGGCGTCGACGGCCCGCTTCTGCAGGTAGACCCACACGTTGCCGCCACTGATGCGCTCGGGCTCCAGCGGCCGCAGGTCATTCGAGATCGCCGTCAGGCGCGCCCTGACCGCCTCGTACTGCTTCTTGTCGTCGCCGGTCAGCTGGTCCGGCTCGTTGTCGCACTTCTCGTAGAGCTTGCCGAGTTCCTGGCTCACCTTCTGCATCTCCCCCTGCAGTCTGTCCTTCTGCGCCCGCTGCTTGTCGGTCAGCATGGGCTCGGGACCGGTCCGGCTGCAGAAGTCGCCGACCAACAGGTCGAGGGCGCCGTCGCCGTTCCAGTCGCAGACGTGCGGTTTGACGCGCGACGACGGCCCGGTCGGCTCGCCGGTGGCCGATCCGTGGCCGCGCCCCTTCACGAGTTCGACCCCGGCGGCGAACTGCGGCGCCTGAGCCGTGCCCGTGTTGCGGAAGAACATCACCGTGCCCGCGCCGCCGCCGACGATCAGATCCCAGCGGCCGTCGCCGTCCCAGTCCGCGGTGGTCGGGCCGGCATCGTTGTGGTCGACGTCGAGCACCGTAGGTCCGGCGGAGATCGGTCCCTTGCGCACGAACTTCGGCGTCTTCGCGTCCCCTTCGTTGGCGAGCAGCACGACGCGGCCGGCGATGTTGCCGACCAGCAGGTCGAGGTCGCCGTCACCGTCCCAGTCGACCAGCCAGGGCGCTGCCGCGAGGCTGTCCATCTCCGGCTTGCGCGGACTCGCCCACGGCGGACCCGCATTGGCGTTGTTGCCCTCGGGGTCCTTCAGGAACTCGCCGGCGGCGAACCTGCCGCCGCCCTGGCCGCAGAACACCGAAACGTCCCCGGGCCAGTAGGAGCCGCTGATCATGTCGTCGTGGCCGTCGCCATTCAGGTCCGCCAACTGCGGACCGAAGCCGACGCATCAACCCGCCGCCACTTCGGCGACCTTGCCGCCCGCCTCGAAGTACACGAAGCCGTCGAACTTCGGCGCGCGGTCGGTGCCGACGTTCTTGTAGATGCGGCAGCGGCCCTGGCCGAACTGCCCGACCAGCAGGTCGCGCACACCATCGCCGTCGAAGTCGACGACGTAGGGCGCGGCGTGGCCGATCTCGACGTCGATCGGTTTGCCCGCGCTCTCGATCCGGAACGGGTTCTCGAACTGCTGCGCCGACAGACCCGCGGCCAGAGCGGCAGCGAGCGCGGCGAGCAGGGTGGGTCGGGGTCTGTTCATGGTTGGCCCTCCTGATGGGCGCGAAGGAACTCCGGCATGGTATGTCCTTGCCGGCGGAGCGGCGAGGCCCTCGAGGGCAGCGGCGTCGCCGCCGCCGCGGAGCCCGTCACCGCGGCGCGGCTCCGCCTCCCGCCCCACCGGCCCGCTGCCGATCGCACCACTGCGTCCACATGCCGCGCAGCGCGCCGGCGAAGTGCCGCGCGAACCGGACCGCATCGCAGAACGGCGAGGCCAGCAACTGCGGCCGCAATCGCTGGCGCAGCGCCGCGAGGCCCTCGAGGTCGGCGGCGTGCGCCGCGGCCCGCGCCACGTAGTCCTGCTGGTCCGCGGCGATCCACTCGGGCAGGCCGACGTTCTGCAGCAAGGAGACGCCCTGGCGCGACGGGAAGCGCTGCCCCGCCAGCGTCAGCACCGGCACGCCCATCCAGAGGCTCTCGGCGCTCGTGGTGGCGCCCGTGTACGGGAACGGGTCGAGCGCGATGTCGACCCGCCGGTAGGTAGCCAGGTATGCGGCCCGCGGTTCGGCCTCCTCCAGGATCAGCCGTTCGGCGCCGAGACCGTGCGCAGCGAAACGTCCGACGATCGTCCCGCGCACCGCGGCCTCGCCGAGCTGCTCGGCCTTCAGGAACAGCCGGCTGCCCGGCACCGAGCCGAGCAGGCGCGACCACAGCGCCACCACCCCGTCGTTGATCTTCGTCAGTTTGTTGAAGCAGCCGAACGTCACGCAGCCGCTGGCCAGCGCGGGCAGCGGCCCCACGGCCACGGCCACGTCGGGCGGCGTGAAACACAGCCGGGTCTCCGGCAGTCGCCAGATCCGTTCGGTGAAGTGGCCCGCTTCGCTGTCCGGCAACGACCACGGGTCGGCGAGCAGATAGTCGACGGCCGCCACGCCCGTGGTGGCGAAGTAGCCGAGCCAGGTGATCTGGACCGGCGCCGGCCGCCAGGCGAGCACCGGCAATCGGTTGTAGAGCGTATGGCCGGCGAGGTCGAGGGGCAGGTCGATGCCGTCGTCGCGGATCCGGTTCGCCAGCGTCCGGTCGTCGAGCCCTGCCGTCGGGCACCAGTCGCGGCAGCAGACCCGGAGCTGCGCGTTGACGTCGTCGATGAAGGTCCGGTTCGCATAGGCGAAGAACTCCAATCGGCCGGCCTGCTGCGCAGCCAGCGCGCGCAGCACGCCCACCAGGAAGTAGCCCACGGGATGGGCGCCCAGGTCGCCGGACAGGAGCCCGATGCGCAGGCAGCGGTCGGGATCCGGCGGATTGTCCCAGTGCTGGAACGGACGCGCCCGGGCCGCCATCGCCTCGCCATAACGCTGCGCCTCCGCCAGCATCGCCGCCGGGGAAGCGTCCTGCCGGTAGTTGTGGATGAACAGGAGGCCGCTGTGGGCATCCGTGTAGTCCGGCTTCAGCTGCAGCGCGCGACGATAGCTCGCCTCGGCGTCGACCCACCTGCCCTGATTGAGGCGCACGTTGCCGAGGTTGATGTGCGCGGGAGCGAAGCCGGGCCGGTTCGCGATGGCCCGCAGGCAGCAGTCCTCGGCCTCCTCGTAGCGGCCGTGCGCGCCCAGCGCGGAACCCAGGTTGGCGAGCACCTCCGGATCCATGGGCAGGAACGTGCGCGCCTTCTGCAGGGCCTGGAGGCCGTCCTTGCCCTGCATGCTCAGCACCGCTCCGAGCAGGTTCCACAGGAACCCCGATGCCGGATACCGCGCGAGCATCGCCTGCGCGCGGCCCTCCAGCGCCACGAGCTGGCCGGAGTTCAGCAGGGCGCCGAGCTGCTGGCATTCGGCGGGGCTCGGGCCCGCCGGTGCCGGGACGACCCTGGGTGCCTCGGCCTCAGCGGCCGAGAGACAGCACTTCTTGTACTTCCTGCCGCTGCCGCAGGGACAGGGGTCGTTCCGGCCCGTGCTCACGCGCGGCATCCCTGGCTCGGCGCCCGGTCGGAGCGGCCCACCGCCCGGCGGCGCGGCGCGGCGCGGACCGGGTGCGGCGGAAGGACCCTGCGATCGGCGAGAGGCACGGCGTGATGCTGCTGGGGCCCGGAGACCCGGTCAAGGTCGGCGTACCGCGGGCCGGGAACTACCCACTGTCTTCCCGCGCCGCGGTCGTGTGGAGTTGCGCTCGAGTGGACCCACACGCCGCGGTTCGGCCGCCAGTTTCCGGCGGGCTCTGGTTCGGCCAGCAGCAGCGCCCTTGCCCTGGGAGCCTGCCCGGATCTGCACCGTGTCGCGCGCCCGCTCCCCCCGTTCCGACAGCCGCCGAACTGGAGTCCCGCACGTGAGCCCCGACCGCCCGCCTTCCCCGTCCGAGCAGCCGCTCCGACTCTACGGCGACCTGGCGGACTGGTATCCGCTGCTGACACCGCCCGGCGACTACGTCGAGGAGGCCGCGTCCTACCTGCGCCTGTTCACCCGCCACTGCGAACGGCCGCCGCGGACCCTGCTCGACCTCGGCAGCGGCGGCGGGCACATGGTCTTTCACCTGCGCGCGACGCTCGCCTGCACGCTCGTCGACCGCGCACCCGCGATGCTCGCGCAGAGCCGCCGCCTCAACCCGGACTGCGAGCACGTCGCGGGCGATCTGCGCTCGATCCGGCTCGGCCGCACGTTCGACTGCGTCCTGCTGCACGATGCCGTGAACTACATGACGACGCGCGCCGACCTCGCGCGCGCCATCGCCACGGCCTCTGCGCACGTCGCCCCGGGCGGCGTGGCGCTGTTCCAGCCCGACTTCGTCGCCGAGACCTTCGTCCCGGGCACCGAGACGGGCGGCAGCGACGAAGGCGATCGCGGCTTGCGCTACCTCGAGTGGCGCCACCAGCGCGCGGGCGACCACGAGAGCTACGTGACCGACACGGCCTACCTGATGCGCGACGCCGGCGGCGCCACGGTCGCCCACGACCGCCACCTGATGGGGCTGTTCCCGCGCGCCGTCTGGCAGCAGCAGATCGCGGCCGCCGGGTTCGAAGCGCGCACGGTGCCCTTCGTGCACGGTCCGTGCAGCGACGTGGGCCGCGACGTGTTCCTCGGCCTGCGACCGACCCGGACCGCGCAGGCCTGAACGAACGGCCACCCTGGCGCCCCGCCCGTCAGCGCCGCAGCCGGTCGAGCAGCCACCGCAGCCGTTCCGCGTAACCCGCCGGATCGTCGGCAGCGGCGCGCCCGTGTCCGCTGCGCGGCACGAGCCAGAGGCCCTTCTTCGCCGCGGGCATCGGCAACCGCGCGAACAGCCGCTCGAGCGACTGCGGCGGCGCGCGGTCGTCCGCGCCGCCCCCCACCAGCAGCACCGGCAGATCGTGCGGCAGGTTCGCGAGCACCTCGCCCGGCGACACGTCGCGGCAGCGGAAGCCGGACCACTGCTCCAGCGCCACCAACACCAGCGACCGCCACGGGTCCCACAGGCCGAGCCACGACCGCCCGTCGCCGGCGCGCTCGAACGCGAGCACGGCGTGCGCCGCGGCCGTCAGGTCCTCGATCGGCGCGTCGAGCACGGTGCCCGCGACCCCGTCGATGCGCGGCAGCGCGAGGCTCACCGCGACCGTGCCGAGGCTCACGCCGAACAGCACGAGCGGCACCTGCTGCCGGCCCGGCTGCGCGCGCACGTGCGCGACGGCGGCGACGACGTCGTCGCTCTCGCCGAGCCCGCCGGTGAACGGCGCGCGGGAACTGCCGCCGTGGTTGCGCAGTTCGACGAGCCAGCACTCGCAGCCGAGTTCGTGCAGCAGGCCGGCGACGGGTTCCAGTTCCAGTGCCGATCGGAACAGGCCGTGCACGAGCACGGCGACGGCGACCGGCGGCTGCTGCTTCGCCTCGAGCCGGAACGCGCGCAGCGTGACGCCGCCGCTGCTCGGGATGCGCCGTTCGCGCGCCGCCGCCGCGGCCACGTCCGTGCTGACCTCGGGCCGCCCGGCCGCGGCCTCGCGGGCCAGCGAGTCCCAGTCCTGCATCGACAGGCGCCCGCCCGCGCCGAGCCTGGGCCCCGCGTAGTCGCGTTCCTCGGGGCGCGTGTGCAGGCGCCGCGAGCCCCAGTAACCGAGGAACGCGGGGAACGTGACGAACAGGTGCAGCAGGAACAGCCCCGCGCAGAGCCACAGCAGCGCCCGCCAGAACGGACCCTGCGGCCTCTGCCGCAGGCGCTGCACCAGCCCGAGCGGGGCGAGCAGCACGAACCCCGCGAGCGTCAGCGCGAACGCGGCGCCGAGCGGGAAGATCACGCGTCCTCCCGGAACACCGACGGGCCCGCGGGCAACAGGCCCGAGCCGCGGCCGCGCGCGAGCAGCGCCTCGATCGCGCCCCGGCCTGCCGGCCCGAGGTCCTCGGTGAAGTCGTTCACGTAGAGCGCCACGTGCCGGTCGCAGACCTCGTCGGCGAGTTCCTGGCTGTGCGCGCGCACGTAGGGCCGCGGCCGGTCGGGGTGCCTGCGCGCGCAGCGCACCGAGTCGCGCAGCAGTTCGCCGAGCGCCTGGTGCGTCGCGAGGTCGAGATCGCGCCGCGCGGCGATCACGCCGAGCGGCAGCGGGCCTCCGGTCGCGCGCTCCCACAGCACGCCGAGGTCGGCGAGTTCGCGCAGGCCGTGGTCCTGGTAGGTGAAGCGGCTCTCGTGGATCACGAGGCCCGCGTCGCACCGGCCGGCGGCGACGGCGGGCATCACTTCGTGGAAGCGCATCGGCACGGTGGCGCCGGCCGGCGGGCACAGGGATGCGAGCAGCAGGAACGCGGTCGTGTGGCGGCCGGGGATCGCGACGCTGGTCCCGCGCAGGTCGTCGAGCGTGCGCAGGTGCGAGGCATCGCGCACGACGACGAGCGGGCCGCAGCCAAAACCGAGCGCCGCGCCGCTCGGCAGCACGGCGTAGCGGCCGGCGGCGGCGGCGAGCGCGGGCAGGGAGAGTTTGGTGACGGGCAGGGGATCGGCGCCCGCGACGGCGCGTTCGTTCAGCGTCTCCACGTCGGCGAGGTGCGCCAAGAGCCGCAGGCCGCGCGCGGGCACCTCGCCGTGCACGGCGGCCCAGAACGCGAACGTGTCGTTGGGGCACGGCGAGAAGCCGAACGGAAGCACGCGGGGGCCGGGCAAGGTGAGCCCAGCGTAGGTCGGGCGCGGGGTGGGGCCAATGCCGGGGCGGGCGCGGGCAGGCGGCCGCGGCCGGCGGTGGTTACCGGCGCGGGTCGCCGCGGTAGAGGGGGGCGTGCGCGGCTTCGTGGCCGCGCGCCATGGCTTCTCCTCCTGTGCTTCCCCCTGGCCCGCCGCGCGTGCGGCGTGGCCGGGGGGTTCTCTCTGCGGGGGGCAGGCCCGGCCTGTTCCCTCACTGCAGCAGGATCCGGTCGACGTTCGACACCGCGACGATCTGCCCAGGACCCAGCAGCATCACCACTGCATCGACCTGGATGCCGGCGAGCGCACTGACCAGCGACGGCGGGAACGTGAACCCCACGTTCGGATAGAAACCCGGCGCGTTCGTGAAGTGGAACACGTCGCCCGTCGTCGGCGGCAACTGCCAGATCGCCGCGACCAGGAAGTCGAACTCGGCGCCGAACCAGCCGCCGAAGCCGAACGGGTGCGCCGTGTTGACCGAGAAGAACGTGTAGCCGTCGGTCCACGGCACCGCCGGCAGGTTCGTCACGTTCACGCCGAGGTGGCCGGGCCCAGTCGACACCAGGTCGAGCATCGGCCCCGCGTTGCTGCGGTAGCCGCCGCCGATCGGGAACACCACGAGCGCGAAGTCGACGTCGAGCGCGGGCGTCTCGACCTTGCCGTCCTGCACGACCGACAGCGCCTCGACCGCGACCAGGTATATGCCCTCCTGCGGGTTGTTCAGCAGCACCGTCTCGAGCGTGTCGCGGTCGTTCGGGTTGCCGCCGCTGGTCGACTCGTCGCCGGCCCAGAGCCCGTTGTTGCCCCACCAGATGGTGCCGTCCGCGGCGCGCACGACCTTCAGGTTCACGTCGTTGACGCGGTGGATCGACGCGCTCGGCACCGCCGCCGGATCGGCGTAGGCCATCACCGCGCGGAACTCGGTGGCGCCCGGCGGCACGAAGACGAAGTACATGCGCGACTGGCCCTGCTGCAGCGCCTCGTATTCGTCGACCACGATCATGCGATTCCGGGCGTCGTAGGCGCGCGCGAGGTCCGGGAAGCCCCAGCCCTGCGCGCGGCGCAGCACCTGGCTCTGCGGGTACGGCCGCGCGGTGCCGCACAAGAGCGCCTTGCTCGTCGTCATGTGCGGCTTGTTCTCGAAGCGGTTGGCCGGCGTCCCCGGCAAGGGCAGCGGGTTGCCGAACAGGCCGTCGGTGAACATCTCCTGCAGCAGACCACCGTGCCCCGCGCAGATCGGCGTCGCCGCCGACGTGCCGCCGAACGAAGTGTAGTAGTTGCCCGCCGCGCCGACCGCCGTGTTGTAGCCGTTCGCACCCGTGCGGTCCGACGTCAGCACGTCCTCGTAGTAGGCGCAGATCTCGGGCTTGATGCGGTTGTCGCTGGCGGGCCCGTAGCTCGCCGAGGTCCAGTTGTCGTCGGCGGGATTGCTGTTGTCGTGATGCGCCACTCCGCCGACCGAGATGATGTTCTTGGCCCAGGCCTCGGGGCGCGAGTTCCGGTTGCCCGTGTTGCTCTGGCTCTGGAAGCGCGTCAGGTCGCTGTCGAACAGCGCGTCGTCGATCGCCTGCGACATCGACGTGTAGGCCGTCGTCTGCGCGGAGCCCCAGCTCGCCGTCGCGAGCATCGAGCGCCACTGCAGCGACGGATTCGTGCTGGCGACGGTCTGCGCGTAGTGGTTCGCGGCCGAGTAGGCGCCCTCGATCAGCCAGCAGTCCGGCATCATGCCGCGCGCCGCGGCGTTGCCGGTGCCGTTGCCGCCGACGATGCCGGCCGTGCAGTGGCCGTGATTGTCGGTGCTGTTCGTGCCGCGCACACGCACGCGGCTCGGGATGTTCGTGAAGTCGACGTGTGTCTCCTCGAACGACTCGGTGATCTCGGCGCGCACGCCGGTGCCCCTGAAGCCGCCCAGCGTCTCGACGTAGTTGCCGCCGCCCTGGATCCGCGCGTTGTCCATGTCGTGACCGACCGGCGTCGTCGGATCGGCCCAGACCACCGTGTCGTGCGCGAGCAGCAGCAGCAACTGCGCGGGCGTCAGCTTCGCCTGGATCATCACCGAGCCCTCGCACAGGTCCGTCACCTCGCCGCCGAGTTCCCGCACCTGCTGCGCCGCGCGCTCGCGGTCCGCCTTGCTCGCCAGCACGAGGTTG
>VGXW01000023.1 GCA_016873195.1 Planctomycetota bacterium | reverse complement strand
GGGGCCAGATCGTGTCGATGTCGCGGTTGTCGGTGTGCACGAGCGCGTAGTCGAGGTCGTCGAGGTCGAGATCCTCGATGATCGCGCCGACCATCATCGCGTGCACCGGCGACAGCTGGCCCACGCTCGTCGCGAGCTGGAACAGCGACGTGAACAACGGATTCGTGAAGGCGCCGACCTGGTTCGAGACCACCGGGTCCGGGATCTGGTAGCGCTGCAGCGCGAACGCGACCAGGTCCATGTGCGATTGCTCGGAGCTGGCGATGTTGCCCAACACCGGCAGGTTCCAGTGCTGGTAGAGCACGCGGTAGACGTCGCGAGCGAGTTTCTCCTCCTCGCGCATGTGCTCGAGCAGAAGCCGTTCGCCGGCGTCGACGGCCTGCAGCGGCAGCGACTGCAGGTAGGTCGTCAGCAGTTGGTTGTTGCCTTGGGCCGGGGCGCTGCCCGCGAGCAGCGCGGTGAACAGGCCCGCGATCGCGAACTTCGGGTGGAGGTTCATGGGTTTCCTTGGCTGGCCTCGGTGGTGAGGGTGCGCGGGCAGGGCAATCCGCGTGCCGCGGGGCCCCGGCCGATCGCACCGGGGGCGGATGCCGCGCGCGACTGCGCAAGGCGGCCTGCCGGTGCGCAGGTCTTGCGCAGCGGCCCTACGGCGCGCCGTCCACCCGGTAGTCCTTGAGCCGGTAGAGCAGCTTGCGGCGGCTGATGCCGAGCCGCCGCGCCGCCTCGCTGCGGTTGCCGCCGGTGCGCTCGAGTTCGGCGAGGATCGCCTGCCGTTCGATCTCGGCGAGCGAACGCGCGTCGGTGGGGCCGCGCAGAGGGCCGGCGAGCAGGTTCGGCGGCAGGTTCTCGGGCAGCACCACGTCGCCGGGCGCCAGGATCGCCGCGCGCAGCATCGTGTTCTCGAGTTCGCGCACGTTGCCGGGCCATCCGTAGGCCACGAGCCGCGCCGCCGCGGCCGGGCTCAGGCGCTTGTGGCCGTGCTGCTGCAGGCAGCGCTGCGCCAGCGGCAGCACGTCCTCCGGGCGTTCGCGCAGCGGCGGGATCTCCACGGTGATCACGGCGATGCGGTAGTAGAGGTCCTGCCGGAACCGGCCGGCCTGCACCTCGGCCTCGAGGTCGCGGTTGGTCGCCGTGACCAGGCGGAAGTCGACCTCGCGCTCGGTCCGGCTGCCGAGCGGCGTCACGGTCCGGCTCTGCAGCGCGCGCAGCAGCTTCGGCTGCATCAGGAGCGGCATCTCGCCGACCTCGTCGAGGAACAGCGTGCCGCCGCTCGCGGCCTGCAGCTGGCCGATGCGCGCCGCCGCGGCGCCGGTGAACGCGCCCTTCTCGTGGCCGAACAGTTCGCTCTCGACGAGACCTTCGGGCAGCGCGGCGACGTTGACCGAGACGAGCGGGCCCGCTGCGCGCGCGCTCCAGCGGTGCAGCAGGTTCGCGAACACCTCCTTGCCGGTGCCGGTCTCGCCGGCCAGCAGCACGGCCGCATCGCTCGCGGCGATGCGCGCGAGGTCGCGGCAGACCTCCTGCATCAGCGGCGAGGCGACCACCACGTCGGGCGGCAGCGGCGGCCCTTCGGCGGCCTCGCGGCGGCCGGTGCCGAGGTGCTGCTGCAGCAGCGCCTGCAGGTTCTCGATGTCGATCGGTTTGCGCAGGTAGTCGGCGGCGCCGAGCTTCATCGCCTGCACGGCCTCGTCGAGGTCGGCGTGCGCGGTCAGCACGATCGTCGGGGCGAGCAGGCCGCGCTGCTGCATGCCGCGCAGGGTGCCGAGGCCGTCGAGCTTCGGCATGCGCATGTCCAGCAGCACGAGCGCGGGTGCGGTGCGGGCCAGCAGCGCGAGCGCCTGTTCGCCGTCCTCGGCGCAGTCGACCTCGGCGCCGAGCTCGGCGAGCACGGTGCGCAGCATCTCGCGGTGCGCGCGGTCGTCGTCGACGACCAGCACGTGCGGGCGCGGGTCGGTCATCCGGGCACCTCGAGGGTCATGCAGGTGCCGCGGCCCTGCCGCGGCGCACAGGTCAGCAGGAACCCGTGGTCGCTGGCGATGCGCCGCGCGATCGCGAGGCCGAGGCCGGTGCCGCCCGGCCGGCCGCTGACGTAGGGCTCGAACAGGGTCGTGCGCAGGGCTTCGGGCACGCCGCAGCCGTCGTCGGCCACGGTCAGCGCGAGGCCGCGGCCGCGGGCCTCGCACGCGAGTTCGACCGTGCCGCCGCGCTCGACGGCCTGCACGGCGTTCAGCAGCAGGTTCAGGAACAGGCGCCGGATCTGGTCGCGGTCGGCCTGGATCACCTCGTCGCCGGCGCACAGCACGAGCCGTGCGCCCACGTTCTCGAAGTCGGGACGCAACAGGGTGGCGAGCTCCTCGAACAGAGCGCGCACGGGCACTTCGGTCCGGCGCAGCGCCGCGGGCCGGCTCAGCAGCAGGAACTCGTCGAGCCGCGCCACCGTGCGATCCGTCTCCTCGACGATCGCCTGCGCAGTCTGCTGCAGCTGCGCGGCGTCGAGCGGGCTGCGCAGCAGCCGTTCGGCGAAGCCGCGCACCACGCCGAGCGGGTTCTTCGTCTCGTGCACGAGGCCGGCGCCGAGCCGGCGCATCGTCTCGAGCCCGTCGAGGCGCGCGCGCTGGGCGGCGAGTTCGGCGCGCAGCGCGAGGCCGTGCGTGCGCAGCCAGACGAGACCGGCGACCAGCACGATCGCGAGGCCGAGCGCGAGGCTGGTGACGACCATGCGGCGCAGGTCGCCCTGCAGGCGCGCCGCCAGGTCGCCGTCGTCGAGCACGATGCAGAGGTACAGGGGCCGGTCGGGCAGCGTTCGCTGTTCGGCGGGCGGCCAACGAGGTCCGCGGCCGAGCGGGCGCATCGGCACGAAGCGCTTCTCGAAGCGCGAATCCGGCGGCACCGGCGCGGGCTTCGTGCCGGCGCTGGTCACCTGCTCGCCCGTGTCGGTCTCGATCGCGAGCCACTGCAGCCCGAAGCGTTCGCGCGAGTCCGTCATCGCGGCCGCGACCGCGTCGACGGAGTAGGTGCCGCCGCGGAACTCGCGCGCGGCGATGCCGTCGACCGCGTTGAGCAGGGCCTCGCCGTAGCGGCGGTGCGCCTGCAGGTGACGCTGCTGGTGGCCCCGCAGGTCCGCGTACTGCCAGCCGACCGCGGCGGCGATCGCGCCGAGCGTCGCGAGCAACGGCAGCAGGTGGGGACGGCAGGGCATCGCGGGCAGACTCTACGGCACGCCCGGTGCGGCAGCGCTACCGCGGAGTTCGCAGGCCGGGATCAGCGCGCGGCAGCGAGGTGGCGCTGGTTCGCGGCCTGGATGCGCTCGAACACCTGCCGGGTCGCGGCATCGACGTCGGCGGCGAGCAGCACTTCGTAGGCGGCGATCACGTCGCGCTCGATGCGTTCGGCGGCGGTGGCGGCCTCGGCGCGGGAATCGGGCAGTTGCAGTTCGTGCTTCGCGCTGGTCACGGGCTCGGCGCCCGCGGCGCGGAGCAGCCGCGTGAGTGCGTCGACGTGGTGCTGCTCGGCGCGCGCGAGGTTGGCGAAGCGGCGGTCGCCGAAACGTCCCGCCGCGGCGCGATAGAAGTCGCGCGCTTCGTACTCGCTCGCGAGCGTGCCCTGCAGCTGGTCCAGCAGGGCGGCCGGCACGGTGATGCCTGCCATCGGCGTCGCGGCGCGCACGCGTCGCTGCTGCCCGGCCCCGGTCCTGGCCGATGGGCCGCGCCGCGGCTGCGCGCGCTGGCAGGTGGTGCGGCAGCAGGCAGCCGGGCCCTGATGTTCGCAGCTTGTCGGAGGGGTCTGGCCCGCGCGGACACGATGCTGCTGGGCGTCGAGGGCGTTGGCGAGCAGCAGGCTCGAGAGGAACGCAACTACGGTGAGGTACTTCGGCATGGGTCGTCGGTTGGTACGCGGGCGTGCTCACAATCTCCGTGCCAGCCGCCGCACGGCGCCGGCGCCCCGGGCGATCGCGGGGTCCGCGCAGATCCTGCATCCACGGATCTGCGGGTGCGCAAGGTCTGCGCACCCGCGCCGCCCGTCACCCACCCTGCGGCAACTTCTCGAGCACCGCTGCGCAGCACTTGTACTCCGCCGTCGCGGTCACCGGGTCGAACACGTCGTTGGTCACCAGGTTCGCCGACTCCTCGGCGAAGTGGAACGGCATCCAGATCGTGTCGGGCCGCACGCGCTCGCCGACCACGGCGCGGCCGGTGACGCGGCCGCGCGCCGTGCGCACCGCCACCTTCTCGTCGGGCTCGATGCCGTAGTGCTTCGCAGTATCTCTGTGGATCTCGACGAAGTTGCCGGGGTCCTTCGCGTCGATCACCGCCGTCTTCCGCGTCATGCTGCCGCAGTTGTAGTTGTACAGCGTGCGGCCGGTGGACAGGATCAGCGGGAACTCCGGCGTCGGCTCCTCGCGCGGCGGTGTGTGCGCGATCGCATGGAAGCGGCCCTTGCCGCGCGTGAACCTGCCCTCGTGCAGGAAGCGCGTGCCCGGGTGGTGGCTGTCGGGGCACGGCCACTGCAGGCCGTGGTGCGCCTCGATGCGGCGGTGGCTGATGCCGCCGAACACCGGCGCCAGGCTCGCGAGCTCGTCGTAGACCTGCGCCGGGTTGCGGTAGGCCATCGGCTTGCCGAGGGCCGCCGCGACCAGCAGCAGGATCTCCCAGTCGGCCTTGGCCTCGCCGGGCGGTTCGACCGCCTTGCGCACGAGCTGCAAGCGGCGCTCGGAGCACGCGAACGTGCCGTCCTTCTCGGCGAACGCCGCGCCCGGCAGCACCACGTGCGCGAGCTTCGCGGTCTCCGTCAGGAAGATCTCCTGCACGACGAGGAACTCGAGCGCCTGCAGCTCCTCGACCACGTCGCTCTGGTTCGGCTCGGTCGCGACGAGGTCCTGGCCCATCACGTAGAGGGCCTTCAACGTGCCCTGCCCGGCGCCGCGGATCATCATCGGGATGCGCAGCCCCGCGGACTGCGGCAGCGGGCTCTGCCAGGCCTGCTCGAAGCGCGTGCGCACCGCCGCGTCGCTCCAGTTCTGGTAGCCCGGCAGCTTGTGCGGCATCGCGCCCATGTCGCAGGCGCCCTGCACGTTGTTCTGGCCGCGCAGCGGGTTCACGCCGCTGGCCCACTTGCCGATCTGGCCGCACAGCATCGCGAGGTTCGCGACGTTCTTGACGTTGTCGGTGCCGCACGCGTGCTCGGTGATGCCGAGCGTGTAGTAGATCGCGCTCGGCTGGCCTTTCGCGTAGAGGCGCGCGGCAGCGCGCAGCAACTCGGCGTCGACGCCGCACTCGGCCGCGGCGCGTTCGATCGAGAATCCCTCGAGGTTCTGCCGGAACTCGGCGAAACCCTCGCAGCGCGCCTCGACGAAGGCGAGGTCGGCGAGCCCTTCGTCGAGGATGCAGCGCATCATCGCGTTGAGCAGCAGGTTGTCGGTGCCCGGGCGGTGCTGCAGGTGGAGGTCCGCGTGCTTCGCCATCCAGGTGCGGCGCGGGTCGCAGACGATCAGCTTCGCCCCGGCCCGCAGCGCGCGCTTCATCTCGAGGCCGAAGATCGGGTGCGCCTCGGTCGGGTTGGCGCCGATCAGGAACAGCACCTTGCAGTCGCGGATCTCGACCGTGCTGTTGGTCATCGCGCCGCTGCCGAACGACTCGGCGAGGCCCGCCACGCTCGGCGCGTGGCAGCTCGTCGCGCAGTTGTCGACGTTGTTGGTGCCGACCACGGCGCGCGCGATCTTCTGCAGCAGGTAGTTCTCCTCGTTCGTGCAGCGCGCCGACGAGACGAAGGCGAGCGCGTCGGCGCCGTGCCGCTGCCGGATGCCGCCGAGACGCTCGGCGATCAGGGCCAGCGCCTCGTCCCAGCTGGCGGGTTGCAGTTCGCCGTCGCGGCGGATCAGCGGCTGCCGCAGCCGCGCCGGCGAGCCGACGAACTCGAAGCCGAAGTGGCCCTTCACGCACAGGTTGCCGTCGTTGACCGTGGCGCCCGGCTCGGCCGACGCGCGCACGATGCGGTTCTTGTGCGGGTCGACGTAGAGGTCGACCTGGCAGCCGACGCCGCAGTAGGCGCAGGTCGTGCGCACCTTCTTCAGGTCGGCGGCGCGGCCGTGGTGCGCGGCGCCGCGGTCGAGCATCGCGCCGGTCGGGCAGACGCGGATGCAGCCGCCGCAGAACTCGCAGTCCGTCTCGCGCAGCGGCACGTCGCCGGGCGTCGACACGACGAGCCGGTCGGCGCGCCAGGTGAACGTCAGCGCCTCGGCCATCTGCACGGTCTCGCAGTACTTGACGCACAGGCCGCAGCGGATGCACTTGTCGGCGTCGTAGAGGATGCCCTGGTCGAGCGCCGTGTAGTTCGGCGCCGTGTGTTTGGGCACGTAGACGCCGAAACGATGCGGGTCGGCCTGGTAGCGGTAGGCGTAGTCCTGCAGGCGGCAGTCGCCCGAACGGTCGCAGTTGGCGCAGCTCGCGTGGTGCTCCGACAGCAAGAGCTCAAGCACGTGCCGGCGCCGTTCGGCGAGCTCCGGATCCTCGCTGGTGACGACCATGCCGGGCGCCACCTGCTGGCCGCACGCGGCGACGAGGCCGCGCGCGCCCTCCACCTTGACGCTGCAGAGCCGGCAGGCGCCGATCGGCTCGACGCGCGGGTCGTGGCAGAGGTGCGGAACGTCGATGCCGGCACTCTGCGCCGCGAGCAGCACGGAGGTGCCCGCGGGCACGGTGACCGCGCGGCCGTCGATCGTCAGCGACACGGGTTTCCGCGATGCCGGGTTCGGCGAGACCGGGTGCAGCGATACCGGGTTCATGGGGGGGCTCCTTCAGGCGGTCTTCACGGCGTCGAACCGGCAGGCGTCCAGGCACGAACCGCAGTGGATGCAGCGCGTGTAGTCGAGCACGTGCGGCTTCTTGGGCCCGCCAGCGATCGCCTGCGACGGGCAGGCCTGCGCGCACAGCGAGCAGCCCTTGCACAGCGACTCGTCGATCGAGTAGCTGAGCAGCGCGCGGCAGCTGTGCGCCGGGCACTTCTTGTCGCGCACGTGCGCCTCGTACTCGTGGAAGTAGTGGCGCATCGTCGTCAGCACCGGATTCGGCGCCGTCTGGCCGAGCCCGCACAGCGACATCGCGCCGATGCTGTCGGCGAGCTCGCGCAGCGTGACGAGGTCCTGTTCGGTGCCCTTGCCCTCGGTGATGCGCGTCAGGATCTCGAGCATACGCTGCGTGCCGATGCGGCACGGCGCGCACTTGCCGCACGACTCCTTGGACGTGAAGCCCAGGAAGTAGCGCGCGAAGTCGACCATGCACGCGCTGTCGTCGAGCACGATCATGCCGCCGCTGCCCATGATCGCGCCGAGCCGAGCGAGTTCCTCGTAGTCGATGCGCGTGTCGAACTGCGCGGCCGGGATGCAGCCGCCGCTCGGCCCCCCGGTCTGCACGGCCTTGATCGGTCGGCCCGTCGAGCTGCCGCCGCCGACGTCCTCGAGGATCTCGCGCAAGGTGATGCCCATCGGCACCTCGACGAGGCCGCCGCGTTTGATCTTGCCCGCGAGCGAGAACACCTTGGTGCCCTTGCTCTTCGCGGTGCCGAGCGCGGCGAACGCCTCTGCACCGTGGCGCACGATCCACGGCACGCAGGCGAAGGTCTCGACGTTGTTGATCACCGTCGGCCGGCCCCAGAGGCCCGCCTGCGTCGGGTAGGGCGGGCGCATGCGCGGCATGCCGCGTTCGCCCTCGATCGACATCATCAGCGCCGTCTCCTCGCCGCAGACGAAGGCGCCGGCCCCCTCGCGCACCTGCAGGTCGAAGCTGAAGCCGCTGCCGCGGATGTCGACGCCGAGGTGCCCCGCCGCGCGCGCCTGCGCCATCGCCAGCTCCATGCGCTTGACGGCGAGCGGGTACTCGGCGCGCACGTAGACGAAACCCTGGGTGGCGCCGATCGCGTAGGCGCCGATCACCATGCCCTCGACGACGCGGTGCGGGTCGCTCTCCATGACGCCGCGGTCCATGAACGCGCCGGGGTCGCCCTCGTCGCCGTTGCAGACCAGGTACTTGATGGGGGAAAGCGCCTCGGCGCCGAACTTCCACTTCTGCCCGGTCGGGAAGCCGGCCCCGCCGCGGCCGCGCAGGCCGCTCGCGCCGATCAGCTCGACCACCTCGGCGGGGCGCATGGTGTCGATCACCTTCGCCAGCGCCGCGTAGCCGCCGGCCGCGACGTAGTCGTCGAGCGACTCGGGGTTCACGCGGCCGCAGTTCTCGAGCACGATCTTCTGCTGCTTGCCGAGGTAGGCGCGCACGCCCTCGGCGCGGTCCTGGCCCTCGAGCAGGTGGTGGTCGACGACCTTGCCCTGGCCGACGTGCTCGTCGAGGATGCGTTCGACGCCGGGCGCGTCGAGGTGCACGTAGGTCCAGCGCTCGCCCGTGGGCGAGTGCAGTTCCAGCATCGGCTCGCGGTGGCAGAGGCCGGCGCAGCCGGTCTGTTCGAGCGCGACCCGCGCGGGATCGATCCGCTTCCGCAGCAGGTCGTAGAGGCCCTGCGCGCCGGCCGCGGCGCCGCAGGAACCGAGGCCGACGGCGACGCGCCAGCGGCCACCGTTCGTGGGGGAGCCGCTGCTCGCGGCAGGCACGGCGGAGGTGGTCATGACTTCGCTCCGTGGCCGTCGGGGTGCGCGTGGGGGCGCGCGTGGCCCGGCTTGTGCGCGTGGCCGTGCGCCTTCTTGCCGGGCTCGTGGTCGTGCGCGTGTTTCCGCCGGTAGTCCTGGATCAGTTTCTTCATGTCCTTCGGCGCGAGGCGCCCGAACACCTGCTCGCCGACCATCATCACCGGTGCGAGGCTGCAGCAGCCCAGGCACGCGACGGACTCGAGCGTGAACATGCCGTCGGGCGTCGTCTCGCGGTCCTTGACGCCGAGGATCTCCTGCACCTCGCGCGTCGTCTGCCGCGCGCCGTTGACGTGGCAGGCGGTGCCGTGGCAGGTGCGGATCATGTGCTTGCCGACCGGCTGGAACCGGAACCACTCGTAGAACGTCGCGACGCCGTAGATCTGCCGCGGCGTGATCTTCGTGTGGTCGGTCACCCAGCGCAGCGCGTCCTTGGGCAGGTAGCCGTAGGCGGTCTGGATCTCCTGCAGGATCTTGATGCACGCGTCGCGTCTGCCGCCGTGGCGCTGCACGATCGAGGCGACTGGTTCCATGGCCCCTTTCTCCGGACCCTGCAGCCCACCGGCAAGGTGCAAAAGGGCTTACCCCGCCTGCGGAAGGCCCGGGGGGCGCCGCGTTCAGCCTGCTTCGGGCGCGCCGCGGTAGACGACGAGGTGGCGGCGGTCCTCGCCGATCGCGATCCGCACGAGCCGGCAGCCCGGCCACGCCCGCAGCGCCGGCTCGAGCTCGTGCCAGCACGCGACGGCGAGGTTCTCGGCGGTCGGGATCGCACCGTGCACGAACGGCACGTCGTGGTTCAGGTGGCGGTGGTCGGCGCGCGCGACGATGCGCTCGTGCACGAGGCGGTCGAGCTGCGCGAAGTCGACGACCCAGCCGGCCGCCGGGTCGAGCGGGCCCTGCACGGTGACCTCGAGCGTCCACGTGTGGCCGTGCTCGCGCGCGCAGGGGCCGTAGCGGGCGAGGTTCTGCTCGTCGGTCAGGCCGGGTGCCGCGAGCCGGTGCGCGGCCGCGAACTCGCAGGTGCAGGTGATCTCGAACTGGGCGGGCATCGGGCTGGCTGGGGGAGGCTACCACTGCGGGCGCTGCAAGGCCCGCTCACCCGATGCGCACGTGCAGCCCGTTCGACAAGGTGAACGGGCTCGTGCGCCAGCAGCCGTTGGGGTCGAGCCCCACGAACTGCACGAACAGGTCGATTCCCGACAGCCCCGGGTTGGCCGGCAGCGGGAACGGAATGCCCGCCGCGCCGCCGCACGGCCCCGTGCCGCCGAGCGGCAGCGTCACCGTCACCGCCGGCGGCGCCAGGTAGATCGTGCCGCAGCCGAGCGGCGCCGATCCGCCGGCGAAGCCCATGACCAGGAACCCCAGCGCGCCGCCGATGCCGTTCTGCACGTCGAGGTGGAACGTGCCGCCCGGCACGGTGTAGCCAGAGGCAGACAGCGCGGGGATGCACGGCCCGCTGCCGAACGTGCCCGTGCCGAACCGTTCCTCGGCGCCGTCGGCGAAGCGCGCGACGAAACCGTCGCCCCAGAAACTGTAGGCGCGGTCGTAGGCTCCGGGCGTCGTCGTCAGGTCGGGCGACCAGGTGCGGCCGGCGATCACGCAACCCTGGCTCGTCGTGGCGATCGCGAAGGGCACGTCCTCGCCGCTGCCGCCGTAGTAGGCGAACTCGGCGAGGTCGCCGGTCGCGGTGGTCCTCGCGACGAACCCCTCGATCGAACCGCGGTGGGCCGAACTCAGCAGGAACGGCACCGGGTTGGCGAAACGATCCGTCGAGGTCGTGGCGCCCGCCAGGTAGACCTCGCGCGCGCCCGCCGTGCCGCCGCCGAGCGCGAGGCCGAGGGCGACATCGAGCGCGCTGCCGCCGAGGTGGCTCGCCGCGAACGTCGTCACCAGGTTGCCGGTCGCGCTGACCTTCAGCAGGTAGCCGTCGATCGGGCCGCGCAGCGAACCGCGCAGGCCCGGCACGAAGTTGGCCGACTCGGTGGAGCCGGCGACGTAGGCGTTGCCGGCCGCGTCGACCGCGACCGCATTGCCCTCGTCGTAGCCGCTGCCGCCGAGGTAGCTCGAGAAGAGCAGCGCCGTGCCGGTGGCATTCAGCCGCGCGAGGTAGACGTCCGTGTCGCCCTGCGGCCCCTGCGCGAGCCCGCTGCCCGGGTTGGTCACGGTCGGGAAGTCGGCCGACTCCGTCGAGCCGACGACGTAGACCGTGCCCGTGCCGTCGACGGCGAGCCGCGATTCCTCCTCGTACGAGGACCCACCGAGGTAGGTGCCCCACAGGCGTGACAGGCCGTTCGCGGCGATCTTCGTGACGGCGTTGTCCGTGCTGCCGCGCCGCGTGGTCTGGAACGCGTTCGCCGAGACCGGGAAGTCCGGCGAGTCCGTGTGCACGCCGAGGTAGACGTCGCCGTTGCCGTCGACCGCGACGTCGTCGCACTCGTCGAACCAGGAGCCGCCGACGTAGGTCGTGTAGACGAGGTTCAGCTGCGCATCGAACCGCGCGAGGAAGCCGTCCTTGTTGCCGAGGCAGGGGCCGCCGACCAGTGCGGTGCCGAAGGTCTGCGCGCGCCCTTGCGGCATGTTCCATGCGTTCTCGTGGCTGCCGGTGAGGTAGACGTGACCCGAGACCGGGTCGATCGCGAGCGCCTTGCCCTCGTCCCTGCCGCCGCCACCGAAGTAGGTCGCGCGCAGCAAGGTGCTGCCGCCCGGGTCGAGTTTCGCCAGGTAGACGTCCTCGTTGTCGATGCTCGTCAGCAGACCCGGGGTCACCGGCAGGTCGTCGCTCTGCGTCGTGCCGCACACGTAGACGTTGCCCGCAGCGTCCGTGGCGATGCCGATCAGCTCGTCGAGGTCGTCGCCGCCGAGGAACGTGCTCCACGCGAGCACCGGGTCGATCACGAGGGCCTGCGCCGGATCGTGCGGGCCGAGCACGAAGCCGACGGTGCCCGCGGCGTCGATCGTGTAGCTCGCGGCGACCGGGCGGCCGTCTGCCGCGAACGCCACGGGTCGCAGTTCGCGCAGCCGGCCGAGCGCGGTGTCGATCGCGAGTTCCGCGCCGTCGAGCGAAACGCCCAGCGCGCCGGCGTAGCGCCAGCGGATCACCGACGGATCGGCGAAGGGCCGCACGTGCCACTCGCTCTTCAGCGTGTTGCCGCTGGTCACGAGCACGAGGTCGATGCCCGGGTAGACCTCGCGGCAGCGCGCGCCGGCGAAGGTGGGCACGTTCTCGATGCGCTCGCCGCCGCGGTAGAACTGGATCCGGCCCGGCAGCGGCGCTTCGCCGTGTGTCTGGAATGGCCCGGCGGCACCGACGAACTGCAGGCCCACCGTCGCGAGCGTGCGCGAGGCGGGGCGCCGCGGCGACGTGAAGCGCTCGCGCGGCCGGACCGGGGCGGCGCGCGGCTCGTCTCGCCGGACCAGCGTGAACAGCACCTTGTCGCGCAGCAACTGCACGGCGAGGCCCGGCCCGCGCAGCCGGAAGCGGACCTCGGGCGCGCACTGGCCCTCGTTCGCGACGAACGAGAGCGCCCCCGGCTGGGTCGGGGACTGCGCGACGGCGCGCGGGGCGGCGGCCACGGTGAGCGACAGGCCCAGGGTCAGGGCCGCGAGGACGTGCGGGCGCATGGTGACCTCCGTGAGGATGGAACGATCGTAGCTCCTGCTGGGTGGGCCGGGCCGCGCGCGGTCTGGGCCGAAGTCGGCAACGCGCGGCGGCGAGTTGCGCAGTCCGTGCGGCGTTGCGGCCCGGCACCCTCGCGTGTCCTTCAGCCGGGCTCGGGCGACCGCTAGGCTTCCCCCCCGAGCCGACGCCACCCCGCCAGCCCTGCGCGGTCCGAGCCCGCGAATCTGGCCATCCGCGAACCCCTGAATCCGAGACCGACGATGAGCACGACGCGCCGTTCGTTCCTCTTCACCGCCGCCGCGGTGGCCACCGCCCAGCAACTCGCGCGCGCCGAAGCCGCGGGCCGCCTGCAGGAGCCGAGCCCGCGCGGCGACGAACTGCGCATCGGGGCGATCGGCTGCGGCGGCCGCGGCAGCGGCGCGATCGCGCAGGCCCTCGCCACCCAGGGCAGCACGCGACTCGTCGCCGTCGGCGACATGTTCGCCGACCGGCTGGACGGTTGCCTCGACGCGCTCGCCAAGAACCCGGCGGTCCAGGGCCGCGCCGAGGTGCCGAAGGAGAAACGCTTCGCCGGCTTCGACGCCTTCCAGGGCGTGCTCGCGGCCGACTGCGACGTCGTGCTGCTCGCCGCGCCGCCGCACTTCCGGCCCGCGCACTTCGCGGCCGCGGTCGCGGCGAAGAAGCACGTGTTCCTCGAGAAGCCCGTCGCGGTCGACAGCCCCGGCGTGCGTGCGGTGCTCGCGGCGGCGGAACAGGCGCAGACGCTCGGCCTGTCGGTGGTCTGCGGCCTGCAGCGCCACTACCAGAACGGCTACCAGGCGATCATGGAGAAGGTGCACGGCGGCGCGCTGGGCCGGATCCTGTTCGCGCGCTGCTCGTGGAACCAGGGCGGCCTGTGGCACGCCGCGCGCAAGCCCGAGTGGAGCGACATGGAGTGGCAGTTGCGCAACTGGCTCTACTTCACGTGGCTTTCGGGCGACCACCTCGTCGAGCAGCACGTGCACAACCTCGACGTCGTCAACTGGGCGCTGCAGGCGCACCCCGTGAAGGCGCGCGGCATGGGCGGCCGGCAGGTCCGCACCGACCCGAAGTTCGGCCACATCTTCGACCACCACGCGGTGCAGTACCAGTACAAGGGCGGCGCGTTCTGCTTCTCGGAGTGCCGGCAGATCGACGAGTGCACCAACGACGTCAGCGAGCACCTCTACGGCACGCTCGGCGCCGCGCACATGGACTCCGGCCGTTGGGCGATCCAGGGCGAGCAGCCGTGGTCGTGGTCCGGCACGAACAACAACCCCTACCAGACCGAGCACGACGAACTGTTCGCGAGCATCCGCGCGCAGAAGCCGATCCAGGACGGCCGCATGGTCGCCGAGAGCACGCTGACGGCGATCCTCGGGCGCATGGCGACCTATTCGGGCCAGGAGGTCACCTGGGAGCAGGCGCTGAACAGCGACGAGAAGTGGGGGCCGGACCAGTACGCGTTCGGGCCGCTGCCGGTCGACCCGGTGCCGATGCCGGGCACCAGGCGCGGGTAGGGCGCGGTGAAGTCGCACACCGCCTACCTGACGCTGTCCATCCCGGAGCGGATGGCGTTCACGAACATCACGCCAGAGGTCGAGGCCGCGGTGCTGAAGAGCGGCGTGCAGGAGGGCCTCGTGCTCGTCAACGCGATGCACATCACCGCGTCGGTGTTCGTCAACGACGACGAGCCGGGGCTGCACGAGGACTTCGCGCGCTGGCTCGAGCAGCTCGCGCCGTTCGATCCGTCGCCGCGGACCTGGCACCACAACCGCACCGGCGAAGACAACGCCGACGCGCACGTCAAGCGCCAGATCATGGGCCGCGAGGTCGTCGTCGCGATCACCAAGGGCAAGCTCGACTTCGGGCCCTGGGAACAGATCTTCTACGGCGAGTTCGACGGCCGGCGACCCAAACGCGTGCTGATCAAGGTGCTCGGCGAGTAGGCCCGGGGCCGCGCGCTTGACCGCCCCGCGCGCGCGGCCGACACTCGCGGCCCCCGCCGGCCCGCATGCAGATCCACAAGCCCTATCTCCTGTTCCTCGGCGACGCGCGCGATCCGCTGGCCGCGAAGACCGCGCAGGGCGTGGTCGACTGGCGGGCCGAGTGGTGCGTGGGCCAGCTGCGGCTGCCGGGCTGCAACGCCGATTGCCGCATCCCCGACCTCACGATCGAGGCGGCCATCGCGCGCGGCGCCCGCACGATGGTCGTCGGCGTCGCCAACGCGGGCGGCGTGCTGCCGGGGCACTGGGTCGCGACCATCGTGGCGGCGCTCGCCGCGGGGCTCGACGTCGCGACCGGGCTGCACGTGCGGCTCGGCTCGATCCCGGCGATCGCCGAGGCGGCGGCCAGACACGGCCGCCAGCTGCACGACGTGCGCATCTCGGACGTGGTGCTGCCGACCGGCAAGGGCACGAAGCGTGCGGGCCTGCGCCTGCTGACCGTCGGCACCGACTGTTCGTGCGGCAAGAAGTACGCGGCGCTCGCGCTCGAGCGCGGCCTGCGCGCCGCGGGTCTGCAGGCGGACTTCCGCGCCACGGGCCAGACCGGCGTGCTGATCTCGGAGCGCGGCATCGCGGTCGACGCCGTGGTCGCCGACTTCATCGCCGGCGCGGCCGAATGGCTGTCGCCGGCGAACGCGCCCGACCACTGGGACGTGATCGAGGGGCAGGGTTCGCTGTTCCACCCGTCGTTCGCGGGTGTTTCGCTGGGCCTGCTGCACGGTTCGCAGCCCGATGCGTTCGTCGTCTGCCACGAACCGACGCGCACCACGATGCGCGGCGTGCAGTTCCCGCTGCCGACGATCCAGCAGGTGATCGACCGCACCATCGCGGACGGCGCGCTGACGAACCCGGCGATCCAGTGCATCGGCATCGCGCTGAACACCGAGGCGCTCGACGACGCGGCGGCGCGCGAGGTGCTCGAGCGCACGGGGCGCCAGCACGGCTTGCCCTGCGTCGATCCGATCCGCATCGGGGTGGGGCCGCTGGTCGACGAACTGCTGCGGCGCTTCCCCCGGCGATGAGGCGGCTCACGGTCACCGCGGAGCGCTGGCCGATCGCGGGCGGCTTCACGATCGCGCGCGGCAGCAAGACGCACGCGGAGGTCGTCGTGGTGACGCTGGAGCAGGACGGCTGTCTGGGCCGCGGCGAATGCGTGCCCTATCCGCGCTACGGCGAGAGCGTCGACGGCGTGCTCGCGGCGCTGGCGGCGGCGCGCAACGCGATCGAGGCGGGGGCGGAACGCGCAGAGGTGCCGGGTTTGCTCGGCCCGCGCGCGGCGCGCAACGCGCTCGACTGCGCGCTGTGGGATCTCGAGAGCAGGCGCAGCGGCGTGCCGGTCTGGCGGCGCTGCGGGCTGCCGGCGCCGGTCCCGGTGGTGACCGCGTTCACGCTGAGTCTGGGGGTGCCCGAGGCGATGGCGACGGCGGCGGCGGCGGCGGTGGCCGCGGGCCGGCCGCTGCTGAAGCTCAAGCTCGGCCGCGACGGCGACCGCGAACGGCTCGCGGCGGTGCGCGCTGCGGCCCCGCGCGCGCGGCTGATCGTCGACGCCAACGAGGGCTGGGCGCCGGAGTCGTTGCCCGGAATGCTCGCGGCCTGCGCGGAGGTGGGGGTGGAACTCGTCGAGCAGCCGCTGCCTGCCGCTGCCGACGAAGCGCTTCGCGGCCTGTGCCGGCCGGTGCCGGTGTGCGCCGACGAGTCGGCGCACGATGCCGCGGGGCTCGCCGCGCTGCTCGGTTGTTACGACGCGGTCAACGTGAAGCTCGACAAGACCGGCGGGCTGACGCCGGCGCTCGACTTCGCGGCGGCGGCGCGCAAGCGCGGCCTGTCGGTGATGGTCGGCTGCATGGTGGCGACGTCGCTCGCGATGGCGCCAGCACAGTTGCTCGCGGGTGGGGCGGTGGTCGCCGACCTCGACGGCCCGCTGCTGCTGGAGAAGGACCGGCAGCCGGGCATCCGCTACGAAGGCGGCACGATGTTCCCGGCCCCGCGCGAGCTGTGGGGGTGAGGGCGAAGAATGCACGGCTCGCGCCGGGATCGGCCGGGCCTGGGCGCGAATCGCGGTAGCCCGTCCTTGGCCCGGCGATGGCTTCCGCTACCCTGGACCCCCTCTCCCACCGCAGACCGCATGAGCACCCCTCGCCGCCTTCCCAAGAAGAAGCCCGTCGCCGACAAGAAGCAGGAGATCGAAGCGGAGCTGCCGATGCTCGAACCGCTCGCCGAGGGGGAACTGTTGGAGCTCCCGCCGCTCGAGCCGGAGCCCGAAGCGGAGCCCGAAGCGGGGCCGGTCCAGGCCACCTGCGCACCTGCGGGCGAGCACGGCTTCGACTTCGCGGTCACGGTCACGGTGCCCGCGATGGACAAGCAGGACGTGCCGCACGCGGTGAAGGGCCCGCTGCACTCCGCCGTCGCGCGCGCGGCGGCGCAGCTGCGCTTCCAGCGCGTGGTCGTGCGCTTCGCCGGCGAGGCGATGGTCGGCAGCGCGGTCAAGGAGATCGTCGCCGCGGCGCTGAAGCCCGTGAAGGCCACCAGGGTGACCGTGCGGCGCGGCTTCGGCGACGAACTCGTGCACGAGGGCGCCCTGCCGAAACTCGGCGTCGAGGTGCAGACTGCCGGCGCCGACACCAAGGTTGTGTTCGCGACGGCGGAACTCGACGTCGCCGACCTCACCGTACTGCTGCCCGCCGAACTGCAGAAGCTGCTGCCCGCGGCGAAGGACCGCCGATTCGTGTTCACGTTCGCGGGCGGCCCGAAGCCCGATGGCGAACTGCGCGCGGCGATCGGCCGGACCCTGCGCGAGGCGGGTGCCTTGCGCGCGGCGATCGGTGAGCGCGTGCTGTTCGACCGCGAACTCGAGAACCGCGTCGCGGTGGTCGCGCAGGGTGCTGCCACCGTCGTCACCGTGTCGCCGGGCGACGCCGCGAGCACGCAGGAGGCGCTGCACCACGTGCTGCCGGGCCATGGCGCCGCGTTCGCCGGCAAGGCCGTGCGCGTGCACTTCCGCGGCGCTGCGGGCGCGGCCGAGCGCGACCTCTCTGTCGACCTCCTGCGCAAGGGCGGGGCCGCGCGGATCGAACTCGGCGACGGCGTGACCGAGGGCGAGATCGTCTGGCCGAAGCTGCTCGAGGTCGTGGCGGGCGCCGAGACCACGTGGCGCGTGGTGCCGAACGGCCGCAGCCGGCTCGCGGTGCTCGCCGCGTTCCGGCGCGAGGCCGCCGACGCCGCGGCCGGCCTGCGCGGCAAGGCGCTGCTCGTCGACTGGCCGGCCGGGTTCGCGCTCGACGCCGAGGTCGAACGCTGCCTCGCCGAGGCGCTCGGCGGCTGCAAGGTCCTCGCCTGCACCGTTGGCGGCGAACTGCGCGAACCGTTCCTGCCCGCGCCGCTCGTGGTCGGCGGCGATGCCGCACTGCGCACCGTGCGGCTCGACACCGACACGGGCAAACCGGCCGAACTCGTGCGCGCGATCGAACGGCGGCTGCCGGCGGCGGGCGCGCAGCTGCGCGGCGCTGTGGTGCGGCTCCTGTTCGCGGGCAGTGCGCCGCCTTCGCGCACCTTGCTGCGCACGCTCTGCACCGCGATCGAGGCGGCCGGCTGTGCGCGGCTCGAGCGCGAGGACCGCGGCGCGATCGACGTGCTGCTGCCGCCGATGCTGGCGATCGCGCGCGACGGTGCTGCCGTGCGCGTTGCCGTTGCCGCCGGGCCGCGCGACGCGGCACAGCAGCAGCTCGCGATCGTGCGCGAACTCGACGCGGCGGAGCTGCCGAAGGGCACTGTGGTGGCGCTCTCGCCGTCGCCGGCGACCGAGGCGCTGGCCGCGGCGCTGATCGCGCGCGGGGCCGAGCGCGTGCGGCTCGAAGGGCCGGTGCCGTTGCAGCTGCACCCGGCGCTGTTCGGTCCGCCCGAGGCGAAGTTCCAGCGGCTCGTGCTGCGCGCACGTCCGGACAGCGACCCGGCGATCGCCGGAGCCCAGCTCGCGCACGAACTGCCGGGCCTGCTCGCGGCGCGGCGCGACCTGCCGAAGACCACCGTGGTGCTCGTCTGGCCCGGGGCAAAGGCGCCGCTCGCGGGGCTCGCCGCCGACGCCGTGCAGCGCGTGGTCGCCGCGGGCGCGCGCGAGGTGCACGTCGACGGCGGCGACGGCAAGCCGTTCCAGGTGCACCCGCCCGTGCTCGCGCCGGCGCCCACGGCTGCTGCCGCTCCCGCCGCCCCGGCCGCGGGTCAGCCGGCCCCCGCCGCGCCCGCCGCCGCGACCGGAGCGCTCGTCACCGTGCTCGGCCGCCGCGACGAGGCCGTGCCGCCGATGGTGCTGCTCGGCATCGAGGCCGGCACCGAGGCGGCGCACGTCGCCGCGGTGCGGCAGCAGCTCGAACCGCACCTCGGCCGTCTGCGTGGCCGCGCGGTGCTGCTCGTGCTGCGGCGCGGCGGCGCCGACGTGCCGGTGCGCCGGCCCGACGAACTCGTCGCGATGCTCGGCGAGGTCGCGCGCGGCAGCGCCGCGGCGACGCTGGTGTTCCGCGGCCCCGACGCGCAGGGCCGGCCGCACTTCCAGGTGCTGCACTCCACGCTGCGCGCGCTGCCGGTGGGTGCTCCGTTCGGCGATCCGCGCCAGCCCAGGTGAGGTCAGGCACCCGGCCGTGCCTCAGGCCGGGCTGAAGCCCTCGGGCAGCGTGCGGCGCGTCTTGCGCCCGGCCTTCGCCGCGTCGAGTGCGTCGGCGAGCACCGCCTCGAGCACGCCGATGTAGTCGAGGTAGCGCCTGCGGCCCGCCTCGGTCAGGCGGCACAAGGTCTGCGGCCGGCGGCCGCGGTAGCCCTTGTGGATCTCGACGACGCCGGCCTCCTGCAGCACGGTCAGGTGGCGCGACAGGTTGCCGTCGGTCAGCTGGCACAGCGCCTTCAGGTCGGTGAACAGGATGCCCTCGGCGCGCGCGGCGAGCGAAGTCAGGATGCCGAGCCGCGCCTTCTCGTGCAGCACGCGGTCGAGACCCTCGTAGGCGTAGCGGCCCTCTTCCTTCAGGCGATCGGTCATGGCCGCACCTCGGCGGGCGCGCTCCGTTCGTGGTGCCACCACAGGATCGCGGCGAGTGCGAACTGGCCGACCGCGAACGGCAGACCCATCGCCCACGGGTCGAGCGCGCGTTCGCCGAGCCACAGGCAGACGCCGCCGCTGCCGAGGTAGCAGAGGCCGACGGCGCGCGCCGGCGCGGGCAGCACCTGCTGCGCGGCGAGGTTGCCGAGGCCGAACAGCAGCTGCCAGAGGCCCGGCAGCAAGGCGACCGCGCCCGGCAGCCGCGTCGCGACGAAGATCGTCACCACGGCGCCGGCCAGCAGGCTCGGCGCGAACTGCAGCGCCGCGAGGCGCAGGTTCGCCGTGCCGAGCGCCGAGTCGCTGCGCCTCGTGCGGGACACGACCTCGACCGCGGCGAACGCGCCGGCCAGCAGCGCGGTGCCGGTCCACAGCAGCAGGTAGCGGGCGGGCTCCGCGAGCGGATGCTGGATCAGGCAGCCCTGCGCCACCGCGGCGGCGATCGCCATCGCGCCGGACAGCGCCACGGGCACGGCGCGCAGGCCGCGCAGGCGCTCGGTCGCCGCGAGCTGGGTGCGGATCGTGGTGATCTGGTCGATCGCGTCGCGCAGTTCCATGGCTGTTGCTTTGCGTCGAAAAGTAGTCGCTGGCGGCGGGCTGTCAAGTCACCGCAGGGGCGCGAACTCGTCGCCCGGTGTCCACGCCGGAGCCGCGTCGGTTTCGGCGGTCGCGAGCACGCAGGCGAGCACGAGTTCGAGGTCCTCGACCGCGCCGTCGAGGTCCCACCACGGCTCGAGTTCGTCCGTCGGCCGGTGGTAGCGCGTCGCGCCGTAGCTGGCGCGCAGGCGGCGGCGCGGTTCGGGCCGGTCGAGGAAGTCGCGCCCCGGCGTGAAGTAGGCCGTCGGCACGCCGATGCGCGCGAAGTGGTAGTGGTCGCTGCGGTAGAACAGGCCGTGCTGCGGACTGCTCTCCGGTGCGACCTCGCGGCCGCGCGCGGCGGCGAGCCGCGCCGCGAGCGCGGTCAGGCTGTTCTTGCCGTGGCCGACCAGCTCGACGTCGCGCGTGCGGCCGAACACGTTCAGGCTGTCGAGGTTGAAGTTCGCGACGAGGCGCCGCGGCGGCACCGGCGGATTCGCGGTGAAGAACTGCGCGCCGAGCAGGCCGGACTCCTCGGCGGTCAGGCCGACGAACAGGATGCTGCGCGCGGGCCGGACCGGCAGGCTCGCGCACGCGCGCGCGATCGCCAGCAGGCCCGCACAGCCCGTCGCGTTGTCGACGGCGCCGTTGTAGACGCAGTCGCCGTCCACCGGAGCACCGCGGCCGAGGTGGTCGAAGTGCGCCGTGACGACGACGCACTCGTCGCGCCGCAGCGGGTCGCCGCCGGGCAGCAGGCCGACGACGTTGCCCGAGCGCAGCTCGCGCACCTCGTTCGCGACTTCGAGGTCGAGCCGCACGCCGAGCGGCACGGGCGGCTGGTTGCCCCGTTCGGCGCGCGCGCGCAGCGCGTCGAGGTCGTGGCCGCCGAGCGCGCACAGCCGCTTCGCGGTGGCCTCGGTGACCCACGAACGGATCGCCAGCGTCGGCTCGCCGTCCCGGAACGGCAGCCAGCAGTTCTCGCGGCCGTGGTTGCCTTGCACGACGTGGAACGGGTAGCCGGCCGATCCGTCCGTGTGGATCACGAGCGCGCCGATGGCGCCGCAGCGCGCGGCCTGCTCGAACTTGTAGGTCCAGCGCCCGTAGTAGAGGCGCGTCCGGCCGCCGAAGCGCGCGGGGTCGCCCGCCGGGTCGTCGTTCATGACCAGCAGCACCTTGCCCGCGAGGTCCGCGTCGCCGAAGTCGTCCCACTGCTGCTCGGGCGCGCGGATGCCGTAGCCGACGAACACGAGCTCCGCGTCCTGCCACGCCGCCGCCGGTGCGGGGCTGCCGGCGACCGCGGTGAACTCGCCGGGCGCGGCGAACTCCGCCGCTCCGGCCGGTCCCTCCGCCGCCAGCGTGCGCGTCACGGTGGTCGTGATGCCGAGGATCGGCACCGCCTGGTTCCAGGAACCGGCGGCGCAGCCGGGGCGCAGGCCGCAGCCCTCGAGCTGGGTGGCGAGGTAGAGGCGCGCGAGTTCGTCGCCGCGCGTGCCGACGCCGCGGCCCTCGAGCAGGTCGCTGGCGAGGAACCGCACGTGCGCGGTGAGTTCCTGCGCGGTGATCGGTGCCCGAACGGGCGGGGCCTGCACGGCGCAGGCGGCGAGCGTCGCGGCGAGCGGGACGGTGAGCGTGGTGGGGTTGGCCATGGCGGGACCGGGTGCCGGCGGCTGGTCGGGGTCGGCGGGAGCATACGGAAGCGGCCTTGCCAGCGACCCTGCGCCGGCGCACTGCCGCACGGCGGGACGGGCACTCGACGGACCGGGGCCCGGTGGCCGATGGAACGGGCATGTCGTTCCTGCGCCTTGGTTGCATCGCGGCGGCGCTGCTCGCCGTGGCCGACGCCGCGATGCGGCTCACCTACCCGGGCCGCCACCAGCCGCCGGACTCCCTGCTCTGGGCGTTCGACAGCAGCCGCGAGGCCAGCCTGCCGACGTGGTTCAGCGTCGTCGCGATGGCGTGGCTCGGCCGGTGCTGCTTGCCGCTGGTGCGGCGTTCCCGCTGGTGGTTGCTGCCGGCCGTGGGCTTCCTCCTGTTGTCGATCGACGACGCCTGCCAGCTGCACGAACGCGCCGGCATCGCGCTCGCGCCGTGGTTCTCCGGGTTCGGCGTCTACTCGTGGATCGCCGCGCTGGCGCCGCTGTGCCTGCTCGGCGGTGCCTGTGCGTTCGCCGTGATGTGGCGCACGCTGCCCGCAGGCCGCGCGCGTTCGCTGCTGGTCGCGGGTTTCCTCCTGCTGGTCGCGGCGCTGCTGCTCGAAGCGCTCGAGGACCGTGCGATCGCGAGCGGGCTCACGCTGCGCGGCATCCCGCTGTTCGCCCACACGGTCTGGCTCGAGGAAGCGCTCGAGATGCTCGGCCCGGTGCTGCTGCTCGGCGCGCTGGAGGTGAGCGGTCCGTTGCCGGCGGCAGTCGCGGCGACGCCGCCGGGCGGCGGTCTGTCCGGGCTCGAGCCCGCTGCCCTGCAGCCCGCACCCTGACGCGCCGCCGCACGGATCGCGGGATTCCGCCGCCGTTCTGCGCCCCCTCGACCCACCTGGGCGCATGGGCCAAGATGGGGCGGTGACCACGTCGGACGCCGACCTCCTGGCCAGATGGGAACAGCTCAGGAGGTTCTTCATGGGGACAGCAGACGTGCAGCTGGCGGCCGACCGGCTGTGCCGGAAGCTCGACGAACTCGGCATCCCGTACGCGATCTGCGGCGGTCTCGCGGTCAACGCGCACGGCCATGTGCGGGTGACGAACGACATCGACGTGCTGCTGACGGCCGACGGCCTCGTGCAGTTCCGGGCGGCGGCGCTGGGGCTCGGCTGGGTCGAGCGCTTCCCCGGCAGCCGCGGTGTGAAGGATGCGGAGGGCAACGTGCCGGTCGACGTCCTGGTCACGGGCGGCATCCCGGGCGACGGCGTGCCACGCGGCGTGAGCTTTCCCGATCCGGCCGCGGCGGCGATCGAACTGGCCGGCAAGCGCTACCTCGCGTTGGCGCGGCTGATCGAACTCAAACTCGCGAGTGGCCTGTCCGCGCCCGATCGCCCGCGCGACCTCGACGACGTGATCCAGTTGATCCGCAGGAACGGCCTCGGCGAGCAACTCGCCGACGCGCTGCATCCCTACGTGCAGCCGAAGTACCGCGAACTGTGGGGCTACGCGCAGCGGCCGACCGACCTGCCGGGCTGACCGCGGCTACCGCACGAGGTCCGCGAGCCGGTCGGCCAGTTCGGGCTTGCCGGCGGCGCGCGCGGCGGGTCCTGCGCGGCGGCGGCGGCGGGCAGGGCGGTGCCGAGGGCAGCAAACAGGGCAGCGAACAGGGCAGCAAGCAGGGCGGCGAACGGCGCGATCATGGGCGTGGCGATCCGGTGGCGGCATGGTAGAAGGACGGTTCCCCGTTCTCCCGCAGGAGTCCGCGATGCGCCTCTGCCGCTGGTGTTGGCCCGTCCTGTTGCTGCCGCTGCTCGCCTGCCACGGCACGCGCGCGCCGGCGCGCGCCGAGACCATGAAGCCCGGCCTCGTGGCCTCGCTCGACGACGTGACGAACGGGCTCCAGGGTGCGATCGCCAAGGACGGCCGCGACTCCGACGTGCGCGCCCGCCCGCAGACCTTCTTCGCCGAGTCTGCCGAGATCCAGGACAAGGGCGCCGAACCCGCGGCCGCGCCCGCGACCGAGCGCCTGCTCGTCTACCGCGGCGAGATCCGGCTCGAGGTCGCGCGGCCCGAGGAGGCCGTCGAGCGCTTCCTGGCCGTGGTCCGGGACTGGGGCGGCTACCTGCAGCGCCAGTCCGGCACGACGGTCACCGTGCGCGTGCCGGCGAAGCAGTTCGACGCGGCGTTCGCGCTGCTGCGCACCTGCGGGCGCGTGCTCGCCGAATCGCGCAGCGCCGACGACGTCACCGAGGAGTTCACCGACCTCGGCATCCGCATCGAGAACGCCAGGAAGTCGCTCGAGCGGCTGCGCGAGATCCTGCAGAAGGCCGACAAGGTCGAGGAGATCCTGAAGGTCGAGGAGCAGATGCGCCGTCTGACCGAGGAGATCGAGCGCATGGAGGGCAAGCGCAAGCTGCTGGCCGACCAGGTGGCGATGTCGACGCTGCAGGCGGAGTTCCGCGCGGTCGCCGAGCCGCCGCCGGTGAGACGCTCGCGGCAACCGAGCCGGTTTGCCTGGATCAACGCGATCGGCGCCGAACGCGTGATGGAGGACTTCTGATGGCTGCTCCGTTCCGTGTCCTGTCCCTGGCGCTGGTCGGCCTGCTCGGCGGCTTCGCCGGTTGCACCGTGATCGAGCTGCCGAAGGACTTCCTGGTGCTCGACGCGTACGACGGCGCCGGCGACTACCGCGCCGTGACCGGCGACGACGCGCGGGTCTGGGTCCGCGAGTTCGCGGATCCGAACGAGGCGAACCGCGAGTTCTGGGCGCAGGCCATCGAGTTCGACTTCACGCAGCAGCGCGGCTACGAGCTGGTCGGCAAGGGCGAGGTCAGCAACCACGATGGTCTCGCCGGCAACTGGTTCGAGTGCGCGGCCAACGTGCGCGGCGAGCGCGTCGGCTACCTCGTGGCGGTGTGGGCGTCGGGCAACTCGGTGACGGTCGTCGAGTTCGCGGCGCGCGCGGAGGTGTTCAAGGCGCGCGTCGACAGCGTGCGGGCGGCGCTGCGCACGTTGCGCGGGTAGCGGGCTGGCTCAGATCTCGCCGGGACCCAGACTGCGGCGAGTGCCCCGCCGGATGTGGACGATCTGCACGCGTCCTGGCACCAGCGTGTAGAGGATGCGGTGGCGGTGGAACAGGATCTCGTACACGCGGACTCCATCGGGAAGCAGATCTTGCTCGGGGATCGGCTTGCCGCGCCTTGGGTGGGCGGCGAGTCCCTCGATGGCCGCCTGGATGCCGTCGAGCCGCCTCGCGGCAACGATCGGCTGTTGCTGCACCTCCGCGATGAAGTCGTGGACCTCCGCCAGGTCCTGCTGGGCCCTCGGCAGGTTCACGACGCGGAGCTTCATGCGCCGCGCCGCTCGAGACGACGCTTCCTGCGGAAGGCGGCGAAGAACTCGCCGCTGGAGACGCCCTCGCCGCGACGGGCCTGATCGAGGCCTTCGCGGATGCCCTGGAGCGCGTCGAGCCGGTCGAGCGCGTCCAGGACGCGCTGCAGCGTCCGCGCGCTCATCACGGCGAGTTCGGCCGTGCCGTTGACTGTCAGCAGGACTGCCTGCCCGCTGGTGCGGAGCTGGGCGAGAAGCCGCGGCGTCCGGCGCTTGAATTCGGTGAGGGAGCAGACGTCCTTGCTCACGTCGAGCATGGGGCCTCCGGGCTTGGGCTGCGGATCGGCATCGAGCGAGATGCCAGCAGGTCTGGATCGGTCACGGCCCGGCGGCTCTCACCTTCGCCAGGAACCCAGGTCCCCCGCCCGAAATCCGCCCGGAATCGTCCCCCCCTGCTGCCACTCAGGGGCCGGGCCGCGCGTGTGCGCGGCCCGCCAACACCTGGAGGACGATCTTGGGCAACCCGCACGACGCGTTGTTCCGTTCGGTCTTCGCCGACCCG
>VGXW01000022.1 GCA_016873195.1 Planctomycetota bacterium | reverse complement strand
TGCGCCAGTGGTGGTTGGCGCGGTCCCGGCGGTCGGCCTTCTGGTACTTCTCGGCCATCGAGCGGTGGTTGCCCGCCAGTTCCTTCTTCAGCGACTCGTAGCTGCTCTTCAGCGGCGCGCCCTCGGAACCGCTGCCGGTGTCCGCGGTCGGGTAGGTGCGCTTGGGGTCGGGGTTCCAGCTCGCGCCGACCTTGACGTAGCCGAGCGCGGTCCACGCCTCGGCGTTGTCGGCGTCGTAGAGCTTGATGACCTGCAGCCAGACGACCTTGGCGATGCGCGGGAAGCCCTTGTCGAAGGCCTTCTTCGCGAACGCGTTGAGCGCCTTGGCCTGGCGCTGGTCGAAGTCGGCCTCCTCGTTCTGGGCCTCGGCGTGGGCGAGCAGGAACAGGGCGCTGACGGCGGTCAGCAGCGGGCGGAACGTCATGGCGCGGTGGCTCTCGGGGATCGTGGGAAGGCGCAGTCTAGCGCGCGCGGTGCGCCCGGCGCCTGGGCTCTGTGCCGCAGGCTTCGCCGTTGGAGCAGGAGCCGCGCCCCGGCATACTGCCGCCCCCGCTGCGGTCGTTCCCGGCCGCCCAGCCCCTGATGAGCAAGGTCTACGACATCGGCATCCTCCCCGGCGACGGCATCGGCGACGAGGTCGTGAGCGAGGCCCAGAAGGTCCTCGACGCCATCCAGTCGATCTACGGCTTCCAGACCCGCCGCGAGCACCTGCCCTACGGCGCGGAGCACTACCTGAAGACCGGCGAGACGATGCCCGACGCGGCGTTCGACCGGATCCGGCAGATGCACGCGGTGCTGTTCGGCGCGATCGGCGACCCGCGCATCGAGGTCGGCAAGCTCGAGTTCGCGATCATCGCCGGCATGCGGCACCGGCTCGACCTCTACGTGAACCTGCGCCCGGTCAAGCTCTACCACGAGTCGCTGTGCCCGCTGAAGGGCAAGAAGCCGGCCGACATCGACATCCTGTTCCTGCGCGAGAACACCGAGGACGCCTACGCGGGCGTCTACGGCCACACCAAGAAGGGCACCGAGCACGAGATCGCGCTGCAGCAGATGGTCTACACGCGGCGCGGCACCGAGCGCATCGTCCGCCACGCGTTCGAACTGGCGCTGCGGCGCGGCCCCAAACCCGGCCGGCCGAAGCCGATGGTGACGCTGATCGACAAGGCGAACGCGGTGCGCGCGCAGGACCTGGGGACGCGCACGTTCGCCGAGGTCGCCAGGGACTACCCGGGCGTCGACACCGACCACGCCTACATCGACGCGGCGTGCATGTGGATGGTCAAGAACCCCGAGTGGTTCGACGTCGCGGTCACCACGAACCTGTTCGGCGACATCATCACGGACCTCGGCGCGATGCTGATCGGCGGCATGGGCATCGCGGCTTCGGGCAACATCCACCCGGGCAAGGTGTCGATGTTCGAGGGCATCCACGGCTCGGCCCCCAAGTACAAGGGCACCGACAAGGCGAGCCCGCTGGCGACGATCCTGTCGATGGGGCTCCTGCTGGACCATGTCGGCGAGGCCGAGGCCTACCAGGAACTCGAGGCGACGGTCGCGAACCTGATCCAGACCGGCCGCATCCGTTCGCTGCGGGCCGGCGACCACCGCTGCTCCGAGATCGGCACGATGGTGCGCGACGAACTGCTCGAGCGCGCGCGGCAGCGGCGCTGAGCGCGGGCGGCCGGGCGGTCGGCGATGTTCGAGGCCTACGTCGAGCTCTCGGTCGCGCACCCGCTGTGGCTCGCGTTCGTGCAGTTCCTGCTGCTCGGCACGCTCGGCGAGGCGCTGTCGCGCATGCTGCGCGCGCGGTCGGGCCGCTGGCCGTTCCGCGGCCGGCGGCTGTTGCTGAAGGCGCTCGGCTGGGGACTGCTCGGCGTCTACGTGAAGTGCATGTTCACGACCGCGGTCGCGGGCGTCGACGCGATGGTCGCGCAGGGCTACCTGCCGGCGGCGGTCGCTTCGCGCGAGGGCGGGTGGCTCGTGGTCAACGCGTTGGCGGTGTCGGTCGTGCTGAACGTGCTGGTCGGGCCGTCGCTGATGATCCTGCACCGCCTCGCCGACCACACGATCGACCGCTGGCTCGGCGGACGGTCGCCGGGGTTCGCCGGGCTCGGCGCGTCGCTGGCGACGCTGCTGTGGCTGTGGATCCCGCTGCACACGTTCACGTTCTGCATGCCGAGAGACCTGCGCATCGGCATCGCGGCGCTCTGGTCGCTGGTGCTCGGCGTGGTGATGGGGGCCTGCACGCGCAAGGCGGGGGAGCGGTAGGGGGGGCGGGGCCGGCGCGACCCGTGTTGGCCGCTGCTCGCGGCTATCATCCCGCCGGAGGCATCACCCGCATGAACCGGATCCTGCTCGCTGCGCTCGCGGGCGCGGTCGCTGGCGGCGGCCTCGTCGCCGCTCTGCTCTGGCCGGGGCGTGCGTCCGAGGCCCCACTTCCCCAGCAGCCCGCGGCTGCTGCACCGGCCGCGCCTCGTGCGGCCGCCCCCGCGCCCGCGGCTCCGGCCCCAGCCGAACTCGCGCCGATCGCCGCGCGCATCGACCAGGTGCTCGACCGCCTGATCGCGCTCGAAGCCAAGGTCGACACGGCGCTCGCCGCGCCACAGCGCAGTGCGGCTGCTCCGGCACCTGCACCGGCGGCCGTGGTCGACGCCGACGCACTGCAGCAGGCGCTCGCCGAGGTCGATCGGCGCAAGTTCGAAGCGCTGCCCGACGGCGAGCTGCGGCAGCTCGTGTGGAAGGCGATGCAGGGTGGGTCGGGCGACGAAGGACTGCGTGCGCTGGAGGTGCTGCGCGGCCGCGCGCGCACGCCCGACGAGCGCGCGCAGGTGCTGCTCGAACTCGGCATGCTGCAGCGCGAGCGCGGTGACGAGGCGGGCCTTCTGGAGTCGGCGCGGTCGCTGCAGGCGGTGATCGACGAGCAGGGCATCGACAGCGCTCGCGGGCTGGAGGCGGCCTACCAGATGGCCTGGACCGTGAGCCGCGGGAACAACCCCGCCGCCGGGCTGCGCTGGGCCGAGGCCGTGGCGCGCAGCCCGAACGCGACCCCTGGGCAACGCATCAACGCGCGCAGGGCCGGGGCGATCATCGTGCAGAAACTCGGCCACACGGGCCGGGCGCGCGCGGAGTTCCAGGCGCTGCTGCGCGAGATCGAGGGGCAGCCGAGCCACGAGAAGCTGGCGGCGGAACTGCGCGCACGGCTCGCCGAGCTGGAAGGGAAGTAGCAGCCCGTCCGCACCGCCCCTCGCGCCTCGGCCCCTCGCCCGTGACAATCCGCGCCCCGTCACCGCCGGTCCCGCCGGCGCTCCGCGCATGCACCGCAAAGCCGCCGTCGCCGCCGTCACCGTCTTCCTCGGCCTGCTGCTCGGTCCCCTGCCTGCGCAAGACCCGAAGCTGCCGGGCCGGCCGAAGGACCTCGAACAGGAACTGCTCGCCCGACCGCTCGCGCCCGCACCGGCCGCCGGCAACCGCCTCGAGGTCCTCGACGCGGCCACCGAGGCGCCGATCGCCGGGGCCGACGTGTTCGTGATCGACAACGCGGCGATCGCCGAACTGCGCCGGCCGCTGCGCGAACTGCAGAAGGAACTCGCGGGCGAGGCCGACACCTACCAGAAGCTGCTCGCGTGCTGGTACGGCGCGCACTACCGCACCGGCACCGACGGCACCGCGCAGGTCGCGCCGGTCGAGCAGGGCCTGCTCGTCGTGCTGGCGCCGCAGCGGTTCCTCGGCGCGCCGTTCCGCAGGTGGCCCGAGGACGGCTGGACCGTGAAGATGAAGGAGCACGTCGAGTTCGAGGTGCTCGTCACCGACAGCTCGGGCCGGCCCGCCGCCGGCGCGCCGGTCTTGGCCGGCAGGCTCTACGGCCCCAACGGGGACGAGCGCTGGTTCCAGTCGCTGCGCGAACTGGTCACCGACGGGACCGGGCGCGCCCGCGTGCCGGCGGAGCTGCTGCAGGGATACCGCGACCTCACCGTGCAGCTCGCCGTCTTCGCCGAGAAGCCGATCCGGGGCAGGTTCGAGGTCGACGACCAGGGCCGGCCGACGGGCCCCGTCCGGCTGCAGCTACCGGCATGTGGCCAGGTGCGCGTGCTGCTCTACGACGACCGGGAACACCCGTTCGCGGCGCTGCGCGACGTCACGCTGCACGACGCCGAGCAGTCCCAGCACGGGCAGGACGCGGTGCGGCCGAGCACGATGACCGCCGACGCGGCGCTGTTCCGCTGGGTCGCGCTGGGCCGGCAACTGCGCGTCGACGTGCGCGTCGACGGTCTCGACGGGGTGCTGCAGCACCACCAGGCGGGCCCGACCCGCGCCGGCGAACTCGTGATCTGCGGCGTGCGCATGACCGCGACCGATCCGATCGTGCGGCTGCGCGTGCTGGGCGCCGACCGGCAGCCGCTCGGCAAGACGCGGCTCGGCCTCGTGCGCGCGGCGGCCAAGACGTTCGAGGGCAGCGAGCTCACCACCGACGAGGCGGGTCGGCTGCAGTTCACGGTCAGCCGGAGCTGGCTGCAGGAGGCCGTCGAGCCGAAGGTGCTGCTGCTGCGGCGCGGGCCGAGCCGCGAGGAGACGCAGTACCGCGGCGCCGTGGTGGTGCCCGTCGCGGAGGACACGCACGGCATCGTCGACCTCGGCGACGTGACGTTCGCCGAGGAGCCCGTGCTGCTCGGCGGCGTGGTCGTCGATGGCGAGGGCAGGCCGTTGCCCGGGGTCGTCGTCACGGCCCAGCTGAGCCATCTGCTCGAGTGCAACTCGACGAGCCACGGCGGCGGTGGACCGATCTACTTCGCGCACCGCGCGCGCACCGACGCCGAGGGTCGCTTCTGCCTGCGCGAACTGTCGCCGAAGGACGTGCCGGTGCCGCTGTCGCTGCAGGGCGGCAAGTGGGTGCTCGCCGAGAGGACCGAGGCCAGCGCGGGCGGCGAACTGCGCCTCGTGGCCCTGCGCGCCGGCCGCGTCGTGGTGCGCCTCGCCGCGCCGGGCAGGCCCGACAACCTGGGCCTCGTGCTGAAGACGAAGGACGGCGAGGACCGCCACTCCTGGCTGCGCGACGGCGCGGTCGAATGGAACGATCTGCTGCCCGGCACGTATTCGCTGTGCGTGTCGGCGCTCGGCCGGCAGGTCGAGGTCGTGCGGGACCTCGAGGTGAAGGCCGGCGAGGACTGCGCCGACCCGCGGCTCCTGGACCTGCGGCTGCAGGACCACGTGGTGTTCGCGAGGGTCACCGTGCGCGGGCCGGACGGCAAACCGCGCGACGGCATCGAGGTGCACGGCGTGTTCCTGCACAAGGGCGGCGGCAGCGCGTCCAGCAGCCAGACCCGCGACGGCGGCCGCGTGGAGTTCACGTTCCCCAGGAAGGGCGGCAAGGTGTCGATCGTGCATCCCGACTTCCGCACGGTGACCGTCGACGACCCACCCGCGGACTGCCGCATCGACCTCGTGCCGCGCGCGCGGGTGCGGCTGCGGCTGCGCGAGGGCGTCGCGCTGCCCGACTCGGTGATCGTGGTGCTGCAGCCGGGCGAGCGCACCTGGTGGGCCGAACGCCGCGAGCCGACCGAGGTCGAGTGGCGCAGCGGCAAGGAGACGATCGTGCGGCCCGACCGCGCCGGCAACCTGCAGGTCGAGATCCTCGACCAGGGCCGCGCGAGCCTCTGGAAGGGCACGGTTGCGGTGCCGGCCGGCGACGAGGTGGAACTCGTGCTGCCGATCGACGCGGCGGCGGCGGCGGAGATCACGAAGGTCTTCGACGAGGGCAAGCGGTGAGCGGCGGGCAGGTTCCGTCCGGGCGTGGGCCCGATGTCGCCGGCCCCTCCGCGCGGAGGGGCTGGCACCGCGCTCCTGCCCGGGTAGACTCCCCTGCTGCCCGCCGCCACCTCCGCAGTTCAGCCCAGCCCATCCCATGCCAAGATTCGTACGCGCCGTGCTCGGCGCCCTGTTCTTCGTTCCCGCTGCCGTAGCCCAGGGCGTCGGCCAGGCGCCGTCGCCGCGCGTGCTGCCCGCACCACCGTCGCTGCTGCAGCAGTTCGACGTGATGGCCGGCACCGTGCAGAACCTCACCGTGCCGGCGAACCTGCCGCCCCAGGTGCGGATCGACGTGGTGTTCGCGGGCCGGCAGGTGCAGCTCGACCTGCGCCAGTTCGAAGTGCGCGCGCCGGGCTTCCAGCTGATCGAACGCAGCGCCACGGGCGAGGTGGTGCTGCCGACGCCGCCGTGCGTGACCTACCGCGGCACCGTGCCAGGCGACGCGGGCAGCGAGGTCGCGGCGAGCCTGCTCGACGGATCGCTGCGCGCGTGGACCCGGCTCGGCTCGGGCGAACTGTGGCTCGTGCAGCCCGTGCGCGAGGTGCAGCCGACCGCGGGTGCGGCCGTGCACGTCGTCTACCGGGGCCCCGACAGCAGCAACCTCGACTACCACTGCGGGGTGCCCGGCACCGTGCAGGGGGCCGTGCCGAACGTGGTCGGCGAGGACACCCTCTACGGCTGCCAGCTCGCGATCGAGGCGGACTACCCGTTCTTCCAGCTGAACGGCAGCAGTACCACGGCGACGCAGAACGACGTCACCTCGGTCGTCAACGCGATGGACGTGATCTACCGCCGCGACGTGCAGATCGCGCTGCAGGTCAGCACGCTGATCGTCAACTCGACGACGGATCCGTACACGACGAACGTGGCGACCACGCTGCTGAACCAGTTCGCCAGCTACTGGAACACCTACCGCAGCGGCGTCACGCGCGACACCGCGCACCTGCTCTCGGGCCGGCCGATCGGGGCCGCCAGCGGCGGCACGATCGGGCTGGCGGTCCTGGGCGTGGTCTGCAACGTCGCCAACGCCTACGGCCTCTCGCAATCGCGCTTCTCGACGAACTGGAACTACCGCGTCGGGGTCACCGCGCACGAGATCGGGCACAACTTCGACGCCCTGCACTGCGACAGCGCGCCGCCGTGCAACATCATGTGCTCGGGCGTCGGCGGCTGCGCGAACAACCAGACGTCGTTCAGCGCCGGCGAGCAGGCGCAGATCATCGCCTACCGCCAGTCGGTGGGCTGCCTCACCGTCGTGCCGACGGTGCCGGTGATCACGACCATCAGCCCGGCGCTCGTGAAGACCTTCCGCCCGCCGCTCGTCACGATCACGGGCTCGGGCCTGACCGGCACGACGAGCGTCACGGTCGGCGGCCAGGCCGTGACGCAGGGCATCAGCGTGGTCAGCGACACCCAGCTGCGCTTCACGCCGCCGCACGGCCTGCCGCTCGGCGTGCAGACGGTCAGGGTCACCAACGCAACCGGCACCAGCAACCCGTCGAACCTGTTCTACACGGCGACGAACCCCTGCGAGCTGTCGGTGCCGACCGCCGTGATCGGCGGCAACACACTGACCTGGCAGATGGGCGGCTGGCCCGCCGACCCGGGCTACCTGCTGCTGAGCCTCATGAGCACGACTTCGCCGGTGCAGGGATGGCCCGTGCTGGACGGCTACTCGATCCTCTGGGTCGGCGGCCTCGATGCGCGCGGCATGGCGTCGTACTCGGTCCCGGTGCCGCCGATGGTCCTGAACGGCCTGCGCGTCTACAGCCAGTTGCTCGACGTCGATCCTCACGCCATCGCGATCCGCAGCACCTCCGCGGTCGCGTCGACGCTGGTGTTCTTGTAACCGGCGCGTCAGGCCGGCGGCGGGTCGGTCGGGATGCGCCACCGCGGCGGCGGGGGGGCGAGCACCTCGCGCACGAGGTCCGCGGGTTTCGGCCGTGCGGGCTCCCGCACCTCGGGCCGGGTCGGTCGGGTCGGCAACTGCTGGGGTAGGTGTGTTCCGTTCATCTGGGTTCTCCGTCGTTGGAACCCAGAGTGGCAGCACCGGGGGCAGCCTGTGCGCGTTCGCGTGGGTCGCCGGGGCCAGTGCGACCAAAGCGTTACGTGGGGGCTTTGGCGGCTCGCCGTAGTCGGCGCCTATCGTTCCGACGGTCGCCCGGAGGCGGGCACCAGATGAGGCATTCCCCACAGGAGAACCCATGAAGTTCCGTATCGCTGCTGCTCTGCTGGCCCTGGCCCTGCCCCTCGCGGCGCAGGACGGGGCACAGGATCCGGCCCAGGCCGAGAACCTGTTCTACAAGGCGTTCTATCTCGAGAAGGGCACCCGCGACTTCGCCGGTGCGATGGCCCTCTACGAGCAGTTCCTGAACCTGGCGCCGAACCACAAGCTGGCCGGCGAAGCCGCGAAGCAGCAGTACGCGCTGCTCGACCGGACCGGCAAGACCAAGGAGCGCGACGCGTTCAAGGTCAAGTACGAGAAGCTGCTCGGCAACGTCGCCCCGGGCGGCGGCCAGCCCCCGCGCGCCGACGGCGACGTCCCGGCGCGACCGGAGCGGCCGGCGGGCGATGCCCGCGGCCCCGGCGGCGTCCGTGTCGACCCCGCCGCGCGCGTTGCGGAACTCGAGAAGCAGATCGAGAAGGCCAAGGCCGAGGGCAACGAGGCCGAGGTCCAGCGGCTCACGCAGCAGCTCGAGCGCGCGCGGCGCATGGGCGCCGGCGGGCCCGGCGGCGCGGCGGGCCCAGGCGGCCGCGGCGGCCTGTTCGGCCAGAAGAAGCTCACCGAGATGACCCCCGAGGAACTGACCCAGTTCAAGGACAACCTCGGCAACCTGGAGAACATGCTCGGCCGCTTCCGCGAGCGGCTCACCGAGGAGCAGGTCAAGCAGCTCGACGGCAACCTGCAGACCTTGAAGAAGAGCCTCGCCGACAACAAGCTCGAGGACGCCCAGAAGGCGCTCGACGCGATCCGCGAGGCGATGCCGCGCCGGCGCGGCGGCGAGCCGGGCGGCGCTGGCGGTGCTGGCTTCGGCGGCGGCCGCGGCGGTGAGCCGCCCCCGGCCGGCGGTGCTGGTGGCGGTGCCGGCGGCACCGGCGGCGGTCGCGGCGGCCGCGGTGGTGGCGGCGGCGGCTGAGCCGACCGGGCACCGTGCGGGCAGCCCCCGCCCGCGGACCGGCCGCGCAGGCCCCCTGCGCGGCCGGTTTCTCGTACGCGCGACCTTCCCCGTGGTCCGGTTCCGGGCGAGACTGCGGCGCCGATGGCCAAACCCGCGCGCGACCCGGTCCGGCTCGAGGTGTTCCACCACCTGACGAGCGCCTTCTGCGAGGAGGCCGGCGCGCGGCTGCAGCGCAGCGCCGTGAGCCCGAACATCCGCGAGCGCGCCGACTTCTCCGTGGCGATGTTCGACGGCGAGGGCCGGCTCGTCGCGCAGGCCGCGCACATCCCGGTGCACCTCGGCAGCGCCGGCGACGCGGTCGCCGCGGCGCGCGCGGCGATCGACTTCCGGCCGGGCGACGTGGCGATCCTGAACGACCCCTACGCCGGCGGCACCCACCTGCCCGACATCACGATGGTGCGGCCGGTGTTCTTCGGGCGGCGCCCCGCGTGGTTCCTCGTCAACCGCGCGCACCACGCCGACGTCGGCGGCGCGTCGCCGGGATCGATGGGCATCGCGGCCGACCTCTACGCCGAAGGGCTCGTGCTGCCGCCGGTGCTGCTGCGCGCGCGCGGCGAACTGCAGCGCGACCTGCTGGCCGTGTTCGGCAAGAACGTGCGCGGCGCCGCCGAGCGCCTGCTCGACCTGCGCGCGCAGGAGGCGAGCCTGCTGCAGCTCGAACGGCGGCTCGGCGCCTACCGCAGGGAGATCGGGCCCGGGCCGCTCCTGTCGCTGACCGAGGCGCTGCTCGACTACACCGAGCGGGCGGGCCGCGCGGCGCTGCGGCGGCTGCGGCGCGGCACGTTCCGCGCCGCGGACGCGCTCGAGGACGACGGGTTCGGCAACGGGCCGCTGCCGATCCGCCTCACGCTGCGCACCGGCGGCCCGCACCTCGTGTTCGACTGGACGGCGACCGGGCCCGAGGCCAGGGGCGGCGTCAACTGCAACCGCAGCGTCGTGCTGGCCGCCTGCGTCTACGCGCTGCGCTGCCTGTGCCCCGGCCGGCTGCCGACCAACGACGGCCTGTTCCGCCTGCTCGAGGTGCGCACGCGGCCGGGCACGCTGGTCGACCCGCGCCCGCCGGCGCCGGTCGCCGGCGGCAACGTCGAGACGAGCCAGCGGCTCGTCGACGTGGTGTTCCGGGCGCTGCAGCGGGCGCTGCCGGACGTGGTGCCGGCGGCCTCCGCGGGCACCATGAGCAACCTCGCGTTCGGCGGCCGGCTGCCGCACGGCGGCGAGTTCGCGAGCTACGAGACCCTGCCCGGCGGTGCCGGCGCGTCGCCCCTCGCCGCGGGCCAGGCGGCGATCCAGACGCACATGACGAACACGCGCAACACGCCGGTCGAGGACCTCGAGCACCGGCTGCCCTTGCGCGTGCGCTCGCTGTCGCTGCGGCGCGGCAGCGGGGGCCGCGGCGCGCGGCGCGGCGGCGACGGCCTCCGCAAGGTGGTCGAGGCGCTCGTGCCGCTGCGCGCGACCTTCCTCGGCGAGCGCCACGCCGGGGGCCCGCCGGGCGCCGCGGGCGGTGGGCGCGGCGCGCCCGGACGGTTGTCCGTGCTGCGCGGCAGCACGCGCCGGCGGCTGCCCGCGAAGGCGGCGTTCACGTTGGCTCCGGGCGACTGCGTGGTCGTCGCGACGCCGGGCGGCGGCGGGCATGGCCGGGTCTAGGCGGGGCGGCTGCGCCGTGCTCGCGGCCGCGCTGGCGGCCTGCGCCGGTCCGCGCTACGCGCCGTGCCCGGTCGAACTCGACGGCCCTCTGCCGCCGGACGCGTTCGCGACCTGCCAGCGCGTGCTCGGCACGCGCTACGGCGTGCTCGCCGTGGTCGATCCGGAGCGGTTCCTGATGCAGAGCCCCTGGGTGCCGGTCGGCGATCCGCCCGGCGAACGCCGCGCCTCGGTGTTCCGCGACGGCGGCGGGCTCGCGGTGGTGGTCGAACTGCGCTGGCTGACGAGTCCGCTGGTCGGCCTGCCGGGCTGGAGCCCCGCGCGCGGCGACGCGGCCGCCGAACGCGAACTGGCCGAAACGCTGCGGTCGGCGCTCGCGAATCGCGCGCCGGCCGGGCGCTGAAGGTCGCCCCCGGCCTCGATCGTCGCGAGCGCGAGGCGGAGCCGCGGATCGCGCGGCCAGCGGCGGCGGGCGCGGCGCACCAGCGCGAGAGCCGCGGCGGCGCGGCCGCGCGCCTCGAGCAGCCGCGCGCGCGCCAGCACCTGGCCGCTGCGGGACGGCTGCATCGTCCGGCGGCACCGCCGGATCGCCCGCGCGGCGCCGGCGAGGTCGCGGTCGAGCATGCGGGCCTCGAACAGCCACAGCCAGCCGGCGGGCTGCTGCGGGCACAGTTCGACCGCGCGTTCGAGCAGGCGCCGCGGCGAACGGTCGTCGAGTCGCGGCCGCCGCGCCCACGGCGCCAGCGCGCGCCGTGCCTCGCGCGTCGACAGGCACAGCGGGAAGTGGTTGGCGAGCCGCCGCAGGCGCCACAGCCGGCCTCCGGGGTCGGGTCGCGGCCGCGGACCGCGCAGCAGCTGGACCGCGCCGCGGTCGCGCAGCAGGTCGGCGGCCAGCCCGATCAGCGCCTCGCCGAGCCGCCGCCGCCAGAACGCGTGGTGCTCCTCGACCTCGCGCGGCCCGATCGCCGTCGCCGCGGCGGCCTCGAGCTCGACGCGCACGGCGTGCACGGTCTTGCCCGCCGTGCGGGCGCTCGCCGTCAGGTTGCAGCGGCCGTTGGCGAGCCGCACGAGCTGCCGCACGATCGGCGCCTCGGGCTCGGCCGGACCGTCCGGCGCTGCGCCCGGCACCTCGTCGGGGTCGCACGTGGGGTCGCGGCGAACCCAGGTCACGCGGTTCCGGTAGACCCAGCGCTCGGCGAGGCGCATCCAGCGCGAGTGCCGCGGCCGCTTCGGCAGCGCCACGATCGTCGCAGCGTGCTCGAGGCAGTCGAGCGCGAGCTCCTGGTAGAGCTCGAGCAGCAGGTCCGGCAGCTCGCCGGCCGGGATGCGCTTCCAGGCGGCGATCCGCCACACGGTGGACGGCAGCAGCCGCTGCCGGAAGTCGTCGAGCATCTGCAGCGCCTCGCTGCGCTGCGCCTGTGCCTGGTCGATCGTGTGCATGGTCCCTCGTGCGGGGATCGCCCGGGCGGCGTCCGGTGCCGCGCCGTCCGACCGCCGGACGGCGCCGGCGGATCCGCGCGGCGATCCTCACAGTGCCCAGTGCACCGAGGGGGGGACAGGCGAGGATCCGCGGGGTGCAGTTGGTATGCTGCGGCCCTTTTCCCGCGGTTCCACCTCATGCCGACAACCTGTGTCGTAGGCATCCTCTGGGGCGACGAAGGCAAGGGCAAGGTCATCGACTACCTCGCCGCCGACGCCGACTTCGTCGTCCGGTACGGTGGCGGACACAACGCCGGCCACACGCTCGTGCTGCCGTCGGGCAAGCTCGTGCTGCACCTGGTGCCGTCGGGCGTCGTGCACGCGCACACCACGAACGTGATCGGCAACGGCGTCGTCGTCGACCCGATCCACCTGGTGGCCGAGGTCGCCAGGCTGCGCGAACGCGGCCTCGCCGTGGCACTCGGCCGCAACCTGCTGCTCAGCGAGCGCGCGCACGTGATCCTCGAGGCGCACCGGCAGCAGGACCACTGGCACGAGCACCTGCGCGGCAGCGGCAAGATCGGCACCACCGGCCGCGGCATCGGACCGGCCTACAGCGACCGCTGCAGCCGCATCGGCCTGCGGCTGGGCGACCTGCTGCGGCCGCAGCGTCTGCGCGCGGGCCTGCAGGGGCTCGTGCAGCAGAAGAACGCCTGGTTCGGCCCCGCCGGCCTGCAGCCGCTCGACGCCGAGGCGATGTTCCGCGACCTGTCCGCCGCCGGCGACGCGCTGCGCGCGGGCATCACCGACACCGGGGCCGTGCTGCGGCGGGCGCTCGCGGCCGGCAAGCGCATCCTGCTCGAGGGCGCGCAGGGCTGCCTGCTCGACCTCGAACACGGCACCTACCCCTACGTCACGAGCTCGCACGCGAGCACCGGCGGCGCGTTCAGCGGCACCGGCCTGCCGCCGCACGGCATGCGCGTGGTCGGCATCGCCAAGGCCTACGCGACGCGCGTCGGCGAAGGGCCGTTCCCGACCGAGCTCGACGACGAACTCGGCAACCGGCTGCGCACGGCCGGCAACGAGTTCGGCGCGACGACCGGCCGGCCGCGCCGCTGCGGCTGGTTCGACAGCGTCGCCGTGCGCTACTCCGGCGCCCTGTCGGGGGCCGGCGAACTCGTCGTGACCAACCTCGACGTGCTGCGCGGCTTCCCGCTGCGCATCGCGACCGGCTACCGGCTGCCGGACGGCCGCCGCACCGGGGAGTTCCCCGCGTTCGACCTCGAGGCGGTCGCGCCCGACTACGTCGAACTGCCGGCGTTCACCGAGGACCTGCGCGAGGTGCGCCGGTTCGACGCGCTGCCGCCGAACGCGCAGCGCTACGTGCAGGCGCTCGAGCAGCACACCGGGCTGCCGGTCCGCACGGTCTCGGTGGGGCCGGAGCGCCACCAGGTGATCCTGCGGTGACCGGACCACGGCCGAACGACGACCTGGTCGTGCCGCGCAGCGTCGCGGTGATCATGGACGGCAACGGCCGCTGGGCGAAACGGGCCGGGTTCGAGCGCATCCGCGGCCACGAGAAGGGCATCGACGCGGTGCGCACGACGGTCACCGAGTGCGCGCGGCTCGGCGTCGAGGCGCTGGTGCTCTACGCGTTCTCGGAGGAGAACTGGCAGCGGCCGCAGCGCGAGATCTCGCTGCTGTTCCAGCTGCTGAAGCGGTTCCTGGTCGCCGAGCGCGACACGTTGATGCAGAACCGCGTGCGCCTGCTGCACGCGGGCCGCCGCGCGCGGCTGCAGCCCGACGTGCTGGCGCTGCTCGACGAGACGATCGCGCTGACGGCGGGCAACCGCGGCATGGCGCTGAGCCTCGCGATCTCCTACGGCGGCCGCCAGGAACTGGTCGACGCGATGCAGCGCATCGCCGCCGAGGTCGAAGCCGGGCGCCTGTCGCCGGCGGCGGTCACCGAGACGACGATCCGCGCCCACCTCTACCAGCCCGGGCTGCCCGATCCGGACCTGCTGATCCGCACGGCCGGCGAACAGCGCATCAGCAACTTCCTCCTGTGGCAGGTCAGCTACGCGGAGATCCACGTCAGCGACGTCTGCTGGCCCGACTTCGGCGCCGAGCAGCTGCACGCCGCGTTCCGCGACTACGGCCGCCGCGTGCGCAAGTTCGGCAAGGTGCCCTGATGGCGGGCAGCGAGTTCCGCACCCGCGCCGTGCTGGCGCCGGCGATGCTGCTGCTGGTCGGCTGCGTCTACTGGCTCGACTTCCAGGGCCTGTTCGGCTGGAAGCAGGGCGTCTGGTCCGCGGCCGTGCTGCTGGTGCTCGGCGTCGCCGGCGCCTGGGAGTACGTGCTGTTGCTGCGCGGCGCCGGTTTCGCCGTCGCCGGCAAGACGCTCCTGTGCTTCACGGCGGGGTTGCTGGCGACCGCGTTCCCGCTCGGCTGGCACCAGATCGACCGCGAGTTCTACCCGCTGGTGTTCGGCACGATGCTGCTGCTGTTCCCGCTGGCCGTGCGCTCGCTCGGCAGGCAGGACATGAAGGTCGGGCTCGAGAAGCAGGGCGCCACGCTGCTCGGCTTCGTGTTCCTGGCCTGGCCCATGTACTTCGCGATCGGCACCTGCTTCCGGCACCTGCCGTCGGTGCTCTACGTGGTGCTGGTCTGCAAGGGCGGCGACATCGGCGGCTACTGCGCGGGCCGGCTGCTGGGCCGCCGCAAGCTGATCCCGCACGTGAGCCCCGGCAAGACGGTCGAGGGGGCCCTCGGCAGCCTGCTCGCCTCCGCGGCGCTCGCGGTGCTGTTGCGCGGTGGCCTGCTCGAACCCGAGGTGCACCTGCCGCTCTGGGGCGCGCTGCTGGCCGGCGTCGCGCTGAACTTCACGACGCAGACCGGCGACCTGATCGAGTCGCTGCTGAAGCGGCGCTGCGGCGCGAAGGACAGCGGCCGGCTGCTGCCCGCGCACGGCGGCGTGCTCGACCTCGTCGACAGCCTGCTGTTCTCGTTCTGCGTGTGGTTCCTCGTGCTCGTCTGGCTCACGTGATCGTGCTTCGCGGCGCCGCGGCGCTACACTCGCCCGGACATGAGCGATGCCGACATCCTGATCCCGGTGCAGTCGGTCGAGGAGGCCCGCACGCTGCTGGGGCCGCTCGACAGCAACGCGCGGCTGATCCGCGAACTGCACGGCGTCAGCGTGCTGGCGCGCGACGGCGGCCTGCGCCTGCTCGGCGACACCGCGCACGTCGGGCTCGTGCAGCAGGTGCTCGAGGACTGCCTCGCGACGATGCGCGCGGGCCGCCGCCTGTCGACGCAGGACGTCGCGGGCCGGCTGCGCGCGACGCTCGGCGCCGACCCGGCCGCCGAGACCGCCGGCCCCGAGCGGGGCGCGCGGCCGCACGTGCCGACCCTGGTGCGCGCGCGCACCTCCGGCCAGCAGCGCTACCTCGAGGCGATGGAGACGCACGACGTGGTGTTCGCGGTCGGCCCCGCGGGCACCGGCAAGACCTACCTCGCGGTCGCGCGCGCGATCGAGGCGATGAAGCGCGGCATCGTGCGCCGCATCGTGCTCGTGCGCCCGGCCGTCGAGGCCGGCGAGAAGCTCGGCTTCCTGCCCGGCGACTTCCAGCAGAAGATCGACCCGTACCTGCGGCCGATGTACGACGCGCTGCAGGACCTGCTCGACGCGCGCACGCGCTCGCGCTGGCTCGACAGCGACGTGGTCGAGGTCTGCCCGCTCGCCTACATGCGCGGCCGCACGCTGAACCGCGCGTTCGTGATCCTCGACGAGGCGCAGAACACGACGGTGCCGCAGATGCTGATGTTCCTGACCCGGCTCGGCGAGGGCTCGCGCATGGTCGTGACCGGCGACCCGTCGCAGGTCGACCTGCCCGGCAACGTGACCTCGGGCCTGCACGACGCGGTCAGGAAGCTCGGCGAGGTCGACGGCATCGCGATCGTGCGGCTCGACGCCGAGGACGTGGTCCGGCACGCGGTGGTCAGCCGCATCGTGACGGCCTACGGCGACGGCGGCGACGGCCGCCACCGCTCGTGAAGCGCGCGCGCGCGGCCCGCCCGCGCCTGCACCTCGCGGTCTGCGACCGCGGCCGGCCGCGCACGGACCGGGGACTGCTGCGGGCCGTCGTGCGCGCGGCGCTCGAACACGGCGGCCGCCCCGGGCTGCGCGTGTCGCTGCTGCTGACCGGCGACGACGAGATCGCGCGCGTGCACGGCGCGCACCTCGGCGATCCCTCGCCGACCGACGTGCTCGCGTTCGATCTCGGCGACGAGGCCGAGATCGTCGTCAGCGTCGCGACCGCGCGGCGCAACGCGCGCGCGCGCGGCCACGCGCTGCGCGCGGAGGTCGCGCTCTACGTCGTGCACGGACTGCTGCACGTGTGCGGCTTCGACGACGTGCGGGCCGCCGAGCGCGCGCGCATGCGCGCCGCGGAGCGCGCGGTGCTGCAGCGGCTCGATCTCGCGATCGACGACGTCGACGCGTGACGCGACGCGCGACGATGCGCGGCGATGCGCGACGAGAAGCCGCGAGCGACAGGTTGCGCCGCGCGGTGCGCGTGTGTTACCTTCCCGCACGTCTCGTGGCGGTGCGCGGCCCGCGTTTGCGCTGGGTGGATGCCGATGGTCAGCAACAACCTGAACGCAGTCGGACGCAGCAGGCGCGGCAACGGCCGCGTCGAGGCAGCCCGTGCCAACGGTTGCGGTGTGGCCGGCGCGGAGGAGTCGACCGAGGACCTGCTGCGCCGCTACCGCCGCCGCGGCTGCACGCAGTTGCGCGACCGCGTCGTGGAACGGCACCGCGGCGTCGTCGAGGCGATGGCGCAGGGCCTCGCGGCGCGGCTGCCGCGCAGCGTCGATCCGCAGGACCTCGTGCACGCGGGCATCTGGGGCCTGATGCAGGCGATCGCCAACTACGCGCCCGCGCGCTGCGACCGGTTCACCGCGTTCATGCGCATCCGCGTGCGCGGCGCGATGCTCGACGAGCTGCGGCACATGGACTTCCTGCCGCGCCTGTTCCGCCGGCGCCTGCGCGAACGCGACGCGGCGGTCGGCCGGCTGCGGTCGGCGCTGGGCCGCGAGCCGCGCGACATCGAACTCGCCGCCGAACTCGGCATCAGCGAGGCCCAGCTGTGGCGCCGCTACCAGTCGCTCGTGCGGCCCGCGGTCCACTCCGGCGACGGCGAGCACATGGAGAACCTGGCGGACGACGGCGTCGAGTCGCCGATCGACGTGATCACGCGCCAGGAGCTGCTGTCGCTGATCCGGCGCAGCCTGCGGCCGGTCGAGTGGAAGGTGCTGCAGCTGCACTACCTCGAGGGCAAGACCGGCAAGCAGATCGCGCGGTCCCTGCGGCTGTCGGCGTCGCGGATCTGCCAGATCCACGGCCGCGTGCTCGACCGCCTGAAGACGCAGTTCGCGGCGGCCGCGGCGGTCTGATTCTGCGGGCGCCCGGTGGTTCCGGCGCTCGCAATCGCCGCGCGCAGCGTCCAAACTGCGCGCATGGCGCGACTGGACTACCGGCAGGCCGGCGTCGACTACGGCAAGATCGACCCGCTGAAGATCCTGGCGCAGCAGGCCGCGGCGCGCACGGCGGGCAACCTGCGGCGGCACGGGCTCACCGAGGTCGCGGCCTCGCGCGGCGAGTCGGCCTACGTCGTCGACTGCGGCGACTTCCACCTCGCCTCGATCACGGAGTGCCTCGGCACGAAGGCACTGGTCGCCGACGCCACGCGCGCGATCACCGGCAGGACGTACTACGACGCGATCGCGCAGGACACGATCGCGATGGCGGTCAACGACCTCGTGACCGTGGGCGCCACGCCCCTGTCCGTGCACGCCTACTGGGCGGCGGGTGGCAGCGGCTGGTTCGACGACGAGCAGCGGGCGCGCGACCTGGTCGCCGGCTGGGCGGCCGCGTGCGCGCGCTGCGGTGTCGCGTGGGGCGGCGGCGAGACGCCGGCCCTGCCGGGCGTCGTGGCCGACGATCGCATCGACCTCGCGGCGAGTTGCGTGGGCATCGTGCGGCCGAAGTCGCGCCTCACGCTCGGCGAACGGCTGGCGCCCGGCGACGCGATCGTGCTGCTCGCGTCGAGCGGCATCCACGCCAACGGCGTGTCGCTCGCGCGCAAGCTCGCGGAGCAGCTGCCGCTGGGCTACGGCACGCGCCTGCCCGACGGTTCGCTCTACGGCGAGGCCCTGCTCGCGCCGACGGTGCTCTACTCGCCGGTCACCGAGGCGCTCGCCCTGGCGGGCATCGTGCCGCACTACTGCGCGAACGTGACGGGCCACGGCTGGCGCAAGCTGATGCGGCACCCGGCGGCGTTCACCTACCGCGTGCGCGCGCTGCCGCCGGTGCCGCCGGTGCTGCGGTTCCTGCAGCAGGAGACCGGCGGCGACGACGGTGCGGCCTACGGCAACCTGAACATGGGGGCCGGCTTCGCCCTGTTCGTGGCGCCGGGCGACGCCGACGCCGCCGTGCGCATCGCCGCGGGCTCTGGAGTGGGCGCGCTCGTCGCGGGGCACGTCGAGGCGGGCAGCAAGCAGGTGGTGATCGAGCCGCTGCGGCTCGTGTTCGGCGCGGGCGACCTGCACGTGCGGGCCTGACGCAGCTCGCGGGATGCCCGGCGCGCGCTGGCGCCGGCCCCGCCGCCGCCGCACCATGGGCGCATGTCGGCCGCCGATCGATCCCCGTGCCCGGGCTCCGGCACCGCCGCGTTCCACCGGCGCGCGGGCGAACTGTTCTGCGAGGACGTGCCCGTGCGCGAACTCGCCGCGCGCTACGGCACCCCGCTCTACGTCTACAGCGGCGCCTGCGTCGACCAGCGGGTCGCGGCGGTGCGCGCGGCGTTCGGTCCCGACGCGCTGCTGCGCTACGCGGTCAAGGCGAACGGCAACCTGACGCTGCTGCGGCGCCTCTTCGCGCGCGGTGCCGGCTTCGACCTCGTCAGCGGCGGCGAACTGCGGCGGCTGCAGGCGGCCGGGCTGCCGGCCGCACAGGCCGTGTTCGCGGGCGTCGGCAAGGAGCCCTGGGAGATCGAGGCCGCGGTCGCCGCGGGCATCCAGTTCTTCAACGTCGAGTCCGCGCACGAACTGCCGCTGCTCGCCGCGGCCGCCGCCGCCGCGCCGCGCCCCGTGCGCGTCGCGCTGCGCCTGAACCCCGACGTCGACGCCGGCACGCACGCCTACATCAGCACCGGCAAGCAAGAGAACAAGTTCGGCGTCGCGCTGTCCGCCGCCGGCGCGGTGGTCGCCGCGATCCTGCGCGAACCGCGGCTCTCGCTGTGCGGCTACCACGTGCACCTCGGCAGCCAGCTGCGCGCCGTCGCGCCCTACGTCGAGGCGTTCCACAAGGTCGCCGCGTTCGTCGATGCCGACCCCGCGCGCGGTGCCGGCATCACGCACTACGACCTCGGCGGCGGCTTCGGCATCGCCTACGGCGACGGCGCGCCGCTCGACGTCGAGGCGCTCGCCGGCGCGCTGCTGCCGCTGCTGGCTGCGCGCGGCTGGCGGCCCGTGCTCGAACCCGGCCGCTACCTCGTCGGCGACGCGGGCATCCTGGTCACCACGGTGCTCGGCGAGAAGGCCACCGGCAGCACCGACTTCCTGCTCGTCGACGCGGCGATGAACGACCTGCTGCGGCCGGCCCTCTACCAGGCCCGACACCCGATCGTGCCGGTGGCGGAGCGCCCCGGCCCCTCGCGCACCGTCGACGTCGTCGGTCCCGTGTGCGAGACCGGCGACTTCCTGGCGCGACAGCGCTCCCTGCCGCCCTGCCGGCGCGGCGACCTGCTGGCGGTCCTGGGCGCCGGCGCGTACGGTGCGTCGATGGCGTCGAACTACAACACGCGACGCCGGCCCGCCGAAGTGCTCGTCGACGGCGGGACCGCGGTCCTGGTGCGGGCCCGCGAGACCTTCGAGCAGCTGTTCGCCAGCGAGATCGACCTGCATGAAGCCTGAATCGACGCCGTGCCGCCCGCGGCATCCGGTCCGCCTCGCGCGCCTGCTGCTGCTCGCCGGGCTGCTGGTCGCCCCGGCGTGCAGCTTCTTCGCCGACGAGTTCACGTGGCTCGACCGCCGGGCGCCGCACACGCTGCGGGATCCGGACGGCCCGGTTGCGGCGAGCGCGATCCTGCCGTGAGGCGAGGCCCATGGTCGCCGGGCGCCTCCGCGAAGTGATGCTGCGCGCCGACGGTGCGGGGCGGCTCGCCGGCGAGGGGGTCGCCCTCGGCAGCGCCGAGCACCCGGTCTGCGGCGACCACGTCGAGCTGAGCCTGCGCCTGGCCGACGGCCGCATCGCCGACCTCGGCTTCCTCGCGCGCGGTTGCCCGGCCGCCACCGCGGTCGCCGCGCTCGCCGTGCAGGACCTGCGCGGCAGCGCACCGGCCGAGGCGCCGGCGAGGCTGCGCGCGGCGATCGGCGCCGCCGGCGGGCTCGCCGCCCACGAACGTCACGCCGAGGGCCTCGTGCTGCGGGCGCTCGCGCAGGCGCTGGCCGCCGGTGGGGGCTGAATGGCGCGCTGGAGCGACTTCCTGCAGCGGCTGCGCGGCGACGCGAACGACACCGACCGCCAGCGCTGGCTCGCGATCCTCGGCCTGAACCGCCAGCTCGCCGCCGCGCAGAGCCAGCGGCAGGTGCTGACGGTGCTCGTCGACGAGGCCGTGCGCCTGTTCGGCGCCGAGCGCGGTTTCCTGGTCACCGCGGGCGGCGGCCCGGGCTACGGGGTCGCGGTGGCGCGCAGCCTCGACCGCGAGGCGGTCGCGAACCCCGAGCGCAAGCTGTCGACGACGATCCTGAAGCGCGCGCTCGACGCCGGCGAGGCCCTGTTCAGCGAGGACGCGCAGGAAGGCGAACTCGGCGCGTCGCAGAGCGTCGCCGACCTGCGGCTGCGTTCGGTGCTGTGCGTGCCGCTGCGCGCCGGCGAACGTGTGCTCGGCGCGCTCTACCTCGACCACCGGTTCCAGGCCGGGGCGTTCGCCGAACGCGATCTGCCGTGGCTCTGCGCGTTCGCCGACCAGGGCGCGATCGTGCTGCACCTGCACGGCCTGCTCGCCGAGAACCGCGCGCAGGCCGAGGCGCTCGCCGAGCAGAACCGGTCGCTGCAGGCGACCGTGCAGGCGCAGGCCGAGGCGCTCGCCGCGCCGGACGAACGGCTCACGCGCAGCGCGCTGCGGCACCGGTTCCCTGGCTTGCTCGGCGAGTCGCCGGCGCTGCTGCGCGCGCTCTGCGTGCTCGACAGGATCGCCGACACCGACCTGCCCGTGCTGCTGACTGGCGAGAGCGGCACCGGCAAGGAGGTCGCGGCGCGCGCGCTGCACGCCGAGGGCCCGCGCCGCCGCGGCGAGTTCGTCGCCGTCAACGTCGCCGCGATCGCCGCGGACCTGCTCGAGAGCGAGCTGTTCGGCCACGCGAAGGGGGCGTTCACCGGCGCCGACCGCGACCGGCCGGGGCTGCTGCGGCAGGCGGCCGGCGGCACCCTGTTCCTCGACGAACTGACCGAGATGTCGCCCGACGTGCAGGCGAAGCTGCTGCGCGCGCTCGAGCAGCGCACGGTGCGGCCGGTCGGCGGCGACCGCGAACACCCGATCGACGTGCGCCTCGTCGCGGCGACGAACCGCGACGTGGCCCAGGCGCTCGCCGCGGGGCGCCTGCGCGAGGACCTCTACTTCCGCCTCGCGGTGGTCGCCGTGCACCTGCCGCCGCTGCGCGAACGGCCGGACGACCTCGTCCCGCTCGCCGAGCACTTCCTGCAGCAGGCCGCGGCTGCACAGGGACGCGCGGCACCGCCGCTCGGCCCCGACCTCGCCGCGGCGCTGCGCGCGCGCAGCTGGCCCGGCAACCTGCGCCAGCTGCGCAACGAGATGCAGCGGCTGTGGGCGCTCGCGGGTGGGGGCGAACTGCGCGTGGGCCTGCTGAGCCCCGAGGAGCCGCGGACGGGGGGATCGGCCCCGCCGGCGACGTTCGACCTCGCGGCGCTCGAGCGCTGGGCCGTCGAGCGCGCGCTGCAGGCGGCGAAGGGCAACAAGGCCGAGGCGGCGCGGCTGCTCGGCATCGGCCGGCGCACGCTCTACGACAAGCTGGGCGCGCGCCCGGAGCCCGACGGCACGGATTGAGGCCCTGTGCAGGAACCGCACAGGTGGGCGCGGACTGCGCGCCGCGGCGGGCCGCATGCACGGAGGTCCACCTGCGGCGCAGGCTCCGGACCACCGTGCGCCACCCGGCACGGGGCTTGCCCCGGACCGGCGTGCGCCTGCTGCCGACGACCCTGCTCGCGACCCTGACTGCCGCGCTGCCGGCGCAGGCGTTGCGCCTCGTCGACCGCGTCGAAGCGCCGATGCTCTACCTGTCCCTGTCCGCGGCGCCGGCGGCCGCGCAGCCGAAGGCGGGCGAGGCGGGCGCGAGGGAACGTCCCCGGGGCGGCGCGGTGCAGGAACTGCTGGCCGACCCGGCCTTCGACGTGCTGTTCGGCCGGGGCACCGGCGACGACGGCACGCCGGGGCAGCGGGCGCTGGCCCTGGTGCGCGGCGTGCTCGCCCGCAGCTCGGGCGACCTCGAGCTCGCGCTGACCGGCGTCGTGCCCGGCAGCGGCCAGCCGCTGCTGGTGTTCCGCGCGAGCCTGCTGCCGCCCGACTCCGAGCGGCTGCAAGGCCTGCTCGAGGGCAACGACCTCGCCGAACCGAACCGGGTGGTCGGCGGCCGCCGGACCTGGTCGTTGCGCAGCCCTGGCCGTGCCGAAGCCGGACCCGGCCAGCTCGTCGAGATCGCGCTCGTGGGCACCGACCTGCTGGTCGCCAACGACGCCACCGCGGTCGAGGAACTGCTCGCGGACGACGGCCGCACGGCCGTGCAGAAGCGCCTCGTGCTGTCGGCCGACCCGCGGTTCACCTCGCTGCGGCAGCGCCTGGCCGTGCCGCCGGGCTCGCTGCTGGTCTACGGCGACTGGCTGCGGCTGGCGCAGCGCCTGCAGGATGCGAACGACGCGCTGCCCGCGTTCCTGTTCGGCTGGTCGGGGCTCGGCGCGGCGCGCACGGTGATGGCGTCCCTGTCGGGCGAAGCGGCGAGCTTCCGCGGCACGGTGCTGCTGGACTTCGACCGGGAGACCACCGCGGCCATGCGGGCCCGCCCGGCGCCCGATCGCCGGCCCGAGCCGCGCGACGGGCCGGGCGGCACGCGCCCCGGCGAGCCGCGCCAGCACTGGCGCGAGCCTGGCGACAAGCCGTCGATCGACGGCTGGCTCGCCTCGGTGCAGTCCGTGCCGGCGCGCTCGCTCGTCGCGGAACTGCCGAGCGAAGGGCTCGGCGGCCTCGTGCTCGCGGTCGACCTCGCCGACGTGGGCCAGCGCACGCGCCTGGGCCACGACATGGTGCGCGAGCTGCGCTTCGCGTTCGCGGACCTCGGGCTCGACTTCGAGCGCAACGTGGTGGGCCGGCTCGGCACGCGCGGCACCGCGCAGCTCTACCTGCAGCGCGGCGCGACGGCGGCCGCCGAGGTGGCGTGCGTCTACGCGCTGCGCGCGAAGAGCCGCAGCGCCGCGCAGGACCTGTTCCAGGATCTGCGCCGCGCCGCCGAGCAGCACGGCTCGGGCAGGCTCGTGGCCGCCAGGGACAGGAAGGGCATCGAACTGCTGGAACTGCGCACGCGGCGGTTCTGGGGCGCGGTCTTCGTCGCCGTGGTCGAGGACTCGGTGCTGCTCGCCTGCGACGCGGAGACGCTGGCCCAGGGCATCGAGGAGATGAAGCGCGCGCGCAGCCGCGGCAGGCGCGACGCGGCGGTGGTCGCGGCGATGCAGGCGATCGGCGGCGAGCAGGTCGCCGGTCTGTTCGACGTCGACCTGAGCCCCTGGTTCGCGCACCTCGCGCAGGCGTTCGCGCCGGGCGGCGAGAACGCGCCGAAGCTCGACCTCGCCCGGATCCCGAAGCGGCACGTCGGCTACCTCGACGTGCAGCAGCGCACGGGCGGCGCGGTGCTGCGCCTGTGCGTGTTGTCTTCGCAGTAGCCCCCGCGGGGCGGTTCTTTCCCACATCGATCTTCTGCGACCGCCGGCGCGCAAGCGGCGTCGGTCGCGACGGATGCATGGAACGTGCACCGGGTATCGGCCCACATCTTGGGGCAGGCAGGGCCGCTCCCCGGTGCTTCCGCGTGTGTTGCGCGGACCGTGCATCCGGACCCTCCACGGGTGCACGGCTCACTGGGCCGCGGACGTCGTCCCACATCTTGGGGCAGGCAGGGACGCCGACCGAGGCATACCGCGCGACGTAGCGCGGTGGGCCGTGCACCCGCACCTTCCTCTGCACCGGCAGCGGCCTGCGCCGCGCTGGCGCGTCCGGGCGCTCGGCGGAGAATGCGCCGCATGTTCCTCGCCCTCGACCAGGGCACGACGAGCAGCAGGGCTCTCGTGTTCGCCGCCGACGGCCAGCTGCTCGGCGCGGGCCAGCGCGAGTTCGCGCAGCACTTCCCGGCCCCGGGTCTCGTCGAGCACGATCCCGAGCAGATCCTGCAGAGCCAGCGCGAGGCGGCGGCGCTCGCGCTCGCCGCGGCCGGCTCGCCGCGCATCGTCGCGGCCGGCCTCACCAACCAGCGCGAGACCACCGTCGTCTGGGAGCGGGCCACCGGCCGCCCCGTGCACCGCGCCCTGGTCTGGCAGGACCGCCGCACGGCGCCGGCGCTCGACGCGATGCGCGCGGCCGGCCTCGCGGACGAGGTGCGATCGCGCACCGGCCTGCCGCTCGACCCGTACTTCAGCGCCGCGAAGATCGCGTGGATCCTCGACCACGTGCCGGGCGCCCGCGCGCGCGCCGAGCGCGGCGAACTCTGCGCGGGCACGGTCGACAGCTGGCTCGTGTTCCGGCTGACGGCCGGTGCCGTGTTCGCGACCGACCCGAGCAACGCCTCGCGCACGAGCCTCTGCGACCTCGGCACGGGAGCCTTCGACGACTGGCTCTGCGACCGGTTCCGCGTGCCGCGCGCCTGCCTGCCGGAGATCCGGCCGTCGGCCGGCGACTTCGGCTGTGCTGCGGAGGGCTGGCCGATCCGCGCCGTGCTCGGCGACCAGCAGGCCGCGCTGTTCGGCCACGGCTGCACTGCGCCGGGCGCGACGAAGTGCACCTACGGCACCGGCGCGTTCGTGCTGGCGAACGCCGGCCCGGCGCTGCCCGCGCGCGATCCCGGCGTGTTGACGACGGTCGCGTGGCGCCACGGCGGGGCCACCACCTGGGCGCGCGAGGGCAGCGTGCTGGTCTGCGGTGCGGCGATCCAGTGGCTGCGCGACCAGCTCGGCCTCGTCGGCAGCCCGGCCGAAGTCGAGGCGCTCGCGCGCTCGGTGCCCGACGCCGGCGGCGTGGTCTTCGTGCCCGCGTTCGCCGGGCTCGGCACGCCGCACTGGGACCCGTCGGCGCGGGGCCTCCTGGTCGGGCTCACGCGCGGCACCACGCGCGCGCACCTCGTGCGCGCCGCGGTCGAGGCGATGGCGCTGCAGGTCGACGACGTGCTGCGGGCGATGGGTGGCGCGGCAGAGCCGCTGTGCGTCGACGGCGGCGCCGCGGCGAACCGGCTCCTGCTCGAACTGCAGGCAGCACTGCTCGGCGCTCCGGTCGTGCGCCCGGCCCTGCTCGAAGCGACCGCGTTCGGCGCGTTCCGCATGAGCCAACTCGGTGCCGGCGCGCACCGGCGCGTGGAGGACCTGCCCGCGCTGCCGGGCCGGGCCGAAACCGTGCTGCCGCCGCCCGGTTTCGACGTGGTCACGCTGCGCCGGCGCTGGGCCGCCGCGGTCGCCCGCGCGCGCGGCTGGTCCTGACGCGGCCTCCCTGGGCCGTTGGCTCCCTTTCCTCGGGCCCGGGACCGCCCTACAACCCGGCCATGGTCGAGCAAGACCCGAAGGATCCGAAGGAACGGCCCGAGCCCGCCGCACCCGCCGAGCCCGCCGCGAGCCCGGCTGCGGCCGATCCGGCCGCGGCACCCGGCGACGCGCCCGGCGA
>VGXW01000021.1 GCA_016873195.1 Planctomycetota bacterium | reverse complement strand
GGGACCAGTTCGCGAGGTCGAAGTCGAGCAGGCTGCCGCACAGCTTGCCGCGCACGGTCGCGTGCCCCGCGCCGCAGTACAGCTCGTGCCGCTCCCCGCCGAGCCAGCGGTAGATCCTCCCCCACATCGGCAGTTCCCGCCGCAGCCACGGCAGCAGCAGGCGCAGGCGCCAGGGCAGCGGCCGCGGGCCCGGGGGCGCCGCGCGCGAGTCACCGGACCCGGTTTCGGGGGTAGAGTTCATGCGTCGCATCGGCGACGCTACTTCCTCACGCCGAGGAAGGCCAAGGACCCCGTGGCAGTCGCCCGACCAGCAGGAACGAGCAGCCCCGCGCGGGATGGCAGACCACGTCCGCACCTTTGGCCCCGCGCCGCCGTGCTCGCGAGCCTGGCTGCCGGTGCCATGGGCCAGACCGACTGGTCGACCGCGCCGTTGTTCGTGCCGCGATCGGACGCGGCGGCCTGCTTCGACCCCGCGCGCGGCGCCGTGTTCGTGTTCGGCGGCGACGCCGGCGCCTTGCTGCTCGCGGACTGCTGGGAAGTGGCGGGTGCTTCGCTCGCGCGGAGCACCCCGGCCCTCGCACCGCCGGCCCGGGCCCGCCACGGACTCGTCTACGACCCGGTGCGCCAGCGGGCGGTCCTCTTCGGCGGTCGGGGCGCGTCGGGCGAACTCGGCGACACGTGGACCTGGGACGGCAGCGCCTGGGCCTGGCGCACCGCGGTCGGCCCGCTGCCGCGCCAGGGGCACGCGATGGCCTGGGATCCGCAGGGTGCCCGCGTGCTGCTGTTCGGCGGCCGCCGCAACCTGCAGCGGCTCGGCGACACGTGGACCTGGGACGGCGCTGCCTGGCAGCAGGCAGCCCCGGCGGCGGCGCCCTCGCCCCGCGACGGCGCCGCCTGCGCCACGGCGGCTTCCGGCGGACCCGTGCTGTTCGGCGGCGACGGCGGCAGCGCCCTGTTCGGCGACACGTGGACCTGGAACGGCGCCAACTGGCTCGCCCTGCCGCAGGCCGGAGCCGTCCCGCCGCGCCGCGCTGCCGCGCTGGCGCCGAACGGGCCGGCGACCCTGCTGCTCGCGGGCGGGGCGGACCAGCTCGGCGCACGCAGCGACTGCTGGCAGTTCGACGGCGCCCTGTGGACGCGCCTCTGGAGCGCGACCGGCCTGCCGGCGCGGGCCGGCGCCGCGGCCGCCTACGACCCGTCGATCCAGCGCACGGTGCTCGCGGGCGGCGCCTCGCTCCCGGGGCATCACGCCGGCGACGTGTTGCACTTCGGGCCGGCCGTCTGGGCCGTGGCCGTGCCGGCCTCGTCGCCGCCGGCCCGGCTCGACCACACGGCTGCCTACGACCCCCTGCGCGCGCGCACCGTGCTCTACGGCGGCACGCGGCGCGATGGCAGCCTGCTCGGCGACACCTGGGAGTGGGACGGCGCGCGCTGGACCGGGCTCGCGACGGCCGGGCCGCCCGGCCGCCAGAACGCAGCGTTCGCCTACGACCCGCTGCGCGGCACCTGCATCCTGTTCGGCGGCCGCGACGCGGGTGGCCCGCGCAGCGACACGTTCGAGTGGAACGGTGCCGCATGGAACCAGCTGCTGCCGGCCGTCTCGCCCGGTGCGCGCCAGGCCCATGCGCTGGCGCCGCTGCCCGCCGGCGGGCTCCTGCTGTTCGGCGGCAGCGATGCGAACTTCCAGCCCTCGGGCGACACCTGGCGCTGGACCGGCGCCGGCTGGGCGCCGGTCGCGGGGCCGGCCCCGCCCGCGCGGCAGTTCCACGCGCTGGCCCCCGACCCCGGTCGCGGCGAGGTCGTGCTGTTCGGCGGGCTCGGCGCTGCCGGCCTGCTGCAGGACACGTGGACCTTCGATGGCGCGGCCTGGCTCGCCAGGAATCCGCTGCACCGCCCGGCGGCGCGCTTCGCGGGCGCGGCAGCGTTCGCCGCGGAGCGCAACCGGATCGTGCTGCACGGCGGCCTCGACGCCGCCTTCGCGGCGCTGGGCGACACCTGGGAATGGGACGGCGCGGACTGGTCGGTGCAGCTGCTGGCGCACCCGCCGTGCGCCCGGCACGGTCCGGTGCTCGTGCACCACGCCGCGGCCGATGCGACGCTGCTGTTCGGCGGCAGCGACCTGGCCGCGGACCTCGGCGACACGGTGCTCTACGCGAGCGCCACGACCGCCGTGTTCACTACGTACGGCACGGGCTGCCCGGGGCCCTGGGGCACGCCGAGCCTCGACCGGCAGGGCCTGCAGCGGCCGTGGCTCGGCGAGGTCTTCGAACTGCGCCTCGACCACCTGCCGCCGCAGCCGGGCCTCGTCATCGTGGTCTTCGGTTTCAGCGACGTCGCCTGGCTCGGCAGTCCGCTGCCGATCGACCTGCAGGGCTACGGCATGCCCGGCTGCCGGGTCTGGTTGTCCGTCGACGACCCGTTCTTCGCGTTCCACAACGGGCACTCGCTGCGTTTTCCGTTCCCGCTGCCGCTCGCTCCGGCCTACGCCGGTTTCACCTACTTCAACCAGGCGCTCGTGATCGACGCCTCGGTCCCGAACGCGCTGGGCGCCGTGACCACCAACGCCGGCCGCGCGCGCATCGGCCTGCGCTGACTCGATGGCAACCGCCGCGGCGGCGCCCGCGTGCGTGGTTTCGCCGGTTGCAGGTCGCCGCGTGGCGGCGGTGGAACCTCACTCGTAGCGGACCGACTCGCTGGGGCTCTGGCGCAGCGAGCGCCACGCGGGCACGACCGCGGCGAGCACGCAGGTCGCGAGCGCGGCGGCCGGCACGAGCCAGAACCACGGATAGGGCGGCGTCAGCGGCGCCTCGAGCGAGGCGACGCGGTTCATGCCCTCGACGAGCACCCACGACATCGGCCAGGCGAGGCCCAGCGACAGCAGCGACGCGAGCGCCGCGACCAGCGCCCCTTCCAGCAGGAAGCTGCCCCCGAGCTGGCGCCGGCTCATGCCGAGCGCGCGCAGCACGCCGAGTTCGCGCGCGCGGCCGATCGCCGCGATCGTCATGCCGTTCAGCAGCCCGACTCCCGCGAGCACGAGCATCAGGAACAGCAGCAGGTCGAACAGCACGAAGTCCCGGTCGACGTCGCGCAGCAGGTAGCCGCGGATGTCGCCGTCCCCGGTCTTGGCCTTCGCCACGTCGCCGAGCGCCGCGCGCGCCCCCGCCAGCACGGCCGGCGGCTCCGCGCCCGCGGCCAGGTGCAGCGTCACGCGCTGCACGCACTTCTCGGGCAGGCAGAAGTCCACGCGCATCCAGTGCGGCGCCGTGATCGCGAACGCGCGCTCGTCGCCGTCGAAGCCCGACGCGTCGCTGACGCGCAGCACCTGGTAGGCGACCGGCGCGCCCTGGTCGTTCCGGATCGACAGGGTGCTGCCCTCGCGCAGGCCCTGGTTCAGCGCCAGCCGGCGACTCACGACCACCGTGCGGACCTGCGGGTCGGCGTAACGGCGCACCAGGTCGTCGTAGCCCTCGAGCGCGCCGCCGCGACCCCCGGCGCTCGCGGCCGACAGCCCGCGCAGGAAGTAGCCGTCGCCGCGGCGTTCGCCGTGGAAGCAGTCGGCCTGCACCACGCCCGGCAGTGCGGCGAGTTGCTCGCCGACCTCGGGCCGCGCCGACGCGGTGACCAGGAACACGCGCCCCTGCAGCGCCACCGCGGCGAACGTCTCGACCTCGGCGCGCAACGAGCCCGTCAGGCTCTTCAGCCCGAGCAGCGCGAGCAGCACCGCCGACAGCCCGCAGACGGCGGCCGCGACGCGCCCGGCCGAGCGCACGACGACCTTGCCGACCAGCCACGAGGCCAGCGGCAGGGGCCAACGCAACGGCCACAGCAGTGCACGGCCGAGCCAGCCGACGGCGGCCGGCGCCAGCAACAGCACGCTGCCGAACAGGCCGAGCAGGCCGACCAGTTCCAGCAGCACGACCAGCGTCTCGCGCCCCTCCTCGGCGGCCAGCGGCGTCATCGCCAGGTAGGCGAACGGCAGCGCCAGCACCAGCAGGCCGAACATCCACAGGTTGATGCCGCGCAGCAGGTCGACGCCGTCGTCCTTGCCGGGCGCCAGCCCGCGCGCGCGCAGGATGTCGAGCGCGGGCACCTGCCGCGCGCGCACCAGCGGGAACATCGCGCCCGCGAGCGTGAACAGCACGCCGAGCGCGAACGTCCAGCCGACCGGGAACAGTGGGATCTCGAACGTCGTCCACGGTTTGCCGAGCCCGAGCGAGCTGACCTCGTGCGCGCGCAGCGCCATGGCGAGCAGGAGCCCGAGCAGCACGCCGAGCGCCGAGCCGGCGAGGCCGAGCAGCAGCGCGTCGCACAGGAAGATGCGCGTGATCGCGCCGGTGCCAGCACCGAGGCACCGCAACAGGCCGAGCTGCCGCACGCGCGCGACCAGCGAGTGCGACAGCGTCTGGAACACCACGTACATGCCGAGCAGCAGCGCGAGCCCGCCGAGCACCTTGAGCCCGTTGCGGAACGCGCGCTCGTCGGCGCCCTCGCCGATCAGGGCCCCGCGCATGTCCTGCACGTGGAACTCCTCGCGCAGGTCCCGGCTCAGCTGGTCGAGGTCCGCGCCGGGCCGCCGCAGCACGTGGAACACGTCGCTGCCGCGCGTTCCGAGCCGCCGCGCGAGTTCGAGCCCGGCGACGGCCACGTGCCCCTGGTTGCGGCCGCCGAGCCGTTCCCCCGACAGGATGCCGACCACCTGGACCTCGGCGGCGAACGGCGCCGCACCCGCCGGCAGCGGCAGCGTCACGAGCTTGCCGTCGCGACACTCGACCCGCGGCAGCAGCTCGGGTCCGCGCAGTCGCAACCGGTCGCCGGGCCGCACGCCGAGCGCCGTCGCGGCCTCGTGGCCCAGCAGGATGCCGGGACGTTCGAGGTCGTCGTCGGCCGGTTCGAGGTCGCGCCCCTGCGCGGTCAGCGCGTAGTGGCCGAACGGCCCCGCCGGCAGCGGGCCGAGTCCGAACACCGCGAGGTCGAGCGACCTGCCCCCCGCGACCGCGGTGCCGCGCGCCTCGCAGAAGGTCGCCACGCGCTGCACACCCGCGTGGCGTTCCAGCCGCTGGCGGACCTGTTCGGTCGTCGCCGTCGTCGCCGTCGGCACGACCTCGAGGTCGACGCGGCCGCGCTGCGGGTCCTGCAGCAGGAGCCGGCTCTGGATCGTGTTGTGGTCCATCACGTAGATGGCCACGACGATCGCGACGCCGAGCGCGATGCCGGCCAGGGTCAGCAGCAGCCGCAGCCGGCTAGATGCCCAGTTCCTCGAGACGACGAAAGACGTCAGCGACACCGAAGGGACCTCCCGTGAGCTCGGCAGCCTGCCGCAGCGCGCCGTCGTGCAGGAACATCACCCGGTCGCCCGCGGCGGCGTCGCGCGGGTTGTGGGTCACCAGCAGGATCGCGGCGCCGAGCCGCGCACACACCGACCGCAGCAGCGCGACAACCTCCTCGCCGGCCTTGCTGGACAGGTTGCCGGTCGGTTCGTCCGCGAGCACCAGCGGCGGCTGCGTCGCGAGCGCGCGCGCGATCGAGACGCGCTGCATCTCGCCGCCCGACAGCGCCGCCGGCAGCCGGTTCGCCACCTTGGCCACGCCGAGCAGTTCGAGCAGGTTCTGGATCCGCCCGCGGTGCCGGTTCGGGTTCTGGCCGACGATGCGCAGCGGCCCCGTCACGTTCTCCTCGACCGTCAGGTCCGGCAGCAGGTGGAAGAACTGGAAGACGAAGCCGACGTGGCGCCGGCGCAGCGCCGCGCGGTGCTCCTCGTCGCCGGCACCGAGGTTCTCGCCCGCCAGCAGCACGTCGCCGGCCGACGGGCGGTCCAGCCCCGCGAGCAGGTGCAGCAGCGTCGACTTGCCGGAGCCCGACGGGCCCATGATCGTGGCGAACTCGCCCGCGCGCAGCTCGAACGACACGTCGCGCACGATCGGTACCTGCTGGCCGTCGACGGACCGGAACCGGAACAACCCGCGGGCCACCAGCACCGGCGCGGCGGCGGGAACGGCGTTCGTCTCCATGCGGGCCCGATGATGGCAGACCGGCAGCCCCGGCGCACCGCTTCTTCGTCGTCGCGACTACTTTGCGACACCAAGCAATTCGGGCCGCCGCACGCGGTAGACTCCGGGCGCGATGCCCCTCGACCTGCTCGGCACCACCGCCGCCGGCCTCGCCGCCGCCGCGCGCGCCTGGTTCGGCGCCGGCCAGGGGGCCGGCGCTGCTCCCGCACTGCACCGCGCCGCGCTGCGCGAGGGCACGTTCGCCCCGGAGCGCCACGGCCTGGGCCCGCGCGCGGCGGCGCGCTGGCGCGAGCTGGCCGCACTGCACCTGCCCGAGGTCGCGGCCGAGGCGGCCGAACCGGGACCGCACGGTCCGGTGCACAAGCGCCTGCTGCGCCTTGCCGACGGCAACACGGTCGAGAGCGTGCAGCTGCCGATGGGCCGCGGGCGCACCAGCCTGTGCGTGTCGACGCAGGTCGGCTGCGCGCGCGGGTGCACGTTCTGCGAGACGGGCCGGCGGGGCCTGCTGCGCAACCTGTCCGCCGGCGAGATCGCCGCGCAGGTGACGCTGGCGCACCGCGCCCGGCGCCCCGACACGATCGTGTTCATGGGCACGGGCGAGCCGCTCGACAACTTCGACTCGCTGCGGCAGGCCCTGGCCGTGCTGACCGACCGCCGCGGCCTCGGCTACGCGCAGGACCGGCTGACGGTCTGCACCATCGGCCACGTGCCGGGGCTGCGCGCGCTGCGCGGTCTCGGCTGGAAGCGGCTCGGCCTCGCGCTGAGCCTGAACGCCGCCGACGACGCGCTGCGCGCGCGGCTGATGCCGCACGGCGCCCGCTACCCGCTGGCCGAGATCCAGCGCGCGCTGGTCGACTACCGGCAGCGGGCAAACCTCGCGCTCGGCGTGCACTGGTGTCTGCTGCCCGGCATCAACGATTCCGCCGCCGACGCCGCGGGCGTCGCCGCGTTCTGCGCGCCGCTCGGCAGGGTGCTCGTGCACGTGATCCCCTACAACCCCGGCACCGCGCCGATCGCCAGGGCCCCCACCGACGCCGAGGTCGCCGGCTTCGTCGCGCGGCTGCGCAGCCGCGGCCTCGCCGTGCGGCGCCGGATCACCAAGGGGCGCACGGTGATGGCCGGCTGCGGCCAGCTCGGCGGCGCACCGCGACCGCCGCTCAGCGGGCCTTCGCCGACTTGACTTCGATCAGTTCGACGAGGAACACCAGCGTGCAGTTCGCGGGGATCATCGGCGGCTGGCCCGCCGCGCCGTAGGCCAGCGGCCCGGGGATCTCGAACAGGAACTTGCCGCCGGTCTTCATCAGCTGCAGGCCCTCGGTCCAGCCCGGGATCACCCGGCGCAGCGGAAACGTGCTCGGCGAGCCGCGCTCGTGCGAGCTGTCGAACACCTTGCCGTCGGTGAGCCAGCCCGTGTAGTGCGCGACCACCGAGTCGGCGGCCGTCGGCGAGCTGCCCGTGCCGGGCTCGATCACCTCGTACTTGAGCCCCGACTGCGTGGTGACGACCTTGGCCGCGTCCGGCAGGCGGAACTGCGGCACCTCGGGCAGCGCCGACAGGCCGACGAGTTCGAGCTCCCACACGGTGTCGGTCGGCGCCTGCGGCACTTCTTTCTTCGGCACCTCGACGCGCAGCACGTCGCCCTGCCGGCAGCCAACCGCGATCTCCTTCAGGAAGGCGTACGGCAGGCTCGCCAGCGAACCCGCGATGCGCTGGCCGGTCTGCTCGGTGCACTCGATCAGCGTGCCGTCGGCGCGGAACACCGCGTAGCGGAAGGCGAGCGCGTGTCTGGCCGTCGCGGCGGGCCCGGTGCCCGGCGCGACCACTTCGTAGCGCACGCCGCTCGCCAGCGCCTTCTGCGCCTCGGCATTGGCCGGGCGCAGCTTCGGCATGCGCACGACCTCGAGCAGTTCGACCTCGAACACGAGCGTGCTGTTGGCCGGGATCGGGCCGTTCGCCTGTTCGCCGTAGCCGAGCTGCGGCGGGATCACGAGCTTGTACTGCGCGCCCGGGGTCATCAGCTGCAGCGCCTCGGTCCAGCCCTTCACGACGTCGGCGACGCGCGTGCGGAACGGCTCGCCGCGGTCGCGCGAACTGTCGAACTTCGTGCCGTCTGTGAGCCAGCCCGTGTAGTGCACGACGACCGTGTCCTCGCGGCCCGGCGACTCCCCCTTGCTGCCGGCGCGCAGCACGCCGTACTCGAGGCCGGACGCGGTCTTCTGCATCTCCTTGCAGTCGGGGATGCCGGCCGCGGGCTTCGCGGGCGGATCCTGCGGGTGCGGCGGAACGGTGGCGAGCAGGCAGCCGGCGACCAGTGCGGCGGCAGCGAAGGCGGTGATCGGTTTCATGCGTGGCGGGCCCGGGGCAAGGGGCGGGAAGTCTAGCGAACCGGAGCACCCGCGGGAAACCCGGGCACCCGGACCGGCCCGATCAGCTGCACACGGGCGTCCGCCGGTTCGGCTGGTAGACCGTGGCCCGGCAGTGGGTCTCGGGCACGAACTCGGGCCCGGCGTCGAGCAGGTTCTCGGCGGCGCCGACCACGAGCCAGCCGTGCGGCAGCAGCGTGCCGGCGACCCGGCGCACCAGGCTCCGCCGCGCTTCGGCCTCGAAGTAGATCAGCACGTTGCGCAGGAAGACCACGTCGAACTGCCCCAGCGCGGGCAGCGGTTCGAGCAGGTTCAGCTGGCGGAACGTCACCAGCTTGCGCACCGCGTCGACCACGCGGTGGCCGCCGGGCACCGGCTCGAAGTACTTCGCCATCAGCGCCGGGCGCGCGCTGCGGGCCATCTCGTGCGGGGCGTAGACGCCGCCTTGCGCCGCTTCGAGCGTCGGCCTGGCGATGTCGGAGCCGACGATCTGCACGTCCCAACCCGCCAGGCTGCCCAACGTCTCGTGCAGCACCATGCCGATGCTGTACGGCTCCTGGCCGGTGCTGCACGCGGCCGACCAGATGCGCAGCCGCCGGGGCTGGCCGAGCCGTTCGCGGGCGTCGAGCACCTCGGGCAGCAGCTTCCACTGCAGGGCGTCGAACGGGCCGCCGTCGCGGAAGAAGGTGGTCTCGTGCGTGGTGATCGCGGCGACGATCTCGTCGACCAGCGCCTTGTCGTTGCCGTAGCGGACGCGGAAGTACAGCTCGTTGAAGTTCCCGCAGCCGATGCGCCGTGCGATCGCGCCGAGCCGCGACTCGATCAGGTAGCCCTTGCTGTCGTCGAGCGCGATGCCCGCGAGCTGCAGCGCCAGCTGGCGCATCAACGACATCTCGCCTTGCCTCAGCTGCATGGCATCCCCCGCGCGGCGTCGACGATCGCCCCGGCCAGTTGCTCCAGGGACACCGCGGTTGCGAGCCCCGCCTGGATCGGGCCGCGCGGCATGCCGTAGACCGTCGAGCTGGCCTCGTCCTGCGCCAGCAGCACCGCGCCGGCTTCGTGCAGCGCGCGCGACCCCACCCAACCGTCCTCGCCCATCCCGGTCATCACGACGCCGACCACCCGGCCGCCGTAGACCTGCCGCAGCGAGGCGAACAGGTAGTCGACCGACGGCCGGCAGGAACACACGGGCGGGTCCTCGGTCAGTTGCACGACCTCGCCCGCGGCGGTTCGCGTCACGGCCATGTGCTTGCCGCCGGGCGCCACCAGGATGCGCCCGCGCACGATCGGATCGCCGTCGGCGGCCTCGCGCACCCGCAGCGTGCAGCTCTTGTCCAGCGACTCGGCGAGGCTCGTCGTGAAGCGCGGCGGCATGTGCTGCACGACGACGATCGGCAGCGGGAAGTCCGCGGGCAGCCGCGGCAGCATCGCCGCGAGCGCCTTCGGCCCGCCGGTCGACACACCGATCCCGACCACCTGCGGCGAACGGCTGCCGGGCTCCCGCCGCGGCGGCACCACGACCGGCGCGGCCGGCAGCGGCGCGGCGGGGCGCGGCGCCGACGCCGCGCCGACGCGCAGCAGCGTCGGCACGACGTCGCGCGACAACTGCGCGAGCTGGACCTCCGACGGCGATCCGGGTGGCCGGCGCACGACCGCCGTGGCGCCGAGCGCCGCGGCCTTTGCCAGTTCCTCGTCGGGCACGTCGCTGCTGGCGAGCACGACCCGCTGCACCGGCGATCCGCCGGCGTGCAGCTGCTCCAGCAGTTCGATGGCATCCTGCGGCTGGCTGCCGATCTCGATCAGCAGGAGGTCGGGCCGGTAGCTCACGATCTTCGGCGCCGCGGTGCGGCCGCCGATCGCCCAGCCCACGACCTCGATGCCCGGATGCTCGCCGAGCAACCGGGTGAGTCCCTGCCGCAGGATCGCGTCGCCGTCGACGATCAGGACCCGGACCTTGTGCGGCGCCGGCGTCACCTGGCTCCCGCCGCGCCGTCGCCCGGCACACCGTGGCCCGCCACCGCGTCTACGTCCAGCAGCAGCAGCAGTTCGGCTGGCAGTTGCACGAGGCCGGTGAACCAGCGGCGCTGGTCGGCCGGCAGGTGGCTCGGCAACGGTTCCCGGCGCCGCTGGCCGACATCGACGACGTCGCCGACCTCGTCGACGACGAGGCCGCAGGTCTCGTCGCCGAGTTCGACCACCACGGTCCGCGTGCGCGCCCCCACCGCGGTGGGCTGGCCGCGCAGCACCTGGCCGAGGTCCAGCACGGTCACCAGGCTGCCGCGCAGATTCACGAGACCGCGCACGTGCGCGGGCATCAGCGGCACCGGCGTCGGGTCGACGTGCCGGTTGATCTCCTGCACGCGGTCCAGGTCGATGCCGACCAACATCGCCCCGACCCGGCAGCAGACCTGCATCCCTTCCTGCACGCGCCTCACGAGCCACCTCCCGAGTGCTTCGCGACCGCCGCCACCAGCGCTGCGTCGTCGAGCTTGACGAGCCAGGCGCTGACCCCCGCCTGCATCCCCCGCGCCTCGTCCTCGCTGCTGCTCAGCGACGTCAGCGCCACGACCGGCACGCGGCGCAGCCGTTCCGAGCGGCGGATCCGCCGCGTCAGCTCGAGTCCGTCGCAGTTCGGCATCTGCACGTCGGTGACGACGACGTCGAACACCGCCTCCGCCCGCTCGATCTCGCGCCACGCCAGTTCGCCGTCGGCGGCCGCCACGACTTCGAACCCCGCTGCGCGCAGCGTGCGCGTCACGTGCTCGCGGAAGAACTTCGTGTCCTCGGCGAACAGCACGCGGATCGGCTTGCGCGCCGGCGCGGCGACCGGGGCCTGGGCGCCCGCCGGAACGGGCCGCGGCGGGCCGCCCTCGTTCCCCGAGAACAGCTGCGGCAGCGCCCGCCGGGCCACGGTGCCGACGTCGAGCATGCGCACGGTGCGGTCGCGCAGCCGGAAGCTGCCGAGCACGCCGGGCTCCGCGAGCGTGCGGTCGTCGACGCGCACGGTCAGCGAGCGGACGTCCTCGACCTGCGGCGCCACGACGCCGAGCTTCTGGTTGCCCACGCGCAACACCAGCACCGACACGCGTGGCGACGTCTCCGGCGGCTCGGCGCGCACGACCTGTTCCAGCCGCACCACCGGCAGCACCGCGTCGCCCTCGGCGTAGACCAGCCTGCCGCCCACGTCGGCGAGAGCCGCGGCTTCGACGCGTTGGATGCGATCGACGAGGCCGAGCGGCACGGCGAAGGTCTCGCGCGGGTGGTTGCTGAACAGCACCATCGCGGTCGCCTCGGCCGCCTCGTGGCCGGGACCGGCGGCCGGCGGCGCGTCCGCGTTCTCGGTCGCCGCGAGCCTGGCCGCCTCGGCGATGCCGGCGGCGTCGAGGATCATCGCCACGCGCCCGTCGCCGAGGATCGTCGCGCCTGAATACTCGACGCGGCCCTTCAGGTGGCGGCCGAGCGCCTTGACGACGATCTCCTCGGCGTCCGGCGGCCCGTCGACGACGAGGCCGTAGCGCAGATTGCCGGTCTCGACGACGACGATCGTCGCCGCGGCCCCGGACGCGCCGGCCGGCTCACCGAGCACCTGCCGCAGGCGCAACAGCGGCAACACGCTGCCGCGCAGCCGCAGCACCTCGTGGCCCTCCATGCGCACCACCCGCTCCGCGGCCTCTGCGCCGCGGATCCGCACGAGCTCGGCCACGTTCGCCTGCGCGAGCACGTAGCGTCCGGCCCCGCTGCGGATCACCATCGCCGGCAGGATCGCCAGCGTCAGCGGGATCGTGATCGCGACCACGGTGCCGCGCCCGAGGGTGCTGTGCACGTCGACGTGGCCGCCGAGCTTCTCGATGTTGGAACGGACGACGTCCATGCCGACGCCGCGGCCGCTGACATCGGTGACCTGCTCCGCAGTCGAGAACCCTGGCGCGAAGATCAGCAAGACCGCCTCGCGGTCGCTCATCACGGCGGCCTGGTCCGCGGTGACGAGTTCCTTCTCGACGGCCTTCCTGCGCAGCCGCGCCGGGTCGATGCCGCGGCCGTCGTCCGTGATCGTGATGCGCACGTTGCCGCCCTGCTGGGCCGCCAGGAGCCGCACCACCCCCTCTGGGTCCTTCCTCGCCGCCTGCCGTTCCTCTGGCCGTTCGAGGCCGTGGTCGACGGCATTGCGCACGAGGTGCGTCAACGGGTCGCTGAGCGCCTCGAGGATCGAGCGGTCGAGGTCCACGCCGCCGCCCTCGGTCTCCAGCCGGCAGCGTTTGCCGAGCTTGCCCGAGAGGTCGCGCACGACGCGCGGGAAGCGACCGAACAGGTTGCCGACCGGCTGCATGCGAGTCTGCAGGACCGCCTCCTGCACCTCGCCGACGACCTGGTTCAGCCGCGCCGATGCGATCGCGACGCCCTTCTCGTTGCCGGTGCCCTGCGCCTGCATCAGCTGGTTCCGCCCGAGCACGAGCTCGCCGCTCAGGTTCATGAGCTTGTCGAGCAGGTGCACGGAGACGCGGATCGACTCGTTGTGCGCTTCGGCTCCCTGGACCGGCGCGGCCGGCCCCGGCCCGGGCTTGCCGGCTTCCACCGCACCCGCCCGATCGGTTGCACCGGAACCGGGCGGGGCAGGTTGCTGCGCCACGGCGGCCGCCGCCGGCCGCACCTCGCCACCGGACGCGCTCGGCGCCGGCGCCAGAGGCGCCGTGCGCAGCACTCGCACTTCGTCGACCTCGAGGTGCAGCGCGCTCCGCACGGCCTCGGCCGGTCGTCCGGTGACCAACTGCACGCGCAGCGGGTCCCGCGGACCGTGGTCGCCGGCGCACACCGCGCCCAGTTGGCTCGCGCCGGCCACCACGCGGCCGAGTTCGGCCAGCACCCCGGGCAGTTCGCCGATCGGGCGGCCCAGCGCCAACTCCAGCCGCGGCACCACGAGGTCGAGCTCGAGCAGCGCCTCGCCAGGATCCAGCGGCAGCTCCGCCGGGGTCGCCGCACCCGCCGCGTGCGACTTCGCGCTCTGCTCGGTGGCCAGGAAGTGCTGCAGTGTCGCCACCTGCGCGTCGATCGGCACCGTGTCGCTCTCGCGCACGCGCTCGATCAGCGAGCGCAACAGGTCGGTCGCTCCGAGCAGCTCGGTGACCATCGGCGGCGCCATCAGCAGCCGCCCCTTGCGGACCAGGTCCAGCACGCTCTCCATCGTGTGCGCGAGCCGGTTGACGTTCTCGAAGCCGAGGAACCCGGCGACGCCCTTCACGGAGTGCACGGCGCGAAACAGGCGGTTGATCGCGTCCGGCCCGCTGTCGGCGCCGCTCTCGAGCCCGAGCAGGTGCGCTTCGACCGTCGCCAGGTGCTCCCGTGCCTCGATCACGAAGTCGTTGACCAGATCCTGCAGCCCCGGGTCTTCCTCGCCCATCGGTGTCTCCTCCTTGCTGTCGCTGCGTGTCGCGCCCCGAACCGGCCGGGGCACGGCGTCACACCGCGAACTTCCCCACCAGCTCCTGCAGTTGCTCCGCGAAGCCGCGCAAGGCGCGCGCCGCGGCCTGCGACTGCTCGGCGCCGGCCGCCGCGCTGCGCGCCATCGCGTCGACTTCCGCAACGCCCTTCGTGATGTCCTGGCTCGCCGTCGCGCTCTCGGTCACGCTGCGGCTCACGACCTCGATCGCGGCCGTGTTCTGCACCAGGTTGCGCGAGATCTCCTGGGTTGCCGAACGCTGCTCGGCCACCGAGGCCGCGATCGTCTGGGAACTCCTGCTGACCTGCGCGATGATGCCGTCGATCGCCGCGATCGAGGTCACCGACTCCTTCGTCGTGCCCTGGATGCGCTCGATCCGGGCCCGGATGTCCTGGGTCGCTTCCGCGGTCTGCCGCGCCAGGTCCTTCACCTCGTTGGCAACCACCGAGAAGCCCTTGCCGGCCTCCCCGGCGCGCGCCGCTTCGATCGTCGCGTTCAGCGCGAGCAGATTGGTCTGCTCGGCGATGTCCTGGATCGTCTCGACGACGCGGCCGATCTCGTTGGCCGCCGCGCCGAGTTCACTGATCCGCGTGCTGCTCTGCCGCGTCAGCGTCTCCGCCTGACCCGCGACCGATGCGGCGGCATCGGCACCCTTGGCCACCTCCGCGATGCTGGCCGTCATCTGCTCCACTGCGGCTGCCACCGTGCGGAACGTCGCCGCCATCGTCTCGCCGCTCTTGCCGACGCTCGTGATGTTCGCGCTGAGTTCCTCGGCGGCCGCGGCAACCTGACCTGCCTGCACGCCGGTGCGCGACGCACCCTGGCTGAGTTCCGCGGCGCTCGCGTCGAGTTGGTTGGCCGCCGCCAGCACGCCGCCGGCGTGCCGGGCGATGCCGGCCAGAACCCCCTGTATCTGGCCCAGGAAGTGGTTGCACCAGCGGCCGAGGTCGCCGAGTTCGTCCTGGCGCGTGGCGTCGAGCCGGATGCGCAGGTCCCCTTCCCCCTGCCGCAGCGTCGCGATGGCCCGCTGGATCGGTGTCGCGATCGAACGGCGCAGGACCAGGATCAAGGCGCCGACGCCGAGCAGCCCGACCAGGGCGCCGAGGCCGGCGACCTGCAGTGCCGTCGCGCGCGCCGCGGCGCGCACCGGTCCGAGCGGCGTGCGCACCTCGTAGGCACCGTGCACGTCGCCGGGGCGCCAGTTCTCCATCCGGAAGCCCAGCGGGTCCTTGCCGTCCCCCGACTTCGATTTCGCCGGGTCGCCGTGGCACGGCATGCACGACTGCGACAGTTCGATCGCGTGCTGGAACACGAGCGTGTCGTTCTGCTGGTCGACCCGCCACAGCACGTCGTCGCCGCCGCGCTGCACCTGCGCGGTGAGTTCGGCGAGCAGTGCGCTGCGGAAGGCCCCGCCGCGCTGGTCGCGCCCCGGGTCGTGGTCCGGGTTCCTCGCGGCCAGCGCAGTGACCGTCAGGTCCATGCCCGCCGCCCGCGCCGCACCCTTGGCCGCTTCGATGCCCGCGACCACGGGGATCGCGCGGAACGCCCCGGTCGACCGGTAGTCGCCACCGTTCGCCGCCATCTCCTGCCGGCTGCGCTGCAGCAGGGCGTCGAGATCGACGGCCCCTTCCTCGTGCATCCGGGCGAGGTGGTCGCGGGCCTGGTCCGCGGCGTGCACGACCGCGACCGCCTGCTGCACCGCGCTGCGCAGCGCGGCCTCCTGCATGGCCGATTCCGTCATGACGGCGATGGCGACCAGCACCAGGCCGCTGGCGATCGTGATGCTGGCGAGCAGACGGGTCTGGATCCTCATGTTCGACTCCGGCGATGCGCGGCCCCGGCGCGCGCGATCCCGAGACCGCACGGTCCGTGCCCCCCCGGATATCGATTTCCCCGCCTCGCCGACCTGAGGCGCGCCGCAAACTCCGCCGCGGCGGCGCAGCCTCCGGCGGCAACGGCCCTCCGGACGCGCCGGGAACCTCGGCAGCAGCGCCGCAGCGGCGCCCGAGTGCGTGGTTTCGTCCGTCGCAGGTCGCCGCGCGGCGGCGCCGGGAACCTCAGGTCAGGTTGCCGGTGCCCGAACCGCGGCGCGCGACCATCTCGCGCGCGAGCGCCTTGCGCAGCGACGCCTCGGCCCTGATGAACTCCTCGCTGGACCGTTCGAGGCCGGAGAGCCGCTCGCGGGCCTTCGCTTCGGCGGCCTTGACGCGCTCGAGATCGATCTCGTGCGCGAACTCGCCGGCTTCGCAGACCAGCGTCAGCACGTTGTGCTGCACCTGCGCGAACCCGTCGGAGGCGAACATCTCGACCTTCTTGCCGTCGAGTTCGGTGATGCGCACGACGCCCGTGTGCGCGATCGCCGTCAGCAGCGGCGCGTGGCGCGGCAGGATGCCGTAGCTGCCGTCGACGCCCTGGAACGTGACCGCCGCGACCTTGCGGTCGACGATGGTGCGGTCCGGTGTGACGACGCGCAGATGCAGTTCGGAGGCCATCGCGGTTCCTCGGGTCAGGCCTTGCCGCGCGCCACGGCCTCTTCGATCGAGCCGACCATGTAGAAGGCCTGCTCGGGCAGGTTGTCGTGTTTGCCGGCCAGGATCTCCTGGAACGAGCGCACCGTGTCCTCGCGCTTGACGAACTTGCCCGGCGTGCCGGTGAAGGCCTCCGCGACGAAGAACGGCTGCGACAGGAAACGCTGGATGCGCCGCGCGCGCGCGACCACCAGCTTGTCCTCCTCGCTGAGTTCCTCGATGCCGAGGATCGCGATGATGTCGCGCAGGTCCTGGTAGCGCTGCAGCGTGCGCTGCACGTCGCGCGCGACCTTGTAGTGCTCCTCGCCGACGACGTTCGGCGACAGCATCTTCGACGTCGACTTCAGCGGGTCGACGGCCGGGTAGATGCCGAGCTCGGCGATCTGGCGCTCGAGGATGATCGTGCTGTCGAGGTGCGCGAAGGTCGCGACCGGCGCGGGGTCGGTGATGTCGTCGGCGGGCACGTAGACGGCCTGCATCGAGGTGACCGAGCCCTTCTTGGTCGACGTGATGCGCTCCTGCAGGGCGCCCATCTCGGACGCCATCGTCGGCTGGTAGCCGACCGCGCTCGGCAGGCGGCCCAGCAGCGCGGAGACCTCGGAGCCCGCCTGCACGAAGCGGAACACGTTGTCGACGAACAGCAGCACGTCCTTGCCCTCGACGTCGCGGAAGTACTCCGCCATCGTGAGCCCGGTCAGGCCGACGCGCAGGCGCGCGCCGGGCGGTTCGTTCATCTGGCCGAACACGAGCACCGCGTTGTCGAGCACCGAGGCCTTCTGGCCCTTCGCGTCCGTGTACTCGGCCTCGGCCATCTCGAGCCACAGGTCGTTGCCCTCGCGCGTGCGCTCGCCGACGCCGCAGAACACCGAGAAGCCGCCCTTCTCGACCGCGGTGATGCGGATCAGCTCCTGGATCAACACGGTCTTGCCGACGCCAGCGCCGCCGAACAGGCCGATCTTGCCGCCCTTGGCGAACGGGCACAGCAGGTCGACGACCTTGATGCCGGTCTCGAACACCTCGGTGATCGGCTGCTGCACGTCGAAGGTCGGCGCCGGCCGGTGGATCGGCAGCCGGTCCTTCACCGGCACGGGCGGCATCGGCTTCTTGGTGCGCGGGTGGTCGACGCCGACCTCGAGCGGCCGGCCCAGCACGTCGAACAGCCGGCCCCGCGTGCACTCGCCGACCGGCACCGAGATCGGCGCGCCGGTGTCGACGGCCACCATGCCGCGGCTCATGCCGTCCGTCGACGACATCGCGACGCAGCGCGCGGTGCTGTTGCCGAGCTGCTGGGCGACCTCGAGCACGAGGTCGATGCCCTTCTGCCGGTCGACCACCGTGATCGCGTTGTAGAGCTTGGCCATGTGGCCCTCGGGGAACTGCACGTCCACCACGGGGCCGAACACCTGCAGGATCCTTCCTTCCATCTGGGCGGCGGTCGTCACGTCTACTGTCCTCGGTTTCTGGATGTCGTCTCGGTGGTCCGGCGCGGCGCCGGCGCTCAGCTCACGGCGGAAGCGCCGCCGACGATGTCGAGCAGCTCCTTGGTGATGTTCTCCTGCCGCGCGCGGTTGTAGACCTTCTTGAGGCCCTTGTTCATGCGCACCGCGGCGTCGGTCGCGCTCTTCATCGCCATGCGGCGGCTGGCGTGCTCGCTGGCGAGCGCCTGCAGCATCGCGTCGAACACCACGGTCTCGAGGTAGCGCGGCACCAGCCGGTCGAACACCGTCCGGGCGTCGGGCTCGAGCAGGAAGTCGACGCCGTGCCGCGCCGGGGCGTCCGGCCCGCCCGCGATCGCGCCGATCGGCAGGAACGGCACGTCGGTCGGCACGAACTTGATCATCGACTGGAAGCGGGTGAAGCAGAGGCGCACCTCGTCGACGGCGCCGGACGCGAACGCCTCGACCAGCACCTGGCCGACGAGCTTGGCCGCGGCGAAGTCCGCTTTGTCGAGCGGCGGCTCGACGAAGAACCGTTCGACGGCGAATCCGCGGCGCATCAGCCACGTGTAGCCCTTGCGGCCGTAACACCAGAACTTCACCTGCGCGCCGGCCGCCTGCAGTTCCTCGACGCGCCGGCGCAGCGCGAACAGCAGGTTGCTGTTGTAGGAACCGCACAGCCCGCGGTCCGAGGCCACGACGAACATGCCGACCGTGCGCACCTGCCGCCGCCGGAACAGCGGCAGCTCGGCCGTGGCGCCGACCCGGCCGGCCACCGCGTCGAGGATGTGCCGGATCTCGTCCGTGTAGGGGTGGAAGCTCTGCGCCTTGGCCTGCACCTTGCGCAGCTTCATCGACGCGACCATCTCCATCGCGCGCGTGATCTGCGCGATGCTGGCCACCGACTTGATGCGCCCGCGGAGTTCCTTGAGGTTCGCCATGCTTCAGGTCGCTCGCTTCACCGGGTCTCCGGCAACGGGGCCACCGCTCCCACCGGTCAGCTCGTGAACTCGGCCTTGAACTTCGCGCAGATCTCGTCGCAGCGCTTCTGCACCGGTTCGGTCCACTTGCGCTCCTTGCGCAAGGTCTCCAGCAGGTCGGCGTGCGTGCTGCGCACGAACGCGAGGTACTTCTTCTCGAACTCGGCGACGCGGCCGAGCGGGATGCTGTCGAGCGCGCCCGACGAACCCGCGTAGAGGATCACGACCTGCTCCTCGACCGGCACCGGGCCGAACTCGGGCTGCTTCAGCAGTTCCGTCATGCGCTGGCCGCGCGTCAGCGCCTGCTGCGTCGCCTTGTCGAGGTCGCTGCCGAACTGCGCGAACGCCGCGAGTTCGCGGAACTGCGCGAGCTGGATGCGCAGGCCGCCGGCGATCTTCTTCATCGCCGGGATCTGCGCGTTGCCGCCGACGCGCGACACCGAGATGCCCGCGTTGACGGCGGGCCGCTGGCCGGCGTTGAACAGCGACGACTCGAGGAAGATCTGCCCGTCGGTGATCGAGATCACGTTGGTCGGGATGTAGGCCGACACGTCGCCTTCCTGCGTCTCGACGACCGGCAGCGCGGTCAGCGAGCCGCCGCCCCGCTTGTCGCTGAGCTTCGCGGCGCGCTCGAGCAGGCGGCTGTGCAGGTTGAACACGTCGCCCGGGAACGCCTCGCGGCCCGGCGGCCGGCGCAGCAGCAGCATGACCTGGCGGTAGGCCAGCGCCTGCTTGTAGAGGTCGTCGTAGGCGACGACGACGTGGCGGCCCTCGTCGCGCAGCCGTTCGCCCATCGAGGCGCCGGCGTAACACGCCAGGAACTGCATCGAGGCCTCGGCCGAGGCCGGGGCGCTGACGACGATGCTGTAGGGCAGGGCACCGTACTTCTCGAGCTTGTCGACGACCGCCTTGACCGTCGACTGCTTCTGGCCGACCGCGACGTAGATGCAGATCACCTGCTTGGGGTGGTTCGGGTCGCCGCCGCCGGTCGACTTCTGGTTGATGAACGTGTCGATGATCAGCGCGGTCTTGCCGGTCTGGCGGTCGCCGATGATCAGCTCGCGCTGGCCGCGGCCGATCGGGATCATCGAGTCGATCGACTTGATGCCGGTCTGCAGCGGCTCCTTGACCGGCTGGCGCTCGGGCACCGTCGGCGAGCGGCCCTCGATCGGCCGCAGGTCGTTCGGGCCCACCTTGATCTCGCCCTTGCCGTCGACCGCGCGGCCGAGCGCGTCGACCACGCGCCCGCACAGCTGCAGGCCGGTCGGCACCGAGATGATGCGGCCCGTCGTGCGCACCGTGTCGCCTTCCTTGATCGCCGCGTCGCTGCCGAGCAGCACCGCGCCGACGTTGTCCTCCTCGAGGTTCAGCGCGACGCCGAACACGCCGTGCCCGAAGTCCAGCAGTTCGTTCATCATGCAGTCGTCGAGGCCGTGCACGCGGGCGACGCCGTCGCCGACCATCAGCACCGTGCCGACGCTCGACTTCTGCATCCGGCCCTGGAAGCCCTCGATCTCGGCCTTGAGCACGGTGGCGACTTCGGATGGTTTCAGATCCATGGTGATTCGCAGCGAACAGTCGGGAATGGGATGGGGACCGGGGGATCAGAGCGACGCCTGCAACAGGCGCCCCTCGAGCTGCTCCAGCGAACTGCGCAGCGAGCCGTCGTAGAGCACGTTGCCGATCCGCAGCCGCACGCCGCCGAGCAGGTCGGTTTGCAGCGCCGCGGTCAGCAGGACCTTCTTGCCGGACAGGCGCCCGGCCAGCGCCGCGAGCGCCTGCAGTTCGGCGTCGCCGAGCGGCAGCGGCGACTCGACGAAGCCCTCGACCTCGCCGCGCTGCGCGAGCAGCAGCGCGCGCAGTTCGCCGTGCAGGTCGAACAGCACGGCGAGGCGCCGCCGGCGCTGCAGCAAGAGGAGCAGGTTCTGCACGAGCGGATGGCGGCCCGCGCCGATCTTCTGCACGAGCCGGCTTCGCTCCGCGGCCGTGACGTCGGGGCTCAGCAAGAGCGCGCGCGCCCCCGGGGCGAGCAGCGCGCCGTGCAGCGCCTGCACGTCCGCGGCGACCGCGTCGACGGCCCCCGCTTCGCCGGCGAGCCGGTGCAGCGCCGTCGCGTACCGTCTGGCGAGCAGGGTCATGACCGCCCGGCCCCCTGCAGGAAGCCCTCGACGAGCCGCCGGTTCTGCGGCGCGTCGACGTTCTGCTGCAGCAGCTTGCCGGTCGCGGCGATCGTCAGCGCGACGGCCTCGGCCCGGATCTCCAGCAGCGCCTGCCGCTTCTCGGCCGCGATCGCGTCGCGCGCCTTCTGCAGCGCGGCCTGCGCGCGCTCGTCGGCGGCCCGCGCGGCCTCGGCAGCCTGCCGTTCGGCGCGCGCGACCGCTTCGTCGACCATGCGCCGCGCCTCGGCCTGCGCCTTCTCGAGGGCGGCCCTGGCCTCGGCCATGCTGGCCTCGGCTTCCTTGCGCGCGACGTCGGCGGCGAGGATCGCGTCCTCGACCTTCTTGTCGCGCTCCTCGAGCGCCTTCGTGATCGGCCCGTAGACGAACTTCCACATCACGGGCAACGCGAGGAAGAACGCGATCACCGTCCACACGGTGGCGCCCAACGAGAAGTCGAGGATGCCGCCGAGGGGGCGGGGGCCTTCGCTGAGGGCGACGCCGGCGGCGAGGACGGAGCTGGCGAGGATCACGGCGAACTCCTGGTGGCTGGGAGTCGGGAACGGAGAACGGCCCCGCGGCCCGGGCACGGTGGCGCGGCCGCGGCGACCACGGCGATCACTTCAGCGCGAGCAGGAGGCCGATGACCGCCGCGAACAGCGCGACGCCTTCGACCAGTGCCGACAGCAGCAGCGCGTTGCCCTTGATCGCGTCCGCGGCCTCGGGCTGCCGGGCAATGCCTTCACCGGCAGCGGCACCGATCCGGCCGATGCCGAAGGCGGCGCCGAACGTGGCGAGACCGGCGGCCATGCCGGCGCCGAGGCTCGGGCCGATGTTGGCGGCGGCGATCTTGGCGACTTCCTGGGCCTGGGGATCCTGGATGAGTTCGAGCAGCATCGTGTTCTCCGTGACGGTCTGGGGATTCAGGTGAAGGGGTCAGTGCTCCTGGTGCATCGCCAGGTGGACGAAGGTGATGCTCAGGAACGTGAAGATGTAGGCCTGCAGCAGCGTGACGAAGGCCTCGATCGCGTAGATGAAGACGGCGAGGCCGACGCACGGCACGGCCGTCAGATAGCTCGTGATCGCGCCGCCCTGCATCTTCGTGAACAGGAAGATCAAGCCGATCGCCGAGCCGATCACGAGGTGGCCGGCGAGCATGTTCGCGAACAGACGGACGGTCAACGCGAACGGCTTGACGCAGAGCCCGATCAGTTCGACCACGAACATCATCGGGAACAGGGGCCACGGCACGTGCGGCACGAGGCCCTTCCAGAAGCCGACCACGCCGTTCTTCTTCATGCCGAAGCCGAGCATCATCAGCAGCGTCACCAACGCGAGCGCGCCGGTCACGTAGGGCGTACCGGTCGCCGTGTAGATGGCGGACGGGAAGCCGTGGCCGACGCTCGGGATCAGCCCGATGCAGTTCTGCAGCGCGATGAAGAAGAACACGAACAGGAAGTAGGGCACGAACGGTCGCCCGTCCTCCCGGCCCATCACGCGGTAGACCATCTCGTCGCGGATCCACAGGCAGAACCCGCGCAGGATGCGCGTGACCCGACCGACCGACGCGCGGCGGAAGCTCGCGACGACGGGCAGGAACAGCACGAGCATCAGGCCGACCGCGACCCACTGCCACGGCTGGATGTTGTAGACCGCGAGCAGCGACTCCTGCTTGCCGTCCTTGCGCGTGTACTTCGGCCCGATGCCCGGGTCGAAGATCATGTAGGGCACGCTGTGCTCGAACTGCCAGGCGAAGAACTCGTTGTTCGCCATCTCGAGCGTCAACTTCTTCCTGTGCTGCTGCTCCGCATGCTGCGGTGCGGCCGGCGGTCCGTCGTGCGGGGGCGCCTCCGCCTGCTGCGCGCGCACCGACCCCGCGAGGCACAGCACCGCGAGCAGCAGGCTCGCCAGTGCTGGGCCCAGCCGCCAGCCGGACCACGCGGGCCAGCCGGACCACGACGACCTGGTTGGTTGCTTCTCGCTCATGATTCGGGGAGCACGCTGCGGGATGCTGTCGCGCCGCGCGCCCGGCGCGACAGCGCGCGTTCGAGGCACAGGGCGGCCGTGCCCTGGCACAGCAGCGAGGCCGCCGCGAACGCGATGGCGAAGGCGGCGATCTGCGGGAACCCGACGCCGAGGCCCACGAGCGTGAACGCGCCGGCGGCGAACAGCGCGAGCTTGACGACGAACGACAACCCCAGCAGCGTCTGCAGGCGCCCGGCGAGCAGGCGGCCGTCGCCGGGCGTGCCCCGCTGCGCGGGGCGGTCGATCCACCGGCCGTGCACGACCAGCGCGAGCGCGCCGGCCCCCACCGCCAGCACGGTCCCGCCGGCGACGAACGGCGTCATTCCCGCGGGCAGGGCGCCCGTCGCCAGCACCACGCCGAGACCGAGAGCCGCCGCGCCGGCACCGGCCAGCAGCGCGCGCCGGAACGCGGCGCCGCCCAGCCCGGGATCGGGCAGCGGCGCGGGGTCGACTTCGGATGCGGAGGGCGGCAAGCGGGAGAGGGCGGTGAGGACTACGGGCTCTTGCGATGGCCCGGGGGGCCACCGTTCCTTCGCGACCTCCCGAACGGCCACAACTCGGGGGCCAGCACGCGGATCAGATGCAGGATGCCGCCGACGATGCCGCAGCCGACGCCGACCAGCAGGAACAGCGGTTTGCTGCCGAGCCGGCCGTCGAGCCACAGGCCGCCGTAGGCGAACAACCCGACCGAGGCCGCCAGGGTCAGGCCCGCGCCGAGTGCGCGCGTGCCGGAACTTGGTTGTCGGGGGAGGCTGCTCATCCCCACCGCGTGTGGGAGGTAGCGAGGGGCGAGGATGCTAGCGACCCGCGGCGCCGCCGTGCAAACGTCTCGCGCACATTTTCCTGCCGATTTGCACGCCGCCGCGCCACCGGTTCGCGCGCCCGCTCGGATGGGCCGAGACGGCCGCGTTACCCAAGACATGATCCACCACCACTTTTTTCCGTTGCTGGCGGCGCTCGCGCTGCTCGCCGTCCGTTCCCAGTCCCAGTCCCCCTCCGTCTCGCCGGCGGATCGCGCCCAGCTCGAGGGCAGTTCCTACACGCACCTGCCGATCGGCCGCGCCAACGCGCGCATGCAGACGCTGCACGCCGACCTGCCGGGCGGCACCTGGATCCACGGCCACGCCTACCGGCGCGACGCCGTGCAGGTGCGCGGCCTCGTCGACGGCTTGCAGTGCGAACTGCAGGTCACGCTGTCGCTCGCGCCGAACCTGCCGACGCAGGCCTCGACGACGTTCGCCAACAACGTCGGCCCGAACCCCGTCACGGTGCTGCCGCGGCAGTTCGTGACCCTGCCGCCGACCAACCGGCCGGGCCTCGACCCGGCGCCGGCCTTCGAGCTGCAGATCCCCTACACCACGCCGTTCCAGCTGCCGCCGCAGGGTGGCACGCTGTGCGTCGACGTCGAGATCTTCGGCAACAGCTCCGCGGCCGGCAGCAACCGCAACCTGTCGATCTACCTCGACGCGCACGAGAACTACTCCGACGGCCGCGCCGAGCAGCCCGGCTTCCGGCACGGGCTCGGTTGCCCCCCACCGGGCGGCAGCAGCCCGGCCTACGCGACGATGACCTTCTGGCGGCACGTGGCCCAGACGCAGATCGACGTCGCGCTGCGCAACGGCGTCGCCGAGACCGGGGGCAACCTCGCGCGCGCGTGGCTCGCGCTCGGTGGCTCCCCCACCGCGACGCCATGGCCCACGAACACGGCCTGCACGCTGTGGGGCTCCACCGACGTGTGGTTCGTGCTGCCCGGCGCGCCCGACGCGCAGGGCGCCTACGACGGCAGCCTCACCGGCCTGCCGCTGTTGCCGCCGGGCTACCGGCTCTGGGCCCAGGCCGGCTCCGCGCACCTCGGCACCGGTGCTTTGGCCTTCGCCGACGGCACGACGTTCGTCACGCCGCCGCCGGGCCCGGTGCCGATCCGCACGTGCCGCATCGCGAACAGCAACGACCGCACGGCCGCGACGGGCACGGTCGCCTACGCGGTGCCCGTGATGGAGTTCTTCTGATCGACCCGGCGCGAGCCGGAACAGGCATGCGCGCTGCCGCCCCGCGTCGCAGCGGGGCCAGCGTGCTCCGGTTCGCCCGTGCTGCTTCCCCGCGTCGCGGCGGCGGGCAATCAGCTGTCGTCGAGTTTCCTGCAGACCTCGATCGGTGAGTTCTCGCCCCAGGTCACGATCGGCTTGTTCTTGTCGAACGGGGGCAACCCGAGCTCCTGCCGCAGCACGTCGTAGTTGTACTCGCGCACGTTGCCGCCACTCAGCAGCACGTGGATCGTGCCGTCGCGCAACGACCAGAGGGTGTCGTTGTCGTTCGCCATCCACGCTTCTTCCGACCCGCTCTCCCGATCCCTGGCCCACTTCTTCGCTCGTCCGCAGTAGTGCGTCGAAGTGCGGTCGACGTCGTTGAGCGTCGGCCACGGATCCTCGCCGCGGCTGACCTGCTTCTTGTAGTCCTGGAAGGCCAGATCGTTGTCGCGCGCCGGGCCCGGCGTGAAGTAGCGCTCGAGGTTCTCCTGCGTGTGTTCGACGGTGCCCGAGGTCCAGGTCGACATCACGAAGCGGATGCCGCCTTCGGGCGGCAGCGCGCCGCCGTGTTTGCTCTTGTAGACCACCATCCACTGGAAGTGGCGCTCGAGGTTCAGCTTGTCCCCGATAGCGTTGGCCGCGTCATGCCCTTGCATGAGGTTCGGCAGCAGCAGGGCCATCAGCGCGGTGATGATCGTGATGACGATCAGCAGTTCGATCAGGGTGAAGCCGGACTGGGTTCGACGCATAAGGGACCCAAGGGTTCGCGTGGGAGGGGCTCGCTGCAGTCTAGCACCGCAACCCCGCGAGGAAACCCGTGGACCGCGCGCGCGGCGCCCGGTCTGGCAGAGGCCGCGCCCGCCGGGGGGCCCAGGCGCGAGATGCCCCTACTGGCCGCCGTTCGGCCGCGCGGGAGCCGGATTCGGCTCGACCGTCTGGTTCGTGCCCGCGCCACCATTGCCCGTCTTGTCCGGCGGCGGGAACTGGATCTCGGCATGCTGCCCGTCGGGGTTCCCCGGCGGCGGGTTCTGCGTCTCGCCCATCGGCTGCGCCGGCAGGGCCTGCAGACCGTTCTTCTGCTGGTAGCTCTGCGCGAACTGCGCGTCGCCGGAGTAGTCGCTCCACCACTGCCGCCAGCGCAGCACCGCGAGCTGCATCTGGTCCTTGCTCTCGCTGAGGTGGTCGTAGCTGAAGTCGCGACCCGTCGAGCTCTTCAGCGCCTCGTGGCACAGGTAGCGAACCTCCTTGCGCTCGTTGTCGAGGCCCTCGATCAGGGCCGGGCAGCACGAGAGGTCGCCGAGCAGCACGAGCGTGCGCGCGCACTCCAGGCGCACGGTCGGGTCGCTGTCGTGCACGGCCTGCTGCAGGTTCGGGATCGTGCGCCGGTCGCCGATTCGGCCGAGCACCCACGCGCAGGAGCTGCGCACCTTCGGCTGCTCGTGCCGCAGCCCCTGCAGCAGCGCCGGAATCGTCTGCTCGCCGGTCTGCGCGAGCCACAGCAGGTTCTGCAGCAGTTCCTCGCGATGCAGGAAGGGGATCTGCTCGACGCGCCGGTCGATCTCCCCGGCCATCAGGCTGTTGGGCTGCAGGAACGTATCGCTCTTGGGCTGCTCCGACGTCGTCGTGCAGGCTGCGAAGGCGAGCAGGAATGTGGCGGACAAGGCCGCGATCCTCATGGAAGTCCTCGTCGGGTTCGGGGGAGCACGGCGGTGCCCGCCGTTGCCCCGATGTCATCGGCCGGCGCACCGCTCCGGCTTGAGCGTTCTGCGCGGGCGGCTCGCGAGCGGCGCCGCGCGTGGCCTGGAGGCCGCGCCGTTGCCGGGTTTCCGGGCGAGGTGCCCTTGCCAAGGCCGGCAGGGACCGCTTCCATGCCCTGCGGTTCCGCCCGGTGTCGGGCGGGCGTCGTCTCAGAGCGTCTCGTCGGAGGAACCCATGAACAAGGCAGACCTGATCCAGGAAGTCCGCAAGCAGCTCGGCAGCGAGTGCAGCAAGGCCCACGCGGAGCGCGCGGTCAACGCGCTGATCGCGTCGATCCAGAAGGGCCTCAAGAAGGACAAGGAGGTGCAGATCGTCGGCTTCGGCACGTTCGCCGTGAAGAACCGCAAGGCCCGCATGGGCCGCAACCCGCAGACGAACCAG
>VGXW01000020.1 GCA_016873195.1 Planctomycetota bacterium | reverse complement strand
CTCCGCGAACGGCCCGCCGGCGTGGGCCTCGACCACGCGCACCGCGACCGCCTCGGTCTCGTCGCGTTCGAGCAGCAGGAAGTCGCCGCGGCGCGGTGGGTCCTGCTTCTCGCCGTGCACCTCGCCGAGGGCGCCCGGCGTGATCGCCTCGAGGAACAGGTTGTTGCGCCCGCGGCCCCGCACGATACCGAGCACGGCCTCTCCCTGGTACAGGCTCATGGGTCGTCTCCTTCGGCGCTCTGTGGATCGAGCACGATGCCCTGGCCGGTCAGGTGCGACAGCAGCAGGCGTTCGCGCAGTTCCGGGCGCCGTTCCTTCGCGAGCTGCCGCAGGAAGGCGCGGCCCAGCGCCTCGCGCTCGATCGGGGCGATGCGCGCGGCCTGGTGCGCGGCGAGCAGTTCGGGCGGGTAGCCCGGCTCGGGGAAGCCGCCGCGGCCCTGTGCGCCGAGGCAGGCGAGCAGCCAGCCCGCGTGCTGCTGCTGCCAGACGGGGATCTCGATGGCGAGCGGCCGGCCGCGTCGCGAACTGCTCGCGATCCACAAGTACAGCAGCCCGGCGCGGCGGCCGCGCATCGACGCATACGTGCTCGGGGAGAACTGCTGCTCGAGCGCCGGGGGAACCTCGTAGGCGGCAGGCGACTCGCCGTGCCCCGGCGCCGCTCCGACCGCGACGTCGAGATAGTGCAGGAAGTCGCTTCCTCCGGGCGCGCGTTTCGCGAGCGCGCACAGCCAGAGACCACGGTCCGTCGTCAGTTTCTTCAGGGTGCGGCAGAGGGGAGCGAAGACGGGCTTGGGAATGGCGACGCTGCGCAGCAAGCCGTCGCGCAGCAGCAGGGTGCCGCTTTGGGCCGTCGCGGCGACGTGCACGAGCAGCAGCCACTCGAGCAGTTCGCGCAGGAAGTGCAGCGCGTAGCCCTCGGGCAGTTCCTGCGGCAGCCAGTCGCCTGGCCCGTCGGGATCGGCTCCGCTCGCCGCCGCGGCCGCGCGCAGCGGCTGCATCGACGGCTCCGCGAACACCCAGCGCACCTGGTCGGCGGCGCTGCGGCTCAGCGGCACGAACGACTCGGCGCGGAATCCGCCGGGCTCCGACGTGGCGACGCGCACGAGGCCGACCCGCATCGGGTGCAGGCGGAGTTCGAGATTGCCGGCGTCGGCCGCGACCACGGCGATGCGCGTCGGGCGGTGGTCATCCGGCGGGAGCGGCAGTCGAACCTGCTCGAGACGCTCTGCTCGGCGCGGTTCGCGCCGCAATCGCCGCAGTTCCTCGTCGAGCGCCTTCTGCACTCGTGGCAGGGAGTCTTCCGGCAGGAAGGGCATGGGCCGCGCACAGTGTCGCGCCGCGGGACGTCCTGTCCAAGCACATGCTGGGCGGCCGGCGAGGCCAGCGACGCGCATGCCCGCTGCCTGCCGCCGGGAGGTAGCATGCCGAGCCGAGACAACCATGCACCGGCGTCTCGTTCTCGTCGCCCTCGCCCTCGCCCTCATGGCGCTCGTGGCACTCTGGGCCTGGTGGCCCGCCGACCCGGCCGTGACGGATGCGCCCGGATCCGAGAGGAACGCGGCGGGAGCGCAGGCCGCGGCTGCTGCGCTGCCCACGAGCGAGGCCGCGACCGTCCGCACCGAGCCCGGCGCCGCGGAGCCCGCGCGCGCGCCCGCCGGCACCGGCGGGGAACCCACCGCCGACCTGCTCGTGCGCGTATCGTGGTCGGACGGCGAACGTGCCGCCGGGGTGCGCGTCTACCTGGCGCTCACCGTGCCCGGCGCATCGCGGCCGCTTGCCGAGCGGCTCGCCGACGAGCATGGCGAAGTGCGCGCGCGCGTGCCCGCCGGCAAGGTGCGCGTCACGAGCGATCGCGGCGGCCGCGCCGAGACCGACGTCGAGCCGGGCAGGACGAACGAGGTCGAGTTGAAGCTCGAGGCGGGACTCGCGGTCACCGGCTCCGTGCACGATGCCGCCGGCCGGCCGGTCGCGGGAGCGGAGACCTGGCTCACCAGCTCCCAGAGCGCCTGGTGCGCGGGCGTTTGCGTCGCGCAGGCCGACGCGGCGGGAGAGTTCCGGCTGCGCGACGTGCCGAAGACCCAATCGCTCGGTGCGGTGGCGCCGGGCTACGCGCCCTCCAAGCTCGTCGACCTCGAGCTCGTGAAACCGCAGGCGACGGCGGGGGCGGGCGAGCCCGCGGCCGTGCGCATCGAACTCGTGCTCGACGCGCCGGGCGGTTCCCTCACGGGCCTCGTCGCCGACGAGCAGGGCAACGGCGTCGCCGACGCGATCGTCGCCGTGGGCCGCACCGAGCGGCTCGTCAACTCGCGCACGGGCGGCACGAGGGAAGAGCGCTGGCCGCCCCGCCGCGCCACGACCGGCGAGGACGGGGCGTTCGGCCTCGCGGGCCTGCTGCCCGGCACGCACCCCGTCGAGGTCTGGTCGGACCGCTTCGCGCTCTGGCGCGGCGAGTGCACGATCGCCGCGGACGCGGGGACCCGGCTCGACGTCACGCTGCTGCGCGGCGTCACGATCGCGGGCACCGTCACCGGCGAGGACGGCAAACCGCTCGCCGGCGCGTGCGTGCGCTGCTACCCGGTGGCGATCAGGAAGCTGTTCCTGGCCGGCGGGCAGTACGACTTCGAGAGTGCGTTCGGCGCCCCGTTCGCGGTCGCCGACGCCGAAGGCCGCTACATGCTGCGCGGCGCCGCACCGCCGGAACTGCACCTCTACGCGGGGCCCGGCGGCTACCGCAGGTCGGGCGACTCCTACTGCTGGGCCAACGACGTGCTGGCCGCGCAGCCGGGCGACCGTGTCGAGTGGAACCCGCGCATCGACCCGGGCCTCGTGATCCGCGGCGTCGTGCGCTATCGCGACGGCGTGCCGATGCCCGGCGTGTTCGTGACCCTCGTCGAGCCCGGCGTCGGGGAGCGGATGGCCACCACGAACGATCGGCAGGGGCGCTTCCGCTTCGTGCGGCTGCAGCGGAAGGCCTACGACCTGCTGGTGCAGGTCTGGGATCCTCCGCAGGGCGCGCCGCCGGTCGAAGCGCGCGAGGTGTGGCCCGGTCCAGGCGACGTGGTGATCGAGGCCGCCTACGACGCGCCGAAGGCGCTCGCGCCGGCTTCCGTGACGGGCCGGGTCGTGGACACGGCGGGCCGCGTGCGCGGCAAACTGTCGGTGCTGCTGACGACGGACCGTTCGTGGCGCACCGATGCGGAACTCGAGGACGGCGTGTTCCGCTTCGACAACGTCGAGCCGGGGCGCCGCCGCGTCGTCGTGATGTCCGACGAGGATCCCGTGCACTACGGGCCGTGGTTCGACCTCGAGCCCGCCGAGCAGAAGGACCTGGGCACCATCGTCACCGCGCCGGGCGGACGGCTGCGACTTTCGATCGTGCGACATCCGGGCGCCGAGGAACAGGAACCGACCGTCTACCTGTGGCCGCCGGGTGCAGCGCACGCGCGCAAGGTCGTGCTGCCGGAGGGCAGCACCGAACGGCAGATCGAAAACCTGTGTGCTGGCGAGCACGTCCTGTCGGTGTCGGGCGAGGGCATCGCCTCGATTCGCGACCGCCAGTGCACGGTGATCGCCGGCGAGCAGACCACGGCGACGATCGACCTGTGGGCCGCGGTGCGGCGCGAGATCGTCGTCGACTACGCGGCGGCGCAGCGCGTCACGCACGTTCTCGTGCAGGACGAACGCGGCACCGCGGTGCTCGACCTCCGGCCCGAGGGCCTGCTCGAACGCCCGTTCCGGCTGCCGCTGCAGCTCGCGCTCGGCCGCCACACGTTCCGCGTCGAGACCGAGGGCGGCGTCGCCGAGACCACGTTCGAGATGGGCTCGCTCGCCGAGGGCCAGCCGCCGGTCGTGCTGCAGGCGAAGTGACGCCCGCGCCTGCCGGCTACCCGCCCTTCGCCGCCGCCTTGCGCGGCGCGCGCCGGAACGACCGCTTCGGCACCGGACCCCGCGCCGCGCGCGCGGCCAGCAGCTCCAGCGCGCGCGCCAGCGTCAGCTCGTCGGGGTTCTCGTCCTTGCCCAGCGACGCGTTCGTCGTGCCGTCGGTCACGTAGGGCCCGTAGCGCCCGTCCAGCAGCTTCACGATCGCCTTGGTCTCCGGGTGCGCGCCGAGTTCACGCCGCGCCTGCAGCGGCGCCGCCGCGCCGGGCCGCCGGCCGCGGCCGGTCTTCGGCTGCGCGAACAGCGCGAGCGCCTGCGGCAGGTCGACCGTCAGCGGCGTGCTGCCGGCCGGGATGCTGCGCGTCTCCTTGCCCCACTTCAGGTAGGGCCCGTAGCGGCCGTTCGCGGCGAGCACCGGCTCGTCGTGCCCGTCGGGCGTCTTCGCCACGCCGACCGTGCGCGGCAGCGCCAGCGTCGCGAGCGCGTCCTGCAGCGTGACGGTCTCGGGCGTCATGCCGGCGAGCAGCGAGGCCATCTTCGGCTTGTCGGCCTTCTTGCCGGCTTTCTTGCCGCCCTTCTTGCCGCCGTCCTTCGCTTCGCCGAGCTGGAAGTAGGGACCGAAACGGCCGACCTTGACGAACACCGGGAGGCCCGTCGCCGGGTCGGTGCCGAGCGCCTTGGGCCGCTCGCTGCCCTTCTGCAGCAACTCGATCGCCTTGCCCAGCGTGAGTTCGTCGGGCGGCATCTCGTCGGGCACCGGCGCGCGCTGCTCGCCGCAGGACAGGAACGGCCCGTAGCGGCCGACGCGCACCTCGACGAGTTCGCCCTGCTCGTTCTTGCCGAGCGGGATCGAGCAGACCTTGCGCGGGTCGATGTGCTCGGCGACGCCGTGCACCTTGTCGCGCAGGCCGGGCTGGCCTCCGTTCCCGGCATCGCTGCCGAGGAAGAAGCGCGTCAGGTAGTCCAGGCGCCGCGCGCGGCCGTTGCTGATCTCGTCGAGGTCGTCCTCCATCTTCGCGGTGAACTGGTAGTCGACGAGCCAGCCGAGGTGCGCGGCGAGCAGGTCGACGACCGCGAAGGCGGTGAACGTCGGCACCAGCGCGGTGCCTCTGCGGAACACGTACTCGCGGCGCACGATCGTCTCGATGATCGCCGCGTAGGTCGACGGGCGGCCGATGCCGCGCGACTCGAGTTCCTTGATCAGGCCGGCCTCGGTCAGGCGCGGCGGCGGCTGCGTCGTGTGGCCGGCGGGCTGCAGGCTCGTCGCGGTCGCCGACTGGCCGGCCCGCAGGTTCGGCAGCACGCGCTCCTGTTCGGCGAGTTCGTTCTCGGCGTCGTCGAGGTCCTCGACGTAGGCGAGGCGGAAGCCCGGGAAGTCGATCGTCTTGCCGGTGGCCGTGAACTTCGCCTCGCCCGCGGACCGCGTCGGCATCGCGAGCGTCATCGTCGTGCGCTGGCCGCGCGCGTCCTTCATCTGGCTCGCCACGGTGCGGCGCCAGACGAGGCCGTAGATCGCGCGTTCGTCGTTGCCCATGTCGCCGGGCAGGGCGTCCGGGTGCACGAACTCGCTGCCGGCCGGGCGGATCGCCTCGTGTGCCTCCTGCGCGTTCTTGACCTTGGTCTGGTACTGGCGCGGGGCGTCGGGCAGGTACTGCGGGCCGAACTCGCGCGCGATCAGCGAGCGCGCCGCGGCGATCGCCTGGCTGCTCAGCGTCGTCGAGTCCGTGCGCATGTAGGTGATGAAGCCGTTCTCGTAGAGCCGCTGGGCGGCGCGCATCGTGCGCTGCGCGCCGAAGCGCAGCTTGCGCGCGGCCTCCTGCTGCAGCGTCGACGTCGTGAACGGCGCGTAGGGGCGCTCGCTGTAGGGCTTCTGCTCGACCTCGGTGACGGTCGCCGTCCGCGCGGCGAGTTCGCCGGCGAGGCCCAGCGCCTGCTGCTCGCCGAGCACGGTGAGTCGGGCGCCGCCGTTCTTCGGCCTGCCCGTGTCGGGGTCGAAGTCGCGTCCCGTCGCGACCCGCTGGTCGCCGAGCCCCACGAGGCTCGCCGTGAACGGCGTCGCATCGCCGTGCTCGCCCGCGAACACGGCATCGAGGCTCCAGTAGTCGGCGGGCAGAAAGCGCATGCGCTCGCGCTCGCGCTCGACGATCAGGCGCACGGCGACGCTCTGCACGCGGCCCGCGGACAGCCGCGGCCGCACCTTCTTCCACAGCAGCGGCGAGACCGTGTAACCGTAGAGGCGGTCGACGATGCGGCGCGTCTCCTGGGCCTCGACGAGGTCCATGTCGATCTGCCGGGGGTTCTGCAGCGCCTCGAGGATCGCGGTCTTGGTGATCTCGTGGAACACGAGCCGCACGACCTCGCACTTCGGCCGCAGCTCCTGCACGAGGTGCCACGAGATCGATTCGCCCTCGCGGTCCTCGTCGGTCGCGAGGATCAGCTTCGGCGCGTCCGCGACCAGGTGCTCGAGCCGCCGCAGGTGGCCCTTCTTGTCGGCCGGCACCACGTAGAGCGCCTTGAAGCCGTGGTCGACGTCGATGCCGAGCTTGGCCCACTGCTGCTGCTTGAACTCGGCCGGCACCTCGCTGGCGTCCGAGGGCAGGTCGCGCACGTGCCCGATGCTGGCCTCGATGCGGAAGCCGGAGCCGAGGAACTTGCCGATCGTGCGCGCCTTGGCCGGCGATTCGACGATCACGAGGGGGGTGCCCAGCTGCTTCTGGCGTGCCATGCGGGTGGTAGGGGGGCCCTTGTTAGGGGGAGCGGGAACGGGCTGTCAAGCCTCTCGGCGCGCCGAGCCGGCGGTCTGAAGGGAACTTCGCTCGCGCGGCACGCCCGCGCGGCGGGCGACGACTGCGCCTGCGCGCGGCATCCGCAGGGCCGCGATCGGGCGCGCCCGGGGTCGCGGGCCGGATCGCCGGAGGCCGTCAAGGCGGTGTGCCATCCCCGCCGATGGAAGCGACACGAGCTGGAAGCCGAGCAGGAGGTGCGGAGTGGCCTTGCGATTCGGTGACGTCCCGATCTGGATGCGGGTGGTGGGCCTGGTCCTGGGCTGTACCGCGACCTTGCTGACCGGCGTCATCGTGTGGGCCGGCCGGCAGCAGCAGGAGTTGGCGACGGCGCGGGCCCACGAGTTCACGACTTCGACCGTGCACACCACCTCCGCCTGGCTGACCAGCGTGATGGCGAGCGGCGAGATCGAGGCGCAGAACGAGGTCGTCGCGGAGGTGCGCCGCACTCCGGGCATCGAGAGCCTGCACGTCCTGCGCGGGGCGTCGGTCGAGAAGCAGTACGGAAAGGCCAAGGACCCCTACGCGCCGGATGCGCTGGAGCGGCGGGTGCTGCAGGGCGGCGAGGCGCACCTCGCCCTCGAGGAACGGGACGGCCACGCCGCCTACCGGGCCGTGATCCCGATCGTCGTCGACGACACGCCGCGCGGGCGCGGCTGCGCCATGTGCCACGAGGACAGCAACGGCGGCCCGCTCGGCGCGATCAGCCTCGCCATCGACATGGACGACATGGTCGCCGCGACCGACCAGTTCATGGCCCGGACCGGCCTCGCCGCGCTCGCCGCCGCCGTGCCAATCCTGCTCTTCGTGGCCTGGATGATCAGCCGCAGCGTCAGCCGGCCGCTGCACCGACTGACCGCGCAGATGCGCGACATCGCCGAGGGCGAAGGCGACCTCACCGCGCGCATCGAGGTCACCAGCAACGACGAGGTCGGGCGGCTCGGCACGTGCTTCAACACCTTCATCGGCAAGATGCACGACATCATCGCGCGCGTCGGGGCGACCGCGCAGAGCCTCGCCGCCGCGTCGCAGCAGGTCTCGTCGACCGCCGGCGAGGTGTCGGGCGGCACGCACACGCAGGCGGCTTCGCTGCAGGAGACGTCGAGTTCGCTGCACGAACTCACGGTCACGGTGCAGAACAACGCCGACACCGCGAAGCAGGCGGCGGCATTGGCGACCAGCTCGCGCGACGTCGCCGAGCAGGGCGGCAAGGTGGTGACCGACGCGATCGCCTCGATGCGCGAGATCACCTCGTCGTCGGAGAAGATCACCTCGATCGTCGGCACGATCGACGAGATCGCGTTCCAGACGAACCTGCTGGCGCTGAACGCGGCGGTCGAGGCCGCGCGCGCCGGCGAGCAGGGCAAGGGCTTCGCGGTGGTCGCCTCCGAGGTGCGCCATCTCGCGCACCGCAGCGCCGAGGCCGCCAAGGAGATCAAACAGCTGATCGAGGACTCGGCCGGCAAGGTCGACAACGGGGCGAAGCTCGTCGGCCGCTCCGGCGAGACGCTGGCGCAGATCGTCGACTCCGCGAAGCGCGTGTGCGACCTCGTCGCCGGCATCGCCACCGCGAGTCAGGAACAGTCGCAGGGCCTGAACCTGCTGAGCTCGACCGTGAGCCAGATCGACCAGGTCGTGCAGACCAACGTCACGCAGATGGAGCAGTTGTCGACGACCTCGTCGTCGCTGGCCGGCAACGCCAAGGACCTGCAGCAGCTCGTCGGCCGCTTCCGGCTGCGGCAGGGCTGAGCTGCGCCGCGCCGGTCTCAGCGACCGCGCAGCGGGCGCACGACCAGGTCCTTCAGCGCGAAGTTGCTGCCCTCGCCGACGCGCGTGACGAACAGGTCGTTGTGGTGGCGGATCAGGCCGAACTCGTCGAAGCACGCGACGCCGCCGCAGATCTCCATCGCGAGCATCACGAGTTCGCTGGCCGTCCGGCTGCAGTCGATCTTGACCTTGGCCGCCTGCTCGCGCGTGAGCTGGTTGTCCTCGTAGAGCCGGCACAGGTGCAGGAGCCAGGTGAGGCCGCGCTCGAGCGCGATATCCATGTCGACCAGCACGTCCTGCACGCGCTGGAACCGGCCGATCGGCTTGTCGTCGAACTGGATGCGCTCTTCCGCGTAGATGCGCGACCTGTCGAGCGCGAACGCCAGCGAGGCCAGCGCGAGCGACGCGACGAACAGGCGGCCGCCGTTCAGCGTCGTCACCATGACCTTGAAGCCGTCGTTCACGGCGCCGAGGACCGCGTCGTCGCCGACCTCGACGTCCGCGAACGCGATCGAGCCGGTCGACGACTGCTCCCAGACGCGCTTGCCCTTCATCTCCTGGTAGAAGACGCCGGGGTGGTCCATCGGCACGACGAAACACGTCGAGCGCCGGCCGTTCGGCCCGTTCGGGTCCGTCAGCGCGTGCACGATGACGTGGCTCGCCCAGTGCGCGTTGGTCGCCCAGCACTTCTCGCCCTGGATCACCCAGTTCGAGCCCCTGCGCTGTGCCGTGACCTGCGGGTTGGCCGCGTCGCTGCCGCGGCCGGGCTCGGAGAGGCCGAACACGAACATGCGCTCGCCGTGCGCGAGATCCGGCAGGTGCGCGCGCTTTTGCGCCTCGGTGCCGCACAGCATCAGGGGCTTGGCGCCGAGCGACAGCGCCGCGCCGGGCGTGATCGCGACCGATTGGCTGTGGTAGCCGATCGCCAGGCCCATCAGCACGAGGTCGGTGTTGTCGCCACCCTGGCCGCCGTACTCCTCGGGGACCGGCAGGCCGAACAGGCCGAGGTCGCCCATCGCGCGGATGCAGGTGTCGGGCACCAGTTGGTGCTCGCGCTCCCACTGCAGCAGGTGCGGGGCGATCGCTGCGTCGCCGAAGTCGCGCACCGTCTCGTAGAACGCGAACTTCTCCTCGGGGATCAGGTGCTGCAGGTAGGTGTCGATGCGGCGAGCCATTCACCCGCAGCGTAGCGGCGGCCGGCGGCGAAGGCGACGATCCGCACGGCCGCGCCCGCGCGCGCGCACCTCAGCGCGCGAGCGGCTCGGCAGGAGCCAGCGCCGCGAGGAAGGTGGCCGCAGTGCGGTTGTCGGGCTCCAACTCGAGCACCTTCCGGAACGCCTCGACGGCCCTGCCGGGCTGGCCACTGAAGCGCAGGTTGTAGCCGCGCACGAGGTGGGCGAGCACGTCGTAGGGCTTCTTCGCGAGGTAGTCGTCGAGGCTCCGCATCTGTGCCTCGAACTCGGCCAGGTCGCCGTAGAACAACCGCTTGTCGGTCTCCGCCGTCGCGAGCGACGGGTCGAGCCGCAGCGCCTCGCCGATCAGGAACGCCGCGAAGTGGTAATCGCCCTGGGCGAACGCCGCATCGGCGAGCACGAAGTGCACCGAGGCATCGTCGGGCGCGTAGGTGCGCGCGCGCGCGTAGGCGTCGGCGGCCTCGCCGTAGCGTCCTGCCTGGAAGTAGAAATCGCCGAGCTCGACGTACTTCCTCGCGAGTTCGAACGACGGCAGGTCCCGGATCGCGACGCCGCCGCGCACCGGCCCCCCGGCCACGACGACCTCGCGCGCCGGCGCTGGCTCCGGTGCCGCCTCGGGCTCGCGCTCCACCACGACCACGGTGCTGCTCGGCACGTAGAGGTAGGTCGGGCAGTAGGTCGACGACGGGTACCACCAGTAGCCGGTCGACGCGCAGTAGGGCGACGACCAGCTGTTCCACCAGCAATCCCCGTAGGTCCAGTCCCAGTAGGCGCAGTGCCAGTAGTACCAGGGGTACCACAGGCTCCAGCCGAAGCCCCAGGTGCTGAAACCGCAGTGGGGCCAGTGCCAGCGGAGGCTCCAGAGGCCGCTCGAGTGGTGCCACGGATCCCAGTAGGAGTGCCAAGGGTCGTAGCAGCCACCGAGGCGGCCACGGCCGGCGACCCGGTGCGGATCCCCGCGGTGGCTGGTCGGGCCGGGGGAGTTGCGCGTGCCGACGACGCCGCTGACGAGGCGCGGGGCTCCGGTGCTCGGCGTGGTGCGCACGACGCCGCTGCGCAGATTGGTCGGGGCCGGAGCACCGGTGCGGGCGCTCGGGCGGCCCGCGTAGCGGCCCGAGACGGAGGGGCCGGAAGCGCGCGGGGTCACGTCGCGAGGCTGGGGCGCGACCACACTTCGCCTGGGTTCGATGGATCGCGTCGGCCGATAGCGCGGGTCGATCGGCTCGGTCGCGGCACGGTTGCCGCCGCTGGACCGCCCGCGCCGTTCGTAGAGTTCGCGCGCCGTCGGCTGCGCGGGCACCTCGCGCGTCGTGACCTCGCCCGGGTTCGTGCGCGAACCGTAGCCGCGCACGCTGCCGCCGACCGCGCCCGGCGCGTTGCGGGGTTGCCCGCTCACCGGTGCCGGTGCCGCCGGCTGCTCGACGATGGGCGGCGGAGCCGTGGGTACCTCGCGGGTCCGCAAGTCGCCGCGCGTGGTCGTGCGGGGCGCCGGCTGGCTGCGCGGCGTCGGCTGGCTGCGCGAGGTGCCGGGCTGCGTGGGCGCCACGGGAATCGACCGGGGGTTCGGCTGCGCGCGCGGTGCAGGCTGCGCCGGGGCGTGCGGCGTGGGCTGCGACCGGGGCGCCTGCGGCGTCGCGGCCGGCCGCGGCGGTTGCGCGGGCACGGCACTGGGGCGGGGAGCCGGGGCGACCGATGGACGCGGAGCCGGTGCGGCCGATGGACGCGGAGCCGGGGCCGGGGCAGCCGAGGGCCGAGGTGCTGGGGAGGGTGCAGGCCGCGGCGAGGAAGACGGGGCGCTCGGCGCTGGCTTCACGGAGGGGCTGCCGCTGCCGCGCTGGGCCGCGACCGGCAAGGCCAGGGTCAGGAGCACCGGCAGGGAAAGGAAGGTCGATCGGCGAAGGGACATGCCTTGGGCACCTCGTGCGGGGTTGCCGCACACAGCAACAAAGATACCCGCCAGCGCGGGATCCGAGCCACCGTTGCGACAGGGAGTTACGTGCTGGCGGTCACCGCCGCCGCACCGGGCCGGAGACCGCTGTCTCGACTCCGACACAGCGGTGGGGCACGGCCGGCGCCCAGCGGTCGCCCGAAGTCGGGTCCGGCCTTCACCCTGCGTCGTGCAGGAATCCCGTTCCGGCGCCAGATGCCGCAGCAGGGATTCCGCCGGACCGCGTGGCACGATGTGCCCATGCGGTTCCTCCTGCGACTGTTCTTCCAGGGGCTCGCGGCGATCCTGCCGCTGGCGCTCACCGGCTACCTGCTCTGGGCCGCGGTCGTCGCCGGCGAGACCCTGCTGCACAAGGCGGTGCTGCTCGTGATCGACGAACAGGACTACTGGCCGGGCATGGGGTTCCTGCTGTCGGTCGCGCTCGTGATGACCGTGGGCCTGCTGATGTACTCGTTCGCGGTCCGGCGGGTCTACCAGGGGATCGCGTCGCTGCTCGAGCGCATCCCGATCGTCAAGTCGGTCTACGGCATGATCGTCGACGTCGTGCGGGTGTTCGGCAACGCCGACGAACGGCCGTTCCGCAAGGTCGTGCTGGTGGCTTCCCAGGAAGGTTGCGAGCAGATCGGCTTCCTGACGCGCGAGGACTTCGCAGACATGCACGAGGTGGGGCCCGACAAGGTCGCGGTCTACGTGCCGATGAGCTACCAGCTCGGCGGGTTCACGTTCGTGGTGCCGCGCTCGCGCGTGCGCGAGATCGACATGAAGGTCGAGGACGCGCTGCGGTTCTGCGTGACGGCCGGCGTCGCGCGGCGGACCGGGTGATCGCGGTCAGCCGGCGCGGTAGCGTGGGCGGACCATGGCCGGAGTGCAGCGATCCCGAGCCGTTCCCGACGCCAGCGCCGGCATCCCGCTCCCACCGGCGCACGTCGACCTGCGGCTCGACGGCAACGAGGGCCGGCCGCCGGGCCCGGGGTTCTTCGCCGCGCTGCACGATCCCGAACTGCTGCGCAGCTACCCGCTCGACCGCTCGCTCGAAGCCGCGCTCGCCGCGCGGCACTCGGTGTCCGAACCGCGCGTCGTCTGCGGTGCCGGCAGCGACGACCTGACCGACCGGCTGTGCCGCGCCGTGCTCGAACCGGGGCGCGGTGCGGTCGTGCCGGTGCCGACCTTCGAGATGCTCGGACGCCACGCGGCCGCGGCCGGCGCCACGGTGCGCGAGGTGCCGTGGCTCGAGGGGCCCTTCCCGCGCGCGGAGGTGCTCGCGCGGATCGGCGCCGACACCGGGCTCGTCGCGATCGTCTCGCCGAACAACCCGACCGGCCTCGTCGCGACGGCCGAGGACGTGCGCGCCGTCTGTGCGGCGGCGCCCCACGCGGCCGTGCTCGTCGACGCCGCCTACGCCGAGTTCGGGGGCGAGGACCTCACCGCGGCGGCGCTGCCGTTCCCGAACGCGGTCGTGCTGCGCACGTTCAGCAAGGCGTTCGGCCTCGCCGGGCTGCGCGTCGGCTACGCGATCGCCGATCCGCCGGTCGCATCGTGGCTGCGCGCGGTCGGTGCGGCGTTCCCGTGCGGCACGCTGAGCCGCCGCGCGGCGCTGCACCGGCTCGGCTCGGGCGGCGAGGAGGTCGCCGGCTACGTCGTGCACGTGCGCGCCGAGCGCGAGCGGTATCGGGAACGGCTGCTGGCGGCGGGTTTCCAGGCCGCACCGTCGGCGGGCAACTTCGTGTTCGCGCGCGGCCCGCACTGCGAGTGGCTGCGCGACGCGCTGCTCGGGCTCGGCATCGCGGTGCGGTGCCTGCACGGCGGCGTGCGGGTCACGATGCCGGGCAGCGAGGCGGAGTTCGCGCGGCTGCTGCGCGCGACCTCGGCGGCGTTGGCCCCGGACGCGCTGCTGTTCGACCTCGACGGCGTGCTCGCCGACGTCGCGGGCCGGCGGCCGCTCGCGGAGCCGGCAGCACTCGCGCAACTCGCCGCGCACCGGCCGCTCGGCGTCGTGACGGGCTGCCCGCGCCGACTCGCCGAGTCGGTGCTCGCGCGGCACGGCCTGCGCGGCCACGTGGCCGCGCTCGTGTGCGCCGAGGACGGGCCCGGCAAACCTGATCCCGCGCCGGTGCGGGCCTGCCTGCAGCGGCTCGGCGCTGCCTCGGCGTGGTTCCTCGGCGACAACCCGGGCGACGTGCTCGCCGCGCGCGGGGCCGGCGCCGTGCCGCTCGCGGTGGCGCCGCACGGCATCGGCGCCGAGGGCCACGCCCGGCGGCTGCGCGAGGTGGGCGCGGCCCGGCTCGTCGACGGGTTCGGTGGTCTCCAGTCGCTCCACTCGACCGTGACCGTTCGCTGAGGCCGGACCGTCAGCGCAGCGACGCCATGTCGATCACGAAGCGGTGGCGCACGTCGCCCGCGACCATGCGCCGGCGCTCCATGATCAGGTTCCACACGCCCGGCGCCGCCTGCTACCCTGGCGCCGTGGCTCCCCTGCTCGAAGTGCGCGGTCTGCGCTACGCCTACGGCGAGCGGCTGGCCGTACGTTCCGCCGCGCTGCAGGTCGAGCGCGGCGAGGTGTTCGGCCTGCTCGGCCCCAACGGTGCCGGCAAGACGACGCTGCTGTCGTGCGTCGCCGGCCTGCTCGGCCGCTTCGGCGGCGAACTGCTGTTCGCGGGCGCACCGTTCCGCCCCGCCGCCGACGACGGCCAGCGCGCGCTGGTCGGGCTCGTGCCGCAGGAACTGGCGCTCTACGAGGAACTCGATGCGCGCGAGAACCTGGCCCTGTTCGCGGCCCTGCAGGGGGTCCCGCGCGAGCGCGTGGGCCTGGCGATCGACGCGGCGCTGCAGCTCGCCGGGCTCGCGGAACGCGCGCGCGACCGCGTGAAGACCTACTCGGGCGGCATGAAGCGGCGCCTGAACCTCGCGATCGGCGACCTGCACGAACCGCCGTTGCTGCTGCTCGACGAGCCGACGGTCGGCGTCGACCCGCAGTCGCGCAACCACGTCTTCGAGTGCCTGGGCCAGCTGCAGCAGAAGGGGCGCACGGTGATCTACACCACGCACTACATGGAGGAGGCCCAGCGCCTGTGCGACCGCGTCGCGGTGATGCACGAGGGCACGGTGTTGGCGGCCGGCACCGCGGCCGAACTCGCCGAACGCGCCGGCGTGCCCGGCGCCGACCTCGAGACCGTGTTCCTGCGACTGACCGGCAAGGCGCTGAGGGACGAACCGTGAACCTGTGGACCGCCGCCCTGCAGCTCCTGCAGAAGGACCTGCGCCTCTACTTCCGCGATCGCGCCGGCATGGTGCTCGGGTTCCTGCTGCCGGTCGGCCTCGTCACGGTGTTCGGCTACGTGATGCAGGTCGCGTTCGGCGGCGGCTCGGCGATGCCGAAGGCCGAGCTGTGGGTCGCCGACGAAGACGGGTCGGCGGCGAGCGTGGACTTCGTCGCGCAGTTGCGCAAGGCCGACACGATCGTGCTGCGGCCGAAGACGGGCAGCCCGCCCGAGCCGGCGGCCGCGCTGCGCGACAAGGTGCGCGACGGCGACGCGCACCACGTGCTCGTGATCGGCGTGGGCTTCGGCGACGCGCTCGCGCGCGCGGCGAAACCGCCGCTCGAGATGGTGCGCGATCCCGGCCGGCAGATGGAGGACTACGCGGTGCAGATCGGCGTGATGCAGGCCTTCCTGGCGGTCAGCGAGGGCCGGCTGTGGCCGGTCACGATGGGCGAGACGATGCGCGGGCTCGGCATGTCGGCGCCGTTCACCGAGCGTCTGGTCGGCCTCGGCCGCGACATGCAGGGACTGATCGAGAAGTTCGGCGGCGGCGAGGAGCCGGCCGCGCGCGACCCGGCGGTGCCGGCGCGCCCGGGCGGCTTCGACCTGCGGTCGATGTTCACCACGATGGTGCCGATGACGACGACCGACGTCACGCCGCCGGCGCGCCCCAAGCAGCTCAGCTACCAGGTCGCGCAGAGCGTCGCCGGCATGGCGGTGATGATGCTGATGTTCGGGCTGATGGCGTGCAGCACGACGCTGCTGCAGGAGCGCGACCAGGGCACGCTGCGGCGGCTGCTCGTCGCGCGCATGCCGCGCGGCGCGATCGTGCTCGGCAAGTTCCTGTTCTGCTTCGTCGTGGGCCTGCTGCAGATGGCCGTGTTGTTCGGCTACGGCGAGCTGGTGTTCGGCGTCGGCTGCTTCCGCGATCCCCTGACGCTGCTGATGCTGACGCTCGCGTGGGCCGCGTGCGCGACGTCGTTCGGCATGTTGATCGCCGTCGCGGCGAAAACCGGCAAGCAGGCCGAAGGGCTGTCGACGCTGCTGATCCTGCTGATGGCCGCGCTCGGCGGCTGCTGGTTCCCGATCCAGATCGCGCAGCTGCCGTGGTACGGCGAACTGGTCACGCAGAGCACGCTTACCTGGTGGGCGATGACGGGCTTCCAGGGCATGTTCTGGCAGCAGCTGAGCTGGACGCACCCGACGCTGCTGCTGTGCCTTGCCGTGCAGTGGGGTTTCGCGCTGCTCGGCGGCGGCGCTGCGCTGTGGCTCTTCCGGCGGCGCTACCTGCGCGGGTGATCGGCGCGCGGCGGCGGCGCGACCACCCGCGCACCCTGCGTCACTGCACCACCATGCGCAGGCCGTTGCTGAACGTCACGGGCACCGCGCGGGTCGCCGCCACGCTGTTGTCCATGCAGGCGCCCTGCACGTCGATCGCGAAGCCCAGGTAGGCGGGCGAATTCGGCAGCGGGAACGGGAACGAGCACGACCCCTCGGCGCGCATCGCATTGCCGGCGCTCGTGAACGCCGTGGCCGTCGACAGCGGGTTCGCGACGTAGCCCGTGCAGCCCGTGATGCCGAACAGGGCGCCGAGGTTGAGCCCCGGGAAGCCGGGCGGATTGAAGCCGTAGAGCAGGAACGCGAGCGACCCCGGCGCGGCGCCGGCCAGCTGGAACCCGAACGATCCGTTGCCGACCGTCGGGGCGCTCGGGGCGCCGAGCACCGGGATGTTGCCGTAGCCGTCGGCACAGCCGGCGCCGAAGTTCGTCACGCCCGTCGGCAGCACGTAGACGCGGACCGGCGTGCCGACCGTCGCGTTGGGGTCGAAGCCGTTGAAGCTGAACTTGTCGCCGCTCGAGCCGCTGCCGTTCGAGGCCATGCCGCAGCTCGTGAGCTCGACGACGCCCGGCGTGGCGGGGGCCACGAAGGTGTAGGTCCAACTGCGTCGGGTGCGGTCGTCGTGCGTGATGCTGCGCGTCGAGATGTTCACGTGGTTGCCGGTGCCGGCGACGAACGAGCCAGCCGTGGCCTCGCCGATGAAGCCGCCAGTCGTGGTCGCGAGGCCGCCGGTCACCGCGGTGGTCACCGAGGTCTGCTGGCCGGCGTTGAGCACGAGCCAGCCGTGGCCTCGCCGATGAAGCCGCCAGTCGTGGTCGCGAGGCCGCCGGTCACCGCGGTGGTCACCGAGGTCTGCTGGCCGGCGTTGAGCACGAGCGAGCCGACCGTCAGCGTCGTCACGGGCGGATTCAGGCGCGTCGGCGTGGGGCCGGAGCTCGAGTGGCAGGCGGCGCACGAGTTCATCGCGCGCGAGGAGTTTGCCGGGACGCTGTTGACGCCGGACTCGACGCCGGCGGCACGCGAACTCAGCACGCCGCCCAGCACGAGGGCAGAGGTGGAGACCCAGAAGGGGGAGGAACGAAGCAGGGAGGGGATGGCCATGGGTTGGTTCTCGGTGCGGGTGTCAGGGAGACGGGGGTGTCCCGCGCACGCACCGGTGCAACACGATGGTTGCCTCGCGCGGCCGTTGCGACGGGACCGTCACGCAAGCGTTCTTGCGACCACCGCTCTACGCCATGCGGCGGCTGCGCAGTTCGTCCCAGGGTGCGTAGCAAGGGTGCGGCGACAGCGCAGTTCGTATAGGTTGAAGTGCGTATTCCCTGGCACCGCACCGCGGATCCCAAGCCCGCCTGGTTCGCATGGGAGGGGGGTCCGTATGCTGCGGCAGCCCGCCATGCCTCGCACCGATGTGACCCGAGTTCCGTCCGTCGGCCCGGTGCGGGCCGCGCTGCGGACTCTCGGTTGCGCGGTGCTCGGCGCCGTGTTGCTGAAGTGGGCCTGCCTCGAGGCCTACCGCATCCCGTCGCCGTCGATGCAGCCGGCGTTGCTCGGCTCCGTCGTGGCCGGCGTGCACGACCAGGTGCTCGTCGACAAGACGAGCTACCTCTGCGGGGAGCCTGCGCGCTGGGATCTCGCGGTGTTCCACGCGCCGCTGCAGGTGCGCGACTCGTTCGTGAAGCGCATCGTCGGCCTGCCTGGCGAACGGATCGCGATCGCCGGCGGCAACGTCTACCTCGTCGAGGGTGCGGCGGGCGACGACCGGTTCGTCGCACTGCGCCGGCCGGCAGCCCTGCAGGAGCGGCACTGGCGCGAGGTGCATCCGGCGCGCGCGCGGGCCCGCGGCGAGGCCGAAGGACTGGGTGCGGCGTGGCGCGCCGAGCCGGCCGAGGTCTTCCGCGAGGAAGGCCCGACCATCGTGGCGTCGCTCGCGCCCGGCCGGGCGCCGCGGCTCGTCTGGCAGGACGACGACGGCGGGCTCGTCGACCGCGCGTGGGACGGGCACCCAGCGGACGTGGCGAAGGTGCTGCGCGCGGTGCACAAGGGCCGCAGCGATCTGGCCGAGATCGTCGTCGACGCGCGGGTCGCCGTGCGCGTCGCTGCGCCGGCAGCGCCGGAACGGCTCGTGCTCGCGCTCGACGTGTGGCGGCCCGCGCAGCCGCGGCTCAGGTTCTCGCTCGAACTCGAAGGCGGCAGCGCGCGGCTCGCCGTGCGCAGCGATGGCGCGATCGCGGCAGCGGGACCGGCGATCGCGTGGCCGTGGCCAGCGGCCGGCGACTGCGAACTCGGCTTCGCCCACCTCGACGACGAACTGATCGCCTGGCGCGACGGCGTCGAGCTCACGCGGTTCGACGTGGCGCCGTTCGCCTGCCGCGAAGGCTGCGAACTGCCCGACCCGTGCGGCATGGGGCCGGCGATGCCGCTGCCGGGGCAGCGCGCCGAGGTCGGCCTCGAACTCGCAGGCGCCGGTGAGGTCGCGCTGCGCGAGCTCCGTATCTGGCGCGACCAGCACTGGACGCGCGGACGGCTGCGCGCGGGCGCGGTCAGCGCGGTGCCGGCCGGCCATTACTTCGTGCTCGGCGACAACCCGCTGCAGTCCGAGGACAGCCGCGGGTTCGCGGCGTTCGCCATCGGCGTGCTCGACGGGGCTGCCGTGCCGCCGGGCACGCCGGGTGCCGCCGTGCGCCTCGGCAGCCTCGCGGTCGCCACAGCGGAGTTGCCGCCCAGGCGCGACGAGAATCCGGTGCTGCTCGGCGCGCGGCAGCGGATCGTCGTGCGCGACGCGGGCGGCAACCTCGAGGCGCTGCACGCGGAGGTCGTTGGCGTCGGCGCGGACGGCGAAGTCGTGTTGCGCTGGCGCGACGCGAGCGGCGCCGCGCGCGAATGGTCGCCTGCGGGCCCGCCGGTGCAGTTCGTGCCGCGCGAAGCGATCGTCGGCCGCGCGGTGCTGCGCTGGTGGCCGGTGCCGCCGTTCGGGCCGTTCCGGCCGGGCTGGTTGCGCTGACGGGCCGCGCCGGCACGGCGCGGCGACCGCGCGGCACCGGCCGGCGGCGCTCAACCAGCACAGCGCTCGGCGCGCAGTTCCGCGGCGACGAGCTCGGCGAGCCACTCGTACTGGGCGCTCGTGTTGTAGATCTGCGGCGAAACGCGCAGCAGGCGCACGGCCGGGCTCGGCCAGCGCATCACGGGCACCTCGACGCGGTGCCGTTCCCACAGCCGCACCTGCAGCGGATCGAGCCCGAGCGGGCCGACCGGCGGCTCCTGGCTCGCGGGCAGCACGACCGATCCGAGGCCGGCGATCAGGTCCGGCGGTGCCGGCGGCGGGGTGCCGAGCGCGCTGCACAGCCGTTCGCGGCCGAACAGCGTGAGTTCGCGGTTGTGCGCCTGCAGCGCCGGCAGGCCGCCGGGCAGCAGCGAGCCCAGGAAGCGCAGCGCCGCGGGCACGCACAGGAACGGCGTCACGTCGGCGGTGCCCGTGAAGTCGAACTCGAGCTGGAAGCGCGATCGGTCCGTGCGCGGCGAGTTCGCGCCGTGGCTGATCGCGAGCGGGCGCAGGCCTTGCTGCCGGTCGCGCCGCACGTAGAGCAGCGCCGAGCCCTTCGGCGCGCAGAGCCACTTGTGGCAGTTGCCCGTGTAGTAGGCGGCGCCGAGCGTGCGCAGGTCCAGCGGCAGCATGCCGGGCGCGTGCGCGCCGTCGACGAGCGTGTCGATGCCGCGGTCCGCCAGCGCCTGCGCGATCGGCCCGACCGGCAGCACGAGGCCCGTCGGGCTCGTCACGTGGTCGAGCAGCAGCAGCACCGTGCGCGGCGTCACCGCGGCGAACACCGCGTCGACGACCTGCTGCACGCTCTGCAGCGGGAACGGCACGCTGGCCGTGACGATGCGGGCCCCGCAACGCGCGGCGACGCGCTCCAGCGCGTTCCGGCACGCGTTGTACTCGTGGTCGGTGCACAGGATCTCGTCGCCGGACCGCAGCGGCAGCGACGCCAGCACGGTGTTGACGCCGGTGGTCGCGTTCGGCACGAAGACGAGGTCCTCGGCGGCGCAGCCGACGGTGCGCGCGAGTTCCTCGCGCGCGGGGTCGAGCCGCGCCTCGAGTTCGCGGTGCAGGAACCGCACGGGCTCCTGCTGGGGCTGCGCGCGCAGCTCCTGCTGCAGCTGCAGCACGGCGCGCGGGCAGGCGCCGAAGCTGCCGTGGTTCAGGAAGACGACCTCGGGGTCGAGGTCCCAGTGGGCCGCGAACGGCGACGGGAAGGCGCGCGGGTCCAGCACCATGCGCGCGCATGCTAGCGGCAGGGCGCGCCGTTCACTCGACCGCGACCGACACGCGCACGACCGGCGCCTCCAGCTTGTCGGCCGGCGGCTCACCCTCCTGCAGGTGCAGGAACGGCTGGCAGACGACCGGGCCGCGCGCGCGCAGCCCCTGCTGCTCGAGCATGAGGCGCAGCTGCCGTTCGCCCGCGGCCCGGCGCGCGGCGAAGTCGCCCTCGGGCGGGTAGACGACGAGCAGGCGCCCGGCGGGCACCGCCTCGGTGCGCCAGCCCTCCGGCGCCGAGAAGCGCGGCCCGCCGTCGCGCGCGCGGAACGGCGCCATCAGCACGGCGCGGCCGCCGACCGTGGCGAACATCGGGAAGCCCGGGACCGCCTGCTGCTGGCGCAGCAGTTCCTCGTGCACGGGCCGGTAGGCCGCGGCGCGCCCGGCCCAGGTGCCGGGGTCGTCGAGCACGATCCGCTCGAGGGCCTTCCCCTCGACCAGGAACGGCGTCGGCGAGCGCGGCTCGGCGCCCGGGGGCAGCAGCGGAACGCGTGGCCGCTGCTCCGCCGGGGCCGCGCGTTCGGCGGGCGGGACGAACGTCTCGTCGTGCCACGCGAGGTCGGCGACCTCGAAGGTGATCGCGATCGGTTCCCCGGCGCCGAGGCGCGCGCGCGCGACCATCCACGTCGTCGACGTGCGCAGGTAGTCGAGCATCTCGACCACGTCGCCGCCGCGCGCCAGCGAGGCGGGCAGCAGCGTGCCGGGGCGCAGCGCCAGGAGCCACGGCCCGCCGCCGCGCACGGCGAGCTCGAAGCGGTCGGGGCCCAGGCGCCGGCAGCCCGTCGCGCGGTGCAGCGGGCCCAGCGCGACCGCGTCGACGAACAGGAGCAGCCGGGCCAGCCGTTCGGCCTCGGCGCCGGCCGGCAGCTTCCTGCCCTCGCCCTCGCCGAGCCGCCAGACGTCGCCGCCGCGCACCAGGAAGGCGCCGCCGGGGCCGGCGATCCGCAGCGCGTCGGGCAGGGCCGCGATCGCGTGCTCGGTCGCGCCGTCGCCGTGCTTCAGGTCCGCGGCGATGCGGTCCATGCGCCCGCGCAGCGGCTCGTGGCACTCGTCGAGCACCGCGGCGACGAGGTCGGCCTCGGCGATCGCCGCCGTGTCGACGCGCCGCGGCTCGGGCGGTGGTGGCGCGGTGCGGCTGCACGCGCCCAGCGCCGCGAGCAGCAGCGCGACTACCTGCCGCGATCGAACTCCTTGCGCCACGCCGCGACGTCGTAACCGTGGTCGACCTGGCCGGCAAGCTCGCACAGCGCCTTGCGCGCCGCCAGGCGCACGTTCGGCACGGTCTCCTGCGGGCCGATCATCGCGAGCAGCTTCTCGACCTGGCCCTGCCCGCCGAGCCGCGCGACCGCCACGGCGGCGGCTTCCCGCACCTTCGGCACGGTTTGCGTCAGGAAACCCGCGGCGAGTTCGACGTGGGCCTTGTCGCGCGAGAGCCCGAGCCCGCGCACGGCCTGCACGATCACGCCGGGCGGCAGTGCGTCGCGCAACTCGGTCAGGAAGCGGCGCCAGGTCGCGACGATCTCGTCGCGGCGTTCGCTGATCCCCTGGAGCTGGTGCAGCGCCCACGCGGCCTGCGTGCGGCTCGCGTCGGCGCGTTTGCCGTCCGCGGCGATCGCCGCGAGCACGCCCGGCGGCGTGCCCGGCGCGCGCAGCGTCGCGAGGCCGAACACGGCGCGGTCGACCAGCTCCGGATCCTCGAGCTGCGCTCCCTGCAGGATGGTCGGCATCACCTCGTTCTGCCCGCTGAAGCCGAGCGCGGCGAGCGCGATCGCCTGCTCGTGCGGCTTGCTGCCGTCGGCAGCGGCAGCCTGCAGGCGGCGGTAGTTCTCGCCGGGTTCGCGCGGCAGGGCCCCCTGGTTCACGACGCGCGGGCCGACGTCGAGCACCATCTCCTGCAGCAGCTTGAACAGGCGCCCGACCTCGTTCTCGGCGCGCACGGAGTCGCTCGACAGCGCCTGCGCGTAGGTCTCCATCGCCTGGTCGAGCCGCACGAGCACGAGTTGGATGTCGCGGCGCCGCTGTTCGGCCTGCTGCAGCGCCTGCTCGCGCGTCTCCTCCTCGGGGGCGGCCTCGCGACGGATCTCGGTCGGCGGGGCGGCGCAGGCGCAGAACAGCAACAGCGACAGCAACGTGGGCTTCATGGGCGGCACTTGGAGGGACTGACCCCGGGGATCCTTCCGCGTTTCTCGGCCCGGCGCCAGTGTGCAGTTGCGGATGGAACGACGCGGTGGTCGCGGGCCAACCGGTGGCACGGCCGGCGCGACGTTCCTAGGCTTTCGGAATGAGCGACCCATCGTCCGCCGGACCGACGCACCGCGTGCGCGTGCGCTACTGCGAGACCGACCGCATGGCGGTGGCCCACCACGGCAGCTACGTGGCGTGGTTCGAGGAGGCGCGCACGGAGTGGATGCGCGCGCGCGGCAAGTTTTACCGGCAGATGGAGGACGAAGGCAACCTGCTGCAGGTGGTCGAGTTGGTCTGCCGCTACCACAAGCCGGTCGACTACGACGACGTGGTGGCGATCACGGTGCGGCCCGGCGAGGTGTCGAAGGTCGCGGTGGTGCTGGAGTACGAGTGCCGGCGCGAGCGCGACGGGGCCTTGTGCGCGACGGGGTCCACGAAGCTCGCCTGCGTCGGCCGCGACGGCAGGCTGCGGCGGCTGCCGGGGGAGTTCGCGGGCGCGGCGGGCGCGGTCGACCGGCCGGCACAGGCGTAAATTCTCCAGCCGCTGTGGGGCGGCCGCTGCGGCGCCCGTAGCCCGCACCCCACCGCTCGGGACCTCGGTCCCTGCTCCGTCGCCAACACGGCGTCGACATCATGCGAACCCCGGCAATCCTCGCTCTGCTCGCCACACCTGCGTTCGTCCCCGCACAGTCGCTGGCCTGCCACGACCTGCAGGGCATCGGACCGATCGCGCAGGAGCTGCTGGCCGCGTTTCCGCTGACCGGCAACTCCGTGGTGAGGGTCGATCAGGCAGGCACCAACCTCTACGCGCAGGCCTTCGGCTCGTTCACCCTGCAGGAAGTCGTGCCGATCGCGTCGGCGACCAAGACCCTGTCGGCGGTGTTGCTGATGTCGTTGGTCGACAGCGGCCTGTTGTCCCTCGACGACCGCGTCAGCCTGTATCTGCCCGAGTGGAACGTCGGCAGCAGGGCGCTGATCACGCTGCGCATGTGCTTCACGCACAGTTCGGGCCTGCCGGGCAGCCACCCCGCAATCAGCGACAACACGATCACGTTGCGGCAGGCTGCACAGACGCTGGCGACGGTGCCGCTGCAGGGCGTGCCCGGCGCGGCGTTCGCCTACGGCGGCGTGTCGATGCACGTCGCCGGCGCGGTCTGCGAAGTCGCGGCCGGGCAACCGTGGGCCGTGTTGTTCCAGCAGCGGGTCGCGACCCCGATGCAGCTGACGACCACGGACTACAACGCGTTCGGCCCGACGCAGAATCCGCGCATCGCCGGCGGCGCCCGGTGCAACGCGCGCGACTACGCAACGGTGCTCGACATGCTGCGCCGTGGCGGCGTATGGAACAGCGTCACGGTGCTGTCGCCTGCGAGCGTGGCGACCATCCTCAGCGACCAGACCTCTGCGCTGCCGATCGTCAACTCGCCGCATCCCACGAACGCGCCCTACGGCATCGGCATCTGGCTCGATCGCCGCGACAGCCAGGGACGCACGCTGCTGGCCAGTGGCGTCGGCGCCTTCGGGTTCAACGGTTGGGTCGACCTCGCGCACGATGCCACCGGTGTGTTCCTGGTGCGAAACCAGAATGGGAACACGACTCCGTACGTGATGCGGATCTGGGCGGAATGCGACGCCGCGCTGCTGCCGCGCGGCGTCGCGTGCGCCGGTTCGGGCTCGCCCGCGTGTGCCGCGGGCACATGGCTGAACGGCACCCAGCAGAGCAAGGCGGGCAACCTCGACTTCGCGCTGCTGGCGGCGCGCGCGCCGCTGGGGCAGCCCGGGGCGCTGGTGCTGGGGGATCTGCTGCCGGCCGGGCTGCCGTTGGCGGACCTGTGGGTGTTCGTCGGCCCGCAGATCCACGCCGTCACCGGCCTGGTCGCCGGTGCGGACGGACGAGCGGAGCTGGCCGCGCCGCTGGCTCCCACCCTGGCAGGTGCGACGTTCGGCCTGCAGAGCGTCTGGCTGTCGCCGAACCCCTGCCTGCAGCTGGGCCTGCAGGCCTCGCACGCCCTGCGCATCGACGTGCTGCCCTAGCCGCCATCGCGCACGCGACGGCGAGGGACCGGAAAACCGCCGGTGGTCCCATCGGCGACCTGGAGCAGGCCGTGGCAACTGATGTCTTGGATGGTGTACGGCCATCCGAAGCCAGTCTGGCCCCCGTTCGGCAGCTCCCCCGGCCTGGCCGCGCCGCCGGCCTGGCCATCACCATCCAAGACATCAGTTCACCCTCGCTCGCAACTGATGTCTTGGATGGTGTACGGCCATCCGAAGCCAGTCTGGCCCTCGTTCGGCTGCTCCCCCGGCCTGGCCGCGCCGCCGGCCTGGCCATCACCATCCAAGACATCAGTTCACCCTCGCTCTCGGCGAGGTCCCACGACGCCGCCTGCGCAGCGTCCGCACACGACTTCGGCAGGCACAGGTCCGACCCCCCCTCTCGCCACGGACCGCTCGGGTGATCACGCCCCGCCGACCCTGGCCGCGGGCCCCCGGCCCCCCGGGGGCCCAGCCCGTCGGCCACCGTCGGCTCCACGGGCAGCCGCCCGCCGCCCTCGCACGAATCCCCGCCATCGCGTAAGTTCCGGGTCCCCGTCGGCGGAATCCCGGCTCGGTTCCGTCGTAAGTGCCGTCCCATGCCCCTCTCCCCGGAAGTTGCCTTCGAGCAGCACCGCGAGCGACTGCTCTCGGTGATCTACCTTCGGATGGGCCCCAACCTGCGCGTGCGCATGGACCCCGAGGACGTGCTGCAGGAGGTCGCGATCGAGGCCGTCAACTGCTGGAAGACGCTTGCGGACGAGCAGAACGCGGGGGCCTGGCTGGTCACGCTCGCGCGGCGCAAGGTCGCGCGGATCCTGCGCGACCAGCTCGGCGTCGCCGCACGCGACCCGCGCCGCGAGCATGCCATCAAGACCGACCTGCCCGTCGCCGACCGCAAGTCCGGGCCCGTGACCCACGCCGACCGCAAGGACCGGCTGGAACTGCTCGAGCAGGCGATGGAGCGGCTGTCCGAGGACCACCGCGAGGTGATCCTGCTGATGCGCATCGAGGGGCTGTCGGCGAAGGAGGTGGGGGAGCGCATGGGGCGCTCGGAGAACGCGATCCACCTGCTGCTGAGCCGCGCGCTGAAGCGCCTCGCGCAGGAACTGAAGCTGTGAGCGAGCGCGCGCTGCCCGGCCCGGCCGACGAGGTCCCCGCCCCCGAGGCGAAGGCCGACCTGCGCATGGTCGACGTGCTGCGCGGCTCGACCACGGGGGCCGACCTGCGGCGCGAGCTCACCGGCGACGGCACCGAGGAGGCGAGCGACCTGCTGGCGCGACTCGACGCGCTGGACTTCGTGCAGCAGGTGGTCGGCGGCGCTGCCGACGTGCCGGAGCGGCTCGGCGACTACCGGATCAAGGGTCTGCTCGGCCGCGGCGGCATGGGCACGGTCTATCTCGGCTACCAGGAGGAACTCGAACGCGAGGTCGCGCTGAAGGTGCTGTCGCCGCAGTTCACGTCGGATCCGACCATGCGCAAGCGCTTCCGCGCCGAAGCGCGCGCCACGGCGGCGCTGCACCACCGGCACATCGTGCCGATCTACGACTACGGCGAGTCGCACGGCCTGCTCTACTTCGCGATGGAGCGCGTCGACGGCATGAGCCTCGACAAGCACGTCGCCGCGGCGCGGCGCGCGCGGCGGCTGCCGATGGAACCGCTCGACGCCGCGCGGCGTTTCGCCGGCGTGGCCGACGCGCTGGGCCTCGCGCACCGGCGGCGGCTGCTGCACCGCGACGTCAAGCCCGGCAACATCCTGGTCGCCAGCGACGGCACGCTGGCGCTGACCGACTTCGGCCTCGCGGTGGCGCTCGACCGCGCGTCGGTGCGGCTGACCAGCAAGGGCGGCGGATTCCTCGGCACGCTGCACTACAGCTCGCCCGAACAGGCGCTCGGCGGCGAACTGTCGCCCGCGAGCGACCTGTACTCGCTCGGCGTCACGATGTTCGAGGCGCTGACGGGGGAACTGCCGCTGCAGGGCAGGACCACCGAGGCGCTGCTGCAGTCGATCCTGCACGGCACGCCCAGGCGGCTGCGCGACCACCTGCCGAGGCCGCCGCGCGACCTGGAGGCCGTGCTCGACAAGTTGCTGAGCCGCGAGGCCGGCGACCGCTACCAGGACGGCGAGGCGCTCGCGCGCGACCTGCAGCGGATCGCCGAGGGCGAGCCCGTGCACGTCCGCCGCCTGCCGCTGCACGTGCGGCTGTGGCGCCGCGCCAGGAAGAACCCCGTGCTGGCCGGCGCGATGACCGCGGCGGCCGTGCTGCTGCTGCTGACCTTCGTGCTGTTCGCCGTGCTGCGGCGCGAGGCCGGCCGCAGTTCGATGCTGCGCCACGAGAAGAACCTGCTCGCGATCGCCGCCGACGTCGAGCAGGAGATCGGCCCGCCGTGGGGACCGGGCCCGCTGCTGCAGGCGTTGACCGGCGTCGGCCTGCCGGCCGTGCCGCCCAGCGCGCGCGTGCTCGGCGCCTTCGAGCGCGCGCACCAGGAGTCGCCCGGCGACGAACTGGTCGGCGCGATGCGCGCGGCCTACGTCGACGACCCGCTGCCCGCGGCGAGCGCGCTGTTGCAGGAGGGGCGCGGTTTCGAGGCCTCCAGGCTCTACGACGGGGCGATCGTCGACGCACTGTCGGCGCGCACCGGCGGGGATCTCGCGATCGAACTGCGGCTCTATGGGCTCTACCTGGGCCGCGGCGTCGCCAACCTGACGGCGGCGGTCGGCCGCGTCAACGACGCGCGCACGGACCTCGCGCTCGCGTCCTACCTGCGCCCAGGGTCGGTGTTCCCGCGCACGCTGCTCGACGTCGTCGACCTGGCGCAGAGCGTCGACGTGCCGGGCGCGGCGCAGCGGCTCGCGGCGGACCTCGCGCTCGCGTCGCCGGAGCGCCGGCAGGTGGCGGGGCTCCTGCTGTGGACGATCGCGGGCCTGCGGCCGCCGCTGGCCGCGAACCTCGCCGACTTCGGCCTCGGCCATCCCGCGCGGCGCGTGCTGCACGAACTCGCGGCGCGGCTCCTGTCCGGCCCGCCGGCCGAGGTCGGCCAGGCCGGCCAACCGACCGGCCTCGCGCGGCGGTTCCTGGCCGCGGCCACGGAGATGCTCGCGCGGCGCGGCGAACCCGCCGCCCCC
>VGXW01000019.1 GCA_016873195.1 Planctomycetota bacterium | reverse complement strand
GGGGTCGTGCTGGACCAGCACGTGCAGACGCCCGCGGTCGACGCGGACTTCGCGCTCGTCGCGAGCGGCATCGGCGGTGGCCGCGACCGCACGGGTCCGCTGCTCGACCTCGCGTCGAACGGCCCCGGCAACCTGTCGATCAGCCTGGGCAGAGCGCCGGCTGGCTACGTCGACGGCTTCGTGTTCCTGTCGCTGACGACCTCACGGCCGCTGGCGATGGGGCGGTGGCTCGGCATCGAGGACGACTGGCTGACCTACGCGAGCCTGTCGAACCCGGCTACCCCTGGCGATCCGCTGCACTTCTCGTACACGGCCAACCCGGCGCTGTTCCCGAACGCGACCTACGTGGTGCCGGCCCAGTACGGGCAGATCCTGCGTGGCTTCACGCTGGACGGCGTCGCGCTGTTCATGGACGCGACCGGCAACTTCCCGGCGGCGTCGAACGTCGACCGCGTGACCGTGCAGTGAGGTTCCCACCGCCGCCACGCGGCGACCTGCAACGGACGAAGCCGCGCACTCGGGCGCCGCTGCGGCGGTTTCTATCGAGGTTCCCACCGCCGCCACGCGGCGACCTGCAACGGACGAAGCCGCGCACTCGGGCGCCGCTGCGGCGGTTTCTATCGAGCGGTCGGGCGGCGCGGGCGGAGTGGCATCGGTGACCCGATCCTCCGCCCGCCGTCTGCGCCCTTGACCCGGCGGGGCCCCGTCCGCAGAATCCTCGCCCCCTTTCCCTTCCCCGCCCCTTCTCCGCCCCCATGTCGCGTCCCCTGGCCGTGATCTGCCTGTGCGCCGGCCTCGGCAAGCGCACCAAGGTCAGCGTGCCCAAGGTGTTGCTGCCGCTGTGCGGCCGCACGCTCGCGGCCTCGGCGCTCGCCGCCACCGCCCCGCTGCGGCCCACGCACACGGTGGTCGTGCTGCACCACCAGAAGGAGAAGGTGCAGAAGGCGATCCAGGACGCGTGCGCGGGCTGGTTCGAGAACCTCACCTTCGTCGACCAGGGCGAACCCAAGGGCACCGGTCACGCGGTGCAGGCCGGCATGCAGGCGCTCGCCGGCTTCGACGGCGACGTGCTGGTGACCTACGGCGACTGCCCGCTGATCACGACGGCGACGCTGCAGCGGCTCTGCGAACTGCGCGGGCAGGCGCCGTGCAGCGTGCTGACCGCGTTCCCCGACGACCCGGCGGAACTCGGCCGCATCCTGCGCGACGGCGACGGCCGCTTCGCCGGCATCCGCGAGCACAAGGACTGCTCGGCGGCACAACGTGCGATCGGCGAGATCAACGCCGGCTTCTACTGCTTCGCCGGCGCGGCGCTGCGGCCAGCGCTCGCGAACCTGCGGCCGAACAACGCGCAGGGCGAGTACTACCTGACCGACGTGGTCGAGGGGTTCGCGCGGGCCGGGCAGCCGGTGCCGACGCTGGCGACCGAGGATGCGACCGAGATCCAGGGCGTCAACTCGCTGGCCGACCTCGCCGCCGCGCGCGAGATCGTGCAGGAGCGCATCCTGCTCGAGCACCTCGGCAACGGCGTGGTCGTCGTCGACCCCGCCAGCACCTGGATCGACCACGACGTGCGGATCGGCGCCGACACGCGGATCCTGCCCTGCTGCGTGATCGCGGCGGGCTGCACGATCGGCAGCCACTGCGAGGTCGGCCCGTTCGCGCACCTGCGCGCGGGCACCGTGCTCGAGGACGGCGCCGAGATCGGCAACTTCGTCGAGGCCAAGAAGACGCGCCTCGGCAAGGGCGCCAAGGCCAAGCACCTGACCTACCTCGGCGATGCGACGGTGGGGGCGAAGGCCAACATCGGCGCTGGCACGATCACCGCGAACTACGACGGCGTGCACAAGCACGAGACCCACATCGGCGAGCGCTGCTTCGTCGGCAGCGGCACCGTGATCGTCGCGCCGAGCCGGCTCGGCGACCGCTCGATGACCGGGGCCGGCGCGATCTTGAAGCGAGGCAGCACCGTGGGCGCCGACGAGGTCTGGGTCGGCCTGCCGGCGAAGTTCCTGAAGCGGCGCGAGCTGCCGCCCGAGAACAGGCCGCCCGAGAACAGGCCGCCCGAGAAGAAGCAGGAGGGAACATGAGCATGCGCGGCGAGCGTCTTCGTGTGTTCTCCGGCACGGCCCACCCGCGCCTCGCGCAGGACATCTGCGCCTACATGGGCGTGCCGCTCGGCGCCGCGTCGCTGGCGCGGTTCCCGGACGGCGAGATCAACCTGAAGGTCGAGTGCGACGTGCGCGGCGCCGACGTGTTCGTCGTGCAGCCGACCTGCCCGAACGTGCACGAGCACCTGTTCGAGCTGTTGTCGTTCGCCGACTGCCTGCGCCGCGCCAGCGCCGACCGCATCACCGCGGTGATCCCGTACTTCGGCTACGCGCGCAAGGACCGGAAGGACGAGGGCCGCGTGCCGATCAACGCGAAGCTCGTCGCCAACCTGCTGGTGACCGCCGGCTACACGCGCGTCGTCGCGATCGACCTGCACGCCGCGCAGATCCAGGGTTTCTTCGACATCCCGGTCGACCACCTCTACGGCCGGCCCGTGATGATCGACCGCGTGCGCCAGCTCGACACCAAGGAGGTGATGGTCGTGTCGCCCGACATCGGCGGCACCAAGCTCGCGCGCGCCTACGCCAAGGAGCTCGGCTGCGACCTCGCGATCATCGACAAGCGCCGCATCACCGGCGAGCAGACCGTGATCGAGCACGTGATCGGCGAGGTCAAGAGCCGCGACGTGCTGCTGGTCGACGACATGGTCAGCACCGGCGGTTCCATCGTCGACGCCGCGCGCATCGTCAAGGAGAAGGGCGCGCGCAAGGTGTTCATCGTCGCCACGCACGCCGTGCTGTGCGGCAACGCGGTCGAGCGCCTGAACGGCGCCGACGTCGAGAAGATCCTGTTCGCCGACACCGTGCCGCTGCACGACAAGAAGATCCAGCGGCTCGAGGTCTGCTCGGTGGCGCAGCTGCTCGCGCGCGCCATCGACCGCATCCACCGCAGCGAGAGCGTCAGCAAACTGTTCGAGAGCGAGCGCTGAGCCGCGAGCCCCGCCCACCCCCGCATCCGATCCAGAGAGGCAGTTCCATGAAAGTCGTTCCGATGAAGGCCGAGCGCCGCACCGCGCTGGGCCGCAACCAGGTCGCCCGGCTGCGCCAGCAGGGCTGGTTGCCCGCCGTCGTCTACGGTGAGGGCAAGGAGTCCGTGGCGATCGCGGTCTCCGAGTGGGAGCTCGACCAGCACGTCAAGGCGCGCCGGAAGGTCTACCAGCTCGACATCCAGGGCGCGCCCCAGGCCGCCTACCTGCAGCAGGTGAGCTGGAACGCCGTCGACGACCGGCCGCTGCACGCCGACTTCAAGCGCATCGACCTCGACAAGCCGATCGAGACGGCGGTCGAGGTGACGCTGCTCGGCCACCCGGTCGGCATCAGCAAGGGCGGCACGCTGGTCCGCGACAGCTCGACGATCGTGGTGCGCTGCCTGCCGACGGAGATCCCCGAGACGCTCGAGCACGACGTCGGCAAGGTCGAACTCGACGAGTTCGTCAGCGCGAGCCAGATCGCGCTGCCGAAGGGGGTGACGCTCGTGTCGCCGCCGACGATGACCGTCTGCCACGTCGCCAAGCTCGTCGTGCAGGCGGTGCCCGAGGCGGCTCCGGCGGCGGCGCCGGCCGAAGGCGAAGCGGCGGCGGCCCCGGCGGCCGGCGAAGCCAAACCCGAGGACGCGAAGGCGGCCGAGCCCAAGAAGGCCGACAAGCCCGAGAAGCCGGCGAAGGGCTGATCGGCGGGGCGGGCGCGCGCGGGTGGGCCCTTGTGCGCGCCACCCTCGCCGCGTAGCCTGCTCGGCCCTCCGACGCCGCCATGACCTGGCACCGCATCGTCCTGGGGATCGGCAACCCCGGTCCCGAGTACGAGCAGACCCGACACAACGTCGGGTTCATGGTGCTCGACCTGCTGGCCCAGCGTCTGGGGCTCGCTTTCGACCGGCTCGAGCGGCGCGCGGACGATGGTTCGCGCACCTTCTCGGGCAAGGTGAAGGCGAGGGTCTGCGAGGGTCGCCGCAAGGGACGCACGTTCCTGTTGGCGAAGCCGTTGGCCTACGTGAACCTGACCGGCGAGGTCGCTGCTCCGCTGCTGCGGCACGCGGGGCGCTCGCCGGATTCGCTCTTTGTGATCGTCGATGACCTGAACCTACCGCTGGGCCGGATGCGCATCCGGCCGTCGGGGAGCGCAGGGGGCCACAACGGCCTCGAGTCCATCCGGCAGATGCTGGGCACGGACGCGTTTCCCCGTCTCCGTCTCGGTATCGGGCCGCCTGCCGTTGCACCGGAGCCAGCTCCGGACCGCCGCGGCGGGTCCGAGGGGCTGCGTTCGGCCGACTGGCCGGACTACGTCCTGGCGCCATTCCTCCCGGAGGAACGTGAGGTTCTCGGTCGAGTCTTGGGCCGGGCTGCCGACTGCGCGCTCGCGTGCCCCGACGGCGCCGACCTGCAAAACCTGATGGGAACCTGGAACGGTGACGTGGATCGCCCCGCCGGCCGAAAGCCGCGCGGCACGAGCCCGCCGCCGCCCGCGAACCCGACCTGACACGGGCGTCCGCCCGGGAGAACCAAGTTGCAACGCACCCGCACGTATGAATGCATGTGCCTCCTCGACAACCGGGAGGTGCGCAGGGGCTGGCAGCCGCTGAAGGACGCGGTCGCCGGCCTGTTCACCAAGCACGGCGCGAAGATCCTCAGCAGCCGTCGCTGGGACGAGCGCCGGCTGGCCTATCCGATCCGGGGCCAGCACCGCGGCACCTACCTGCTCGTCTACTTCTCCGCCGACACCCAGGCGCTGACCGGCCTGCGCCGCGACCTGCAGTTCAACGAGGCGCTGCTGCGCAGCCTGCTCGTCGAATGCGCCGAGGTGCCGAAGGAGGCCTACGAACCCGAGGCCGCGTTCGACGTGAACGCGATCCCGTCCGACGACGCCCCGGCGGCGCCAGCCCCGGCGCCAGCCCCGGTCGCCGAGGCGGGCACCCAGGCAACTCCGACGGAGGCCAGACCATGAGTTCCACGAGTTCGACCAGCGGTCACGGCGGCAGCCATTCCGGCGGCAGTGCCGGCGGTGGCGGCTACGGCGGTGGCGGTTACGGCGGCGGTTACGGCGGCGGCGGCCGCGACGGCGGCAACCGGCGCAGCAAGTTCGGGCGCTTCGGCGTACGGCGGCGCGAGGTGTTGCCCGAGGAACCGCTCGACTACAAGAACATCGCCTACCTGGCGAAGTTCGTCTCGGCCAACGGCCGCATCCAGTCGCGCAAGCGCACGGGATTCTCCGGCCAGAACCAGCGCAAGCTCGCGAACGCGATCAAGCAGGCGCGCATGGTCGGCCTGTTGCCGTTCGTGGGGAGGATGTGACATGGAACTTCTGTTGAAGCAGAACGTCGAGCACCTCGGCCGCACCGGAGACGTCGTCGACGTGAAGCCCGGCTACGCGCGCAACTACCTGCTGCCGCACGGCCTCGCCGTGATGGTCACCAAGAGCAACGTCACCGAGATCGAGCGCGCGCGCGCGCGGGCCCTCGCCGAGGAGCAGAGCCGCATCCTGTCGCTGAAGGAACTCGCGGCGAAGATCGGCGAGACCTCGGTCACGGTCGAAGGCCGCGCCAACGCCGAAGGGCACCTGTTCGGCTCGGTGTCGCCCGCGCAGATCGCGGCCGCGCTGCGCGAGAAGGGCGTTCGCGTCGACGACAAGCAGGTGCGGCTCGAGGCGCCGCTGAAGGAGATCGGCGTGTTCGACGTGAAGGTCCACCTGCACGCGACCGTCGAGACGACCGTCAAGGTCTGGGTCGTCCAGCAGAAGCCGCAGTGAGTCCCCGCGCGGCGGCCGGCGCCGCGCCGCCGGGCTGAACCCGTGAACGAAGCGATCCGCGTCTCCCTGATCAGCCTCGGCTGCGCGCGCAACCTCGTCGACTCCGAGGTGCTGCTCGGGCACGCCGTCGCGGAGGGGCTGCAGATCGTGCCGGACGCGGAGGACGCCGACGTCGTCGTCGTCAACACCTGCGGCTTCGTCGAGACCGCCAAGCAGGAGTCGATCGACACGATCCTGTCGGTCGCGCGGCTGAAGCGGGACGGCGGGCTCAAGGGCGTGGTCGCCGTCGGCTGCCTCGCGCAGCGCTACGGCGAGGAACTGCGCAGGTCGATCCCGGAACTCGACGCGGTGTTCGGCCTGTCCGACTACTCGGGCGTGCCCGGGGTCGTCCGCTCCATCGTCAACGGCTCGCCGCGCCGCTGGGCCGCCACCGTCGACGGCGGCAAGCCGAAGGGCCCGCGCAGCGACGCGCGCCGCGTGCTGCTGACGCCGAAGAGCTTCGCCTACCTGCGCATCAGCGAGGGCTGCGACCACGCGTGCACGTTCTGCGCGATCCCGGCGATGCGCGGCCGGAACCGCAGCAAGCCGCTCGAGGTGCTCGTCGAGGAGGCGCGCGTGCTCGCCGCGGCCGGCGTGCCGGAGCTCGTGATCGTCGCCGAGGACACCACGGCCTACGGCCTCGACCTGCACAGGAAGCGCCAGATCCACACGCTGCTCGAACGGCTCGGCGAGATCGACGGCATCCGGTGGATCCGGCTGCTGTACGCCTACCCGCACACCGTGGCGCCCGAGCTGACGGCGTTCCTGCGCGGGCACCAGAAGGCGGTGAAGTACCTCGACATCCCGATCCAGCACGTGAGCTCGCCGGTGCTGAAGGCGATGAAGCGCGGCGTGTCGGGCGCGCAGGTGCGCGGCATCCTCGACCGGCTGCGGGCCGAGGTGCCGGGCATCGCCGTGCGCACCACGCTGATCACCGGGTTCCCCGGCGAGACGCAGCAGGACTTCGCCGAACTGCTGGCGCTGGTGCGCGACTACCGCTTCGAGCGTCTCGGTGTGTTCCCGTACTCGCGCGAGGAGGGCACGCCGGCGCACGATCTGCCCGGCCAGGTGCCCGCCGACGTCGCGCAGGCGCGCGCCGCGGAGCTGATGGCCGCGCAGCGCGAGATCATGCACGGGTTCCAGCGCACCTTCGTCGGCCGGACCGTGCCGGTGCTGGTCGACGGTTGCGACGCCGAGGCGAAGCGCTCGGTCGGCCGCACCTTCGCCGACGCGCCCGAGGTCGACTGCCGCGTGCTGCTGCCGGAGGGCTGCGCCGAGCCGGGCGAGTTCGTCGCCGCGGCGATCACCGGCGCGGGCGAGTACGAACTGACGGGTGCGGTGGCGCCGGCGGGCCGCCGCGGCGCGGCGAGGCACGGACCATGAACGTGCCGAACACCATCACGCTGTCGCGGCTCGGCATCACGGCGGCCGTGTTCGTGTGCCTCGAACTGGCGCCGGTCGCCGCGGCGCACGGACCGGCTGCGCCGGGCGCGCGGCCGGTCGAGCCGGCCCTGGTCTGGGCCGCGTTCGTGCTGTTCCTGGTCGCCGCGGTCACCGACTTCGTCGACGGCTGGCTCGCGCGCCGCTGGAACATGGTCACCGCGTTCGGCCGCGTCGCCGATCCGTTCGCCGACAAGGTGCTGATCAGCGGCTCGCTGGTCACGCTGCTGCAGTTCCCGGCCGCGACCGTCGTGCTGACCACGTGGTACGTCGTGGTCGTGATCGCGCGCGAGTTCCTCGTCACGGCGATCCGCGGCGTCGTCGAAGCCAGCGGCCGGCCGTTCCCGGCCGACCGGCTCGGCAAGTGGAAGATGGTCGCGCAGTGCTGGACCGTCGGCGCGCTGCTGACGATGACCGCCGGCGCCACCACCTGGGTCTGGGCCGCGCAGTGGGGCTTCTGGATCAGCCTCGCGCTGACCGTCGGCTCGGGCCTCAACTACGTCTGGAAGGCGCGCGACGTGCTGTTCGGCGGGGCGCGCTGACGTGCAGGGGCCCATGGGACCGATCGACCGCGCGCGCTGGCTCCTGATCACGGCCGGCGGGCTCGGCTGCTCGCCGTGGGCTCCGGGCACCGTCGGCACGCTGGGCGGCGTCGTGCTCGGCATCGGCCTGCAGTGGGCCTGCCCGGGCCACGCCCTGCTCGCGTGGTCGATCGCCGCGGCCGTGCTGTTCGCCTTCGGCTGTCTGCAGTCGGGTTTCACCGCGCGCACGTGGCCGCGCGAGGACCCGGGCCAGTTCGTGCTCGACGAGGTGGTCGGCTACCTCGTGACGCTGATCGTCTACGCGCTGGTGCGGCAGACCGAGCCGACGGCGCTCGCGCACTGCGGGGCGTTCTTCGCCTTCCGCGTCTTCGACGTGCTGAAGATCCAGCCGGCGCGCCGGCTCGAGGACCTGCCGGGGGCGCTGGGCATCATGGCCGACGACCAGATGGCGGGCGTCTACGCCGGGCTCGCGCTGTGGCCGGCGATGGTGCTGATCGGGCAGTGACGTCGGGCGGGGCGTCGGACCGGACGGGACGTTGGACCGGACGGCCCGCACCCCTACGCTAGCTCCGACATGGCCCGCAGAGGCAGCAGCAAGGCATCCGGCAGGCTGGCGCGCAACCTCGCGCTGGCGTTCGGCGGCATCGGCATCCTCGGCGGCCTGTTCGTCGCGGTCGCCGTGGTGCAGAACCTCGCCGGCGCCGTCGCCGAACCCGCGCTCGTGACCCGCGCCTGGACGATCGCGCTCGTGATGGCGCTGTTCGCCAGCGTGCTGTCGGCGCTCGGCGGGTTCGTGCTCGGCGGCCGCATCGCCTCGCGCATCGTCGAGATCGGGCTCGCGGTCAGCAAACTCGGCCGCAGCGGCGCGGAGGTCAAGGTGCGCGTCGACGGCAACGACGAGGTCGCCGCGCTCGGCCGTTCGGTGCAGTACCTGTCGACCGACCTGGCCGCGCTGCAGAAGGAACAGGACCAGTCGGGCGGCGCGGCGCACCCGTCGATGGACCCGCTGGTGCGTCAGTTGCGCGACCGGACGGTGCCGAACAACCTGCCGCCGCTCGCCGGCCACGAGGTCGACGGCCAGCTCGCCGCGGGTTCGCGCGGCGGCCTCGACTACTTCGACCTCGTGCCGATGCAGGGCGAGGAGGCCGGCGGGGTGCTCTACCTGGTCGCCGCCGAGGGCCACGGTGCGCTGGCCGTGCTCGCGTGCCGGCAGGCGCGCGACGAACTGCACCGGGCGCTGCTCGCCGGCGCGAATCCGCGCAAGGCGCTCGCGCACGCCAACAAGGTGATGAAGCAGAACCTGCCGGTCGGCTGCTGCGCCGTCGCCACGCTGCTGCAGGTGACCGCGTCGGGCTGCAAGCTCTACCAGGCCGGCGCGCGCGCGCCGCTGCTGATCTGCCAGCGCGCCGAGGTGCTCGAACTCAACGCCGAGGGCATCGCGCTCGGCCTCGACGACGGCCCCGTGTTCGAGAAGGCGCTGCGGCCGCAGGAGATCGCGATGAGCCCCGGCATCCGGCTCGTGCTCGGCAACGACGCGCTGCACCGCTCCGAGGGGCTGCTCGGCCTCCTGCGCCAGCACTCGCCGCGGCACACGAACATGTTCATGAACGTCGTGCTCGGCGGGCTCGAGCAGGACGCCGGCGACGACGGCCTGCGCGAGGACCTCGTGCTGCTGACCGTCAAGCGGGCGGGGCAGGCATGAGCGGCGCCGACCGCCAGCCCCCGCACGTGCCCGCGCCCGAGGGTTCGTTCCAGCGCCTGATCGAGGACATCTACTTCGCGCGCGACCACGCGCGCGGCGTGCCGGGCACGCTCTTGTGGTTCGTCGAGGAGGTCGGCGAACTCGTGCGCGCGATCCGGCGCGGCGAACGGCACAACCTCGAGGAGGAGTTCGGCGACGTCTACGCGTGGCTCGCGACGCTCGCGTCGCTGCACGGGATCGACCTCGAGGCGATCGGCCGCAGGAAGTACGGGGCCGGCTGCCCGCGCTGCCACGGGGCGCCGTGCCGCTGCCCGCACCCGGCGGGCTAGCGCCAATGCCGCCGGATGGCGGCCTCCCCCGGCGGCGCGGCCGCTCCGGGAATCTTCGGCCGCCCCGTGCGTAGCGCACCGCCTCCCGCGGACCGCCATACTACCGCCGATGACCGAGCCCCGGCCGATGCCCCAGCCGCCCGCGCGCGCACCCGATTGGGAGGCCTTCTACCGCGACTACCGCAAGCCCGGCTACGTGCCCGGCTTCGAGATCACGACCAAACTCGGCGGCGGCATGTTCGGGCTCGTGTTCCGCGCCCGCAAGATGTCGATCGGCAAGGACTACGCGATCAAGTTCCTGCAGGTCGAGGACGCCGAGGTCGCGCGCGCCGTGCTGGCAGAGCTCGAGCAGGTGAAGTACTTCGCGCAGATCGACCACCCGAACCTCGTGTCGATCGAGGACCGCGGCGAGGTCGACGGCATCCCGTACCTCGTGATGCAGTTCGCGGGCACCGAGACGCTGAAGGACAGGATCCCGGCCGACGGCAGGCCGCCGGCACCGGCCGAACGCGACGGACTCGTGCGCTGGTTCCTGCAGGCCTGCCGCGGCATCGCCGCGCTGCACGAGCGGTCGCTGGTGCACTTCGACGTGAAGCCCGCGAACGTGTTCTTGAAGGGTCCGGTCGCGCGGGTCGGCGACTACGGCCTGTCGAAGCTCGTCACGCACAGCCGCGGCAGCCTGTCGATGGGGCGCGGCACGCCCTACTACATGGCGCCCGAACTGCTGCAGCGGCGCGGCGACCAACGCAGCGACGTCTACTCGCTCGGCGTCGTGCTCTACGAGATCCTGTGCGGCTGCGTGCCGTTCCGCGGCGACAGCGAGTGGGAGGTGCTGAAGAAGCACGAGTGCGAACCGCCGCAGCTGCCCCCGCACCTGTCGCCGCGCGAGCGCGCGGTGCTGCAGCGCTGCCTGCAGAAGGACCCGGCGGCGCGCTTCCAGAGCGTGCACGACCTGATCGGCGCGCTGGGCGCGCCGCAGAGCGCTGCCGCCGCGGCGCTCGGCGAGCCGGGTGCGGCGGCGGCTCTGCGCCCGGCGCCCGGCGCGGCGCCCGGTGCGGCGCCCGGCGCGGAACCGCAGCCCGGCCCGGCAGCCGGACCGCCGCCGCTGCCGGACGATCCCTACGCGGGGCTGCGCCGCGCCTCGCGCGAGGCCCTCGGCCACGCGCAGCAGATCGCGCAGCAGGCCGCGGCGGGCGCGCGGCAGTTCGCCCGCGAGACGCGCGAGACCGTGCAGCAGCAGGTGCAGCGCATGCGCGGTTCCCGCTGGCCGTGGACCCGCCGTTCGCCGCCGCCGCCGCCGCTGCCCCGGCCCGAACGTCCGCGCAGCACGGCCAGCGTGCTGCTCGCCTCCCTCGGCGTGGTGCTGCTGTTCTACTTCGTCGGCGCCCTGCTCTTCTCGGCGCGCACGACCAACGGTCCGGCCCCGGTCGCCGCCGCCTGGTCCTCACCCTCGCCGCCGCACCTGTTCCGGCACGTCACGGTGCCCGAGGTCTACGTCGACCTCGTCACGGTCGGCGAACCGCCGTGGGTCGCGACCGCCCGCGCCGACCTGTCGGCGGCCGCGGCCGAACTCGATGCGCACCTGGGCGGACTGCGCACGCGCGTGCTCGTGCTGGCCGAACGCGGCGCGCTCGCCGAGTTGCCGACGTTCGAGCCGGCACCGCTCGCGAACGACGACCCGACGGTCGTGCGGCTGCGCGGCGAACTGGGCCGCCTCGCCCAGCAGCAGGGCGACCCCGCGCGCGCGCGGCAGCGCCTGCACGAGCACGAGCGGCTGTCGCTGCTGCTTGCCGCCCAGCAACTCGAACGCACCGACCTCGGCGACCGCAAGAAGCTCGAGCAGGGCAAGCGGCTGCAGCAGTTCCTCGCCGACACGACGGGCTGCCGCGTGATCCCGCTCGTCGACGACCCGGCCCTCGACCGCGAGGCGCTGCGCGCCGCGAACCGCAACGTGGCGCGGCTGTGGATGTGGTGCGTCAACGAGGTCGCCAACACCGAGGCCGCGTGGCAGGTGTTCGGCAACCTGCGCGGGCGGCTGGGTTCGCTCGGCGGCAGGTGAGCGGTCCGGCCCGCACCGCGCGGGGCCGCGACCGGCCTCGGGCCGCGACCGGCACGGCGACGGTTGCGTCCGTGGCCCCGGGCGGGGCAAAGTGGTGCCCCGATGTCCGGCCCCGCGCCCGCTCCGACCTGGGTCCAGGTCGCGCTGAACCTGCCGCTGCGGCGCGAGTTCACCTACGCGCTGCCGCCGGGGCTCGCCGCGGTGCCCGGCAACCGCGTGCTCGTGGACTTCCACGGCCGCAGGCTCGGCGGCGTCGTCACGGCCACGACCGCGACGACCGAGCTCGACCCCGCGCGCATCAAACCGATCCTGGTCGTGCTCGACGCCGAGACGCGGCTGCCGCCGGCCCTGCTCGAACTCGCGGCCCGCATGGCGCAGACCTACGGCTGCTCGCTCGGCGAAGCGCTCGACGCGACGCTGCCGTCGGTCGCCAAACGCCGCGGCCAGCGGCGTTTCCCGCACCTGGCCCTGCAGGCCCCGCGCGACCTCGCCGAACAGGCCGTGCTCGAGCTCGAGGACCGGCACCAGGCGCAGTCGCGCGTGCTGCGCACCGTGCTCGAGTTCGGCGGCCCGATGCCCGTCCTCGACGTGCGGCGCCGCACCAACACGAGCGACAGCCCGTGGCAGACGCTCGTCAAGCACGGCCTCTTGCGCAAGGTCATGGTCGCCGAAGAACTCGAGGAGCTCGTGCCCGCGCTCGACGAGGCCGCCGTGCGCCACGTGCTGAACGAGCACCAGGAACGCGCCGTCGCCGCGATCGTCGCCAGGGTCGCCGCGGGCCAGCACCGCACGTTCCTGCTGCACGGCGTCACCGGCAGCGGCAAGACCGAGGTCTACCTGCGCGTGCTCGAGCAGGTGCGCGCGCGCGGCAAGAGCGCGATCGTGCTGGTGCCCGAGATCTCGCTGACGCCGCAGACCGTCGGCCGCTTCGCCTCGCGTTTCCCCGACGTCGCCGTGCTGCACTCCGGCCTCACCGACAGCGAACGCGGCCGGCAGTGGCAGCGCCTGCTGCAGGGCAGGTCGCGCGTCGCCGTCGGCGCGCGTTCGGCGCTGTTCGCGCCCGTGCAGGACCTCGGCCTGATCGTCGTCGACGAGGAGCACGAGACGTCGTTCAAGCAGGACAGCACGCCGCGCTACCACGCGCGCGAGATGGCGATCGTGCGCGGCGAGATCGAGCGGGCCGTCGTCGTGCTCGGTTCGGCGACGCCGACGCTCGAGTCGATCGGCAAGGCGCGCCGCTGCGTCTACGAACTGCTGACGCTGCCCGAACGCGCGGGCGCGGGCCGGCTGCCGAAGATCGTCGTGCAGGACCTGCGCGGCGAGCCCAGGGAGTCGAGCCGTGCTGGCGTCGTGCTGTCGCGCACGCTGCTCGCGATGATGCAGGAGCGGCTGCAGGCGCGCGACCAGGTGCTCTTGTTCCTGAACCGCCGCGGTTTCGCGCCGGTGCTGCTGTGCCCGGGCTGCGGCGAGGCCGTGAAGTGCCCCTCGTGCTCGGTGTCGATGACGTGGCACAGCCGCCGCGGCCGCCTCGTCTGCCACTGGTGCTGCCGCGAGAAACGCCGCCCCGAGACCTGCCCGACCTGCCAGCACGCGGGCATGCACGAACTCGGGGTCGGCACCGAACGGCTCGAGCAGGCGGTCAAGGAGCGTTTCCCGCAGGCGATCGTCGCGCGCATGGACGCCGACACGATGGCCGAACGCGGCGCGCACGAGCGCGTGCTCGGCGCGTTCCGCAAGAAGCACATCGACGTGCTGATCGGCACGCAGATGATCGCCAAGGGGCTCGACTTCCCGGACGTCACGCTGGTCGGCGTCGTGTCCGCCGACACCGGCCTGTTCGTGCCCGACTACCGCGCCGCCGAGCGCACCTTCCAGCTGCTGCACCAGGTCGCGGGCCGCGCCGGCCGCGGCGAGAAGGCCGGCACCGTGGTGATCCAGACGCACTGTCCCGACAACTACGCGGTCGCCGCGGCGGCGAAGAACGACTACGACGCGTTCGTGCAGCAGGAACTGCTGTTCAGGAAGCAGCTCGGCTACCCGCCGTTCGCGCGGTTGCTGCGCGTGCTCGCCGAAGCGCGCAGCGAGGGCGAGGCGCAGCGGCTGCTGCAGCGGGCCGTCGTGCCGCTGCGCGGGCTCGCCGACGTCGAGGTGCTCGGGCCGGCCCCGGCCGTGGTCGGCAAGGTCAAGGACCACTGGCGCTGGCACATGCTGGTCAAGTGCTTCCTGCCGGCGTCGTTCCGGACGGCGATGGACGCGATCGGCACCGTCGAGGACCTCGGCACGCGCACGTGCCGGATCACGCTCGACGTCGACCCCGGCAGCCTGATGTGACATGGGGCCGCAGCGCAGCCTCCTCGTGCACAACAGGACCGTGGCCTGGTCCCTCGCCTTCGCGGCGGTGGAACTGCTGCTGCTCGCGCTGTTCGTCGCCGCCGTGCAGCTGCGGTGGCTCGAACCCGGCCGGTTGCTGCAGATGGTGATCACGGCGGCCCTGCTGCCCGGGCCGACGACGACGCTGGTGCTGGCCCTGCCGCGTTGGTCGAGGCGCTCGCACCTGCTCGCGGTCGGGCACGGGATGATCCCGAAGCACTCGGCGGCCTGGGCCGGCTTCGGCTGGCTCGTGCCGGTGGCGAACCTGGTCGTGCCGTTCGCGATGCTGCGCGACCGCTGGCGCTTCTACGGCTGCCGCGGCAGCGGGCCGATCTCGCCGGTCGGCAGCGCCCAGGCGCTGTGCGGTTGCGCCGCGCTCGCGCTGTGGTTCCGGCCGCGGCTCGAGGCCGTGCTGCTGGTGGGGATCTGGGCGGCCGCTGGCCTGCTCGAACTGCGCCGCGCGGTCGTGGGGGTCGGCACGGCACAGGTGCTCGCCGAACAAGAGGCCCACGCGGAGCAGGTGTTCGGCTGAACTCCGCGTTCCGCGACTGGGTCCGGAAACACCACGCGGCGACGGCCGGCCCAGGCCAGCAGCCGCCGCGCGGGCGGTCAGGCGCGGTTCGCCCGACCGCGAGGTCTGTCTGTGACTAGCTCACAGATTGCCGATGCCGAGGTCGAGCCCGTTCGACGCGACCGCGCCGTTCAGCGTCGTGCCCGCGGCCGGGTCGAAGACGAACGACTGGGTGAAGATGTGCAGGTTCAACGCCGGCGGCGCCACGAAGACCACCGAGGCGGTCGGCGAGCCGAGCGGCAGGAACAGCAGCGTCGCCAGCAGGTCCGTGTACTGCGTGCAGCCGGGCATGCCGAGCGGGTCGAGCGGCAGGTTCGGGTTCGTCAGGCCGAGCCCGACGGCGCCGAAGAAGGCCGCCGGCGTGATGTTGCTGGTGTCGAGCGTCATCGGGACGCCGACCAACGGACGGCCGGTGTTCGACAGCACGAGCCGCCGCGCGTCGGGATACGTGGTCCGCGGCAGGGCCGAGCTGAAGTCGATGCTGCCCGGATCGAGGGTGTTGCCCGGGGTCCAGCCGACGATCACGTGGTGCCAGGGCTGCGTGATGGTGCAGGACTGCCAGCGGATCTCGACGACGCCGGTGTTGAAGAACGCGTACTGGAACGTGTTCGGGTTCGCGGTGCCGTATTCGGGCACGGTGACGAAGGTCACGTAGGCTACGCCGTTGATCGGGTCGGTGTCGAAATGGACCGTGCCGCCAGCGCTGGGGTTCAGGTCGTTCCACAGCGCGCACCAGCGAGCACCCTGCGCGAGCAGATCCGGGACGTAGCCCGAGCAGCAGCCGCTGTTGGTGTCGGCCTGCGCCCACACGAAGCCGTTGCTGCTCGCGTAGACGTCGGTCGTGCTGCCGCCGGGGTAGTTCAGCGTGAAGCCGAGCGGCAGCGCGGCGGACACCTGGTCGTCGCCGAGGCCGAGGTTCGCGCTCGTCGGCGTGTACCACGTCGAGGCGGTCGGCATCACGAGGTAGCCGGTGCCCGTCGGGACGAACATGATGGCCGTGTTCGACAGGTCGAAGGTCGGGCCGTTCGTCATGTCGAAGTACTCGTAGATCGTCGCGCGCGCGAGGTTGACGCAGCCGTTGCCGTAGGGGGTTGCCGTGGCGACGACCTGGCCGGGGGCGATCGGGCCGTTCACGTTCACGGTGAACGTGCCGGTCTGGCTCGCGAAGCCGCCGACGCGGGCGTACACCACGTCGCCCTGGTTCACGTTGGCGACGCTGACCGAGGACTGCAGGCCGCAGGAGTCGTCGTTGCAGCCGAGGCTCACGAGCGCGCCGCAGCCGGCGTTGCCGTCGAACAGCTCGAGCGCCGTGTCGAAGCCGGAGCCGCAGAGGTCGATGGTCAGCGGGCCGGCGGCCGGCGCGACGTAGATGTACCAGACGTCGCTGCCGCCTGCCGCGCAGGGCAACGCGAACGACGTGGTCGAGCCGAAGTTGCTGTAGGGGCCGTTCGGGCCCTGGACGACCGGGACGGCACCGGTGCAGTCATCGTTCGGGATCTGGGCGACCGCGGTGCTGGCGAGCGACGCGGCGATGGCGAAACTGAGGAGAGAGAAGGGAGTCTTGCGCATGGGGTGCTTGGAGGGAGATGAGGAACGCCCGGTTGCGGGAGTGCCGATGGCCGGGACAGGCTGAAGGAGGGTACCCGATCGTGGCGCAGCGGTGCTCCCGCACTGCGTCCCAGGGTCCCACCGGGTGCTGCTGCCGGGCCGCAATGACCGCGTGGCGATGCGCGCGAACCCGGCATCACCGCGCGTTGTCGCGGGAGCACTTCCCTGGGCAGGAGTTCGTAGCCGCGTGCCCATCGCCTGCCCTGCCCGCGCCGGGCCGTGACCTGCGCCGTGCCGTTGCGATAGCGTGGCGCCGATGCCAGGCCGCCGTCACGCCTTCCGCCCCGCGCGCAGCCACGCGCGCTTCGTGGTGGTCGTGTTCGTTGCGATGGCCGCCGTGCAGCTCGCCCAGCTGGTCCACCACGTCTTCCAGTGGCTGGACCTCTGCGAGTCCCGGTCGATGGACGATCTCTTCTCCCTCGTCTCCGACCGCGAGTCGGGCCTGCTCGGATCCGTTCTCGTGCTGGGACAGACCCTGCTGCTGCCGCTCTGCGCGATCGCGGTCATCGTCTGGCTGCGCCGCGCCTACGAGAACGCAGCGAGTGCGGGCATGCGGCTGCGCCACGGACTCGGCTGGTCGATCGGGGGCTGGTTCGTGCCGATCGCAAACCTCTGGGTGCCCGTGCAGATCGTCGGCGACACGTACCGCCACGCGCTGCACCGTCGCAGTGCCGCGGTCGTCGGCCTGTGGTGGGCCAGCTTCCTCGCCTGGTCCTGGCTGGGCCAGTACCCGGGCGTGGTCGTGTCGACTGGTCGCACCATGCGTTCGCTCGCCCAGGCCCTGCGGTACGAGATGGTCGCCGACGGACTCGCGCTGGCCTCGGCGCTGCTGCTGATCGTGATCGTGGTCCGCACGACCGGCTCGCAGCGCGTGATCGGCGCGGACGTCGCCGACGTGTTCGGCGAGCGCGCCGCGGCCGGGAGCGCCGTCCGGGGAGGACCTGCGTGACCGGGCTCTGGGAACAGCGCTGGCACCCGCTGCGCTGCGAGTGGGTCGTCGTCGCCGCGCACCGGCAGGACCGGCCGTGGCTCGGCGAACTGCGCGGCGAGGCGGCGCCCGCGGTGCCCGCCTACGACCCGCAGTGCACGTTCTGCCCCGGCAACCTGCGCATCGGCGGCGCGCGCAACCCGGACTACGCGGGCGTGTTCGTGTTCGACAACGATCGCCCGTGCGTCGGCGCCGATGCCCCGCTGCACCTGCCGCCGCCGCCGGGCATCTACGTGAACCGGCCGGCGCACGGCGTCGCGCGCGTGGTCTGCTTCGCGGCCCGCCACGATCTGTCGCTCGCCGAGATGGCCGTCGCGGAGATCGACGCGGTGCTCGCGTGCTGGCAGCAGCAGTACCGCGAACTCGGCGAGCGGCCCGAGGTCGACCACGTGCTGGTGTTCGAGAACCGCGGCGCGGCCGTCGGCGTCAGCAACCCGCACCCGCACGGCCAGATCTACGCGACGAACTTCGTGTTCCCGACCATCGCGCGCGAGGTCGAGGCCTGCCGCGCGCACCTCGCGGCGACCGGGCGCGTGCTGTGGGAGGACCTGGTCGCCAGCGAACTCGGCGACGGCCGGCGGCTCGTCGCCGGCAACGCGCACGCGGTCGCCTTCGTGCCGTACTTCGCGCGCTACGCCTACGAGGTGTTCGTCGGCCCGCGCCGCGCCGTGCCGCACGTGGCGGCGCTGCGCGACGACGAACGGCGGGCGCTCGCCGCGGTGCTCGGCGAGGTGCTCGCGCGCTACGACAACCTGTGGCGGGCGCCGTTCCCCTACGTGATGGCGCTGCACGACGCGCCGACCGACGGCGGCGACCACCGCGCCTTCGGTTTCCACGTCGAACTGCACCCGCCGCTGCGCAAGCCCGGCCTGCTCAAGTACCTCGCCGGCCCCGAGGTCGGCGGTGGGGGGTTCCTGGCCGACACCTCGCCCGAGGACAAGGCAGCAGAGTTGCGGCGCCTCGGCGCCGTCCACTACAAGCATGGCTTGTCCGCCCAACCGCAGGCCGGGCCATGACCAGCAACGATCCGCTCGACAGGACGCAGAAGGGACCACAGGAACCGCCGCCGGACCGCACGCTGCCGGCGTTGGGCGCCGACGCCGGGGCGGCGCGGCCCGCGGGCCCGCCGGGTGACAAGACCCTGGGGGCGCCGGAGGGCGGCGCCGCGCGCACGCCGGGCGCCTTCCCGCCGCCGCCCGCGAGCCAGGACCCGCTGCTCGGCCGCGAACTCGGCGGCTGCCGCATCGACGCGCTGCTCGGCCGCGGCGCGATGGGCGCGGTCTACAAGGCGCGGCAGGTGCGGCTCGACCGCGAGGTCGCGGTCAAGGTGATCCGGCCGGAGTTGCTGGTCGACCCGCGCATGCTGAAGCGCTTCGAGGTCGAGGCGCGCACCGTCGGCCGCTTCAACAGCCCGCACGTCGTGATGGTGCACGACGTCGGCTTCGAGCTCGGCGTGCACTTCCTGGTCATGGAGTTCGTCAAGGGCAAGAACCTGCGCGAAAGCACGAAGCTGCTGGCCGGCGGCCGGCTGCCGGTCGGCGAGGCGCTGCCGCTGCTGCGCCAGGCGTGCAAGGGCCTCGAGGAGGCGCAGCGGCTCAAGGTGCTGCACCGCGACATCAAGCCCGACAACCTGATGTTGACGGACCGCGGCGTGCTGAAGATCGCCGACTTCGGCATCGCGAAGCCGATGCACGAGGACTTCAGCATGACGATGACGTCGGAGCTGATCGGCACGCCGCTCTACATGAGCCCCGAGCAGTGCCACGCGGCGGCCGACCTCGACTTCCGCAGCGACATGTACTCGCTCGGCGCGACGTTCTACTACCTGCTGACGGGCGAACCGCCGATCCGCGCGAGCTCGGTCTACGAGCTGATCCAGACCAAGACGAAGCTCGAGAACCTGTGCCTGTGGAAGGCGCTGCCCGAGCTCGACGAGAACCACCCGCTGTCGCGCGTGATCGAGCGCATGACCGCGCTCGACCGCGAGGACCGCTACCCGAGCTACGAAGCGCTGCTCGCCGACCTCGTGCTCGTCGAGCAGGGCCGCACGATGGACATCCAGCGGCCGAAGACCAGGGCGGCGAAGCCGGAGCCGCCGCCGCCGCCGCCGCCGCCGAAACGACGCGGCGGCGTGCTCGCCGGGGCCGTCGTGCTGGCGCTCGCGGCGGGCGGCACCTGGGCGTGGTGGCAGTACGGGACGGACGCGGGCAACGGCGGCAACGGCCGGAACGGCCCGGCCCTGGCCCCCGATGGCGGCCAGCGGCAGCTGCAGGCGCTGCGGCAGCGGCTCGCCGACGCCGGGCCGACGCCGGACCTGCGCGTGGACCTCGAGGCGCTCGTGGTCGACGCGACGCTGGCGGCCGACCGGGAGGCGCTGCTCGCCGACGTGGCGCAGGGCATCGCCGTGAAGCAGGAGCTCGACGGGCTGGCCGTGCCCGCGGCGCTCGATCTGCCGTTCGACACCCTGCAGCAGCACCTGCAGAAGGTCGATGCCGCCGCCGCGAAGCTGACCGAGCCACGGACGGAGCCGTTGCGGCAGTGGCTGGCCAAGGCCGCCGGCGATGCGCGCGCGGAGCGGGAACTCGGCAGCCGGGCCATCGCCAGCCTGGTCAAGGCGTTCGCCGACTGGAACAAGGACCTCGTCAAGTCCGGCGGCGACGCCGAGGTTCGCGTGGGGCTGCGGGCGCGGCTCGACGCGATCGAGGCGGGTCGCAAGCGGTTGCTCGAGCTCCTGACGGTGGCCGGGTTCGGCGAGGAACTGCAGAGCCAGCTGCCGTCCGGGGAACTGGGCGAGGCGCGGTTGCGGCTCGAGGCGCCGCTCGCGGCGCCCGTCGTCGACGTCGGCCCCGCCATCGCACGCTACCGCGCGCAGTTCGAGGCCGAGGGACCCAAGGCCTCGCTCGAGCAGGACGTCGCGGACCTGCAGCCGAACCAGCCGGAACAGCGGGACCTGAAGCAGCAGCTGATCAACGACATCAGCGAGGCCCGGCAGGCGCTCGCGCTCGCGCAGGGCGAGCGGCAGTCCGTCCCGCTCGAACCGGAGCTGCCGTTCCAGGACGTCGAGCAGGCCTACGTCGCGATCGACGGCCATCTGCAGAGGCTGCGGCGCGGCGACGGGAGTCTGCCGGCCTGGGCTGCCGCCGAGCGCAGCGACCTGCGCCGGGAAGCCCAGCTGCAGCCGAAGGTGCTGGAGCGCTGCCGCACCACCTGGAGCGAGCTGCAGAGGCGCGGCGCGGCGCCGGAGGCCGACCTCGCGGCGTCGGAGCGGCAACTCGGCTTGCTGCGCGAAGGGATCGATCGTGGCAGGCGGCTGTTCCCGGCCGCGGCGGCGGAGTTCGACGGCTTCGTTGCCGCCGACGCGCTCGGCAAGGTGGCCGAGGGACTCGCGCTCGCGACGCGGGCGCGTCAGTGGTTCGAGAACGCGCGCGGGTTCGAGCGCCGGCTCGACGGAATCGTGGGGCTCGCCGGCTTCCGCAAGGAGCGCCCCCAGCTCGAAGCGGACCTGCAGGCCCTGCGCACCGCGGCGGCGGACCTCGCGGCGGACAACTCCGTCGCGGCGCAGCTGCAGCGCGCCGCGGCCGCCGTCGCGCGCTGGAACGAAGCGGACGAACGCGTGACGGCTCTCGCCAAGGCGCTCGCCGCAGGGGACCTGCCGGCCGCCGAGACCGCGGCGCGCAACCCCGTGGTGGGCAAGGACGGGAGCGAGGAGTTCGCGGCCTTCGCGGCCGCGGCCACGCAGGCGCGCGCGGCGTTCAGGCAACTCGAGCGCGAACTCGACCTCGACAAGAGCCGCGAAGCGCTCGACGCGGCGAAGGCGGCGCTGCGGGTCCACGGCGGGCTCGACCAGGGCGTGTCCGACCGGCTCGACCGCTGGGTGCGCGCCGTCGGGGACCTGCAGGCGGCCGCCAACGACATGGTCGCGATCCCGGCCGGACGCACCAGGGCCGGCGCCGAAGTCGCCGCGTTCTTCCTCGCGCGCACCGAGGCGAGCCAGGCGGAGTTCCAGGAGTTCCTCGAGCAGGCGAACGCGGCGGTCGCGGCGGCGGGGGCCGCGGACGTGGCCGCGCAGCAGCAGGCGCTCGCGGCGCGGCTCGGAGCGTTCGTGCCGCCGGCCGCAGTCCTGCAGCGTTTGCTCGGACGCAGCACGAAGCTGCGTTCGCCGAAGCTGCCCGTCGAGGCCGTGTCGTGGTTCGAGGCGGCGGCGTGCGCATCGTGGCAGGGCCGCGCGCTGCCGACCAGGGACGAGTGGCTGCTCGCGGCCCTCGGCGACCGCGGGCAGTACGGCTTCCCGTGGGGCAACGACTGGACGGAGGACAGCGCGCTGCGCAGCATCAGCGCCAGCGCCGTCGAGATCGACGCCGGCGGCCGCTCGTGGCGGAGCACGGACCGCGCCACCGTGCACCACCTCGCCGGCAACGTCGCCGAGTGGCTCGCTGCCCAACCGACCGACACCGAGGGATGGCTCGCCGGCGGTCGCTACAACGACACCAAACGCGAGCAGCGCGAGCGCGCCGAGGGCGCGAAGTTCCACGGCAACTCGCTGACGCGCGATCTGCCGGGCTTCGGCTTCCGCACGGTGCTCAGGCCGCGCGACGCCCTCGCCGCGGAGTTCGCCGGCGGCCGGTTCCCCGTGTTGCGCTGATCCCGACGGTTCGCCGACGTTGGTTCGCCGACGTTCGGCGGCGCCGCCGGCCCGGCTCAGCGCTGCCGCAGGATGAACAGCTGGCGGTCGGGGTCGGTCAGCCGCACCTGCGCGAAGTCGGCGAGGAAGCTGGTCGCCTTCGCCGATTCGTCGCGCGACTTCGGCAGCATCAGCGGCTTGCCGGTCGCCTGGTCGACGGGCACCGCGGCGACGATGATGTCGACCGAGGGCTGTTCGAACGCGACCTGCAGCGCCAGCGTGTCGTCGCCCGTGAGGTTGACGAACTGGTTCTTCTCGGCGGCGCCGGCCCAGTCGTCGCCGACGACGACGATGCACGGCACGGGCTTCTCGTCGACGCCGATCGCGTCGATCCGCAGCGTGCGGGTCGGCACGCTGCTGCAGGCGGTGAACACGAGGCCGGCGAGCAGGGGAATGGTCTGGCGTTGGCGCATGGTGGTCCTCACTTCTCCTGCTTCAGGTACCACTTGAAGTCTCCGTACTTCTCGACCTGGTCGATGACCTGCTGCCGCGTCAGCAACTCGCGCATCGGCTCGTAGCCGGCGGCGGTCGCCTGCACGCAGACGCGCTCGTGGGGACCGAAGTCGATGTCGTAGACGCGGCGCGCGCCCTGGCCGACGCGCGTGCCGTTCACGAACACGGCGGAGGTCGGGGGGTCGACGATCATGCCGACCTTGAAGGTGGTGGTGCTGCAGCCGGTGAGGCACGACAGGGCCAGCAGCGCTGCAGCAGGAACCCGCGGACGTTGGTTTCGCATGGAACTCCTGCTACCGGATGGGCCGCGTGAGGATAGAGCCCGGCCGGCCGGATTCCAGCACGGGCCCGGGCCGGTCCGAGGCGAGCCGTGGCGCTCGCCCGCCCCTGCGCCGCGATGCCGTATGCTCCGCCGGCCGCGCGAAGGCACCGAACCGTGAAGCACTTCGTCCCGTCCACGACTCCCGCCGAGGGCCTCGGCGTGCTGCTGCTGTTCCGGCTCGTCGACGAGTCGGTGGGGACCTTCTTCCGGCCCGACCGGCCGCTCGTGGTCGCGCGCGCGCCGGGCCGGCTCGACGTGATGGGCGGCTTCGCCGACTACTCGGGCTCGCTGGTGCTGCAGCTGCCGACCGCCGAGGCCGCCTGTGTCGCCGTGCAGGGGCGCGACGACGACCAACTGCGCCTGTGGTCGCCGTGCCGCGACGGCTCGCGCACGCAGCGGCTGTCGACGCGCCTTGCCGAACTCGGCCTGCCGGACGCGGTGCTGCCCTACGCCGAAGCGCGCGCGTTCCTGTGCGCCGACCCGCGCGACCGCTGGGTCGCCTACCTGCTCGGCAACCTCGTCGCGCTCGCGCGCGAGACCGGACTGCGTCCGGCCCAGGGCTTCGACCTGCTGCTGCACAGCGACGTGCCCGAGGGCAAGGGTGCGGCTTCCTCGGCGGCGATCGAGGTCGCGACGATGCGGGCCCTGGCCGCGCACTACGGGGTGCCGCTCGACGGGCGCACGCTGGCGCTCTGCTGCCAGAAGGTCGAGAACGAGGTCGTCGGCGCGCCGTGCGGCGTGATGGACCAGATGACCGCGGCTTGCGGGCAGGCCGGTGCGCTGCTGGCGCTGCGCTGCCAGCCGTGCGAGTTCGAGGGCCTCGTGCCGGTGCCCGAACCGCTCGAGTTCGTCGGCCTCGACAGCGGCGTGCGCCACGCGGTCTCGGGCAGCGACTACCGCACCGTGCGCGCGGGCGCGTTCGTCGGCGCGCGGATGCTCGCGGACCTGCGCGGGCTGCCGGTGCACCGGCAGGGCGACCTCGTGCTCGCCGACGATCCCGAATGGCGCGGCTACCTCGCCAACTGCCCGGTCGCGGAGTTCCGCCGTTCGTTCGCCGCTCGTCTGCCCGTGACGATCCCCGGCGCCGAGTTCCTGCAGCGCTACGGCGGGCACGGCGACCCGCACACGCGCATCGACCCGGCGCGCACGTACCCGGTCGCGGCGCCGACCGCGCATCCGATCGAGGAGAACGCGCGCGTCGAGCGCTTCCGGCAGCTGCTCGGCGAGCCCGTCACCGCGGCGAGCTGCGAGGAACTCGGCGGGCTGATGTACGCCGCACACGCGAGCTACTCGGCCTGCGGGCTCGGCCACGAGTCCGCCGACTTCCTGGTCGAGCAGGCGCGCGCGCGGCGCGCGGCCGGCGGGCAGGTGTTCGGCGCCAAGATCACCGGCGGCGGCAGCGGCGGCACGGTGGTGCTGCTCGGCGAACGGACCAAGGTCTGGCACGAGGCGCTGCGCATCAAGAAAGCGCTGCTGCAGCGCACCGGGCACGCGGCGCACGTGTTCCGCTGGTCGTCGCCGGGGGCGATGGCGTTCGGCACGATCCGGCTGGAGCCGCGGCATGGCTGAGCGGCGCGGCAGGGCGCAGGCACTGCTCGCGGCGCTGCTGCTCGCCGCGGCGGGGGTCGCCGGGCTCGCGTGGTGGGGGAGGACGGGCGAACCGGTGGTCGCGCCGGGCGGCGGCGCGGGAGCGGCCGCGGCGGCGGTTGGACCGGTCGCGGCACCAGGAGCGGTCGCGGCACCAGGAGCGGACGCGGCACCGCCGCCGCGCGACGACTTGCAACGCGTGCCGACCGAAGCGCGCATCGAGGGAACCGTGCTCGATGCCGCGGGCAGGCCGGTCGCGGACCACACGGTATGGCTGCAGCGCCACGGCAAGCGGCCGGCGACCCGTGACCGCCGCTGGATGTTCGACCCGCGGGTGCCGGTGACCGTCGGCGAATCGCCGTACCACACGCTGAGCGCGGAGACCGCGGCCGACGGCTCGTTCGCCTTCTCGGCGCTCGATCCGGCCGCATACACGGTCACCGCCTCGCTCGGGGAGGGCGCCCACTGTGACGTCCTACTCGCGCGCGGCGAACAGCGGCGCGTCGAACTGCGGTTCGGGGCCGAGGAAGTGCTGCTGCACGGCAGGATCCTGGGCGAGCGGAGTCTGCAGGACGGCTACGAAGTGGAAGTGCACCAGGACGGCGAGCCGGTGACGTTGCGCCTCGACGCGGAGCGGCGCTTCCGCTGGATCGTCGGGCCGGGGCCCTGCACCGTGTCGCTGCGCTGGCGGGCGCCCGACGAGGTGCTGGCCGACCGCGCCGGAGCCCGCGGCGCGGCGGACCACCGCCGCCGGTCGGTGACGCTCGCGGTACGGAACTTCGACGTGCGCGCCGGCGCGGGCGATCTGCAGTGCGATTTCGACGCCATGGCCGCGGAGTTGACGGCGACGCTGGTGACGCCGCTGCCGCGCAACGGGGAGTGCGAGTTCGTCGTGCGCGGGCGCTGCGGCGTCGACGCCGAGGAGATCGAACTCGTGCAGGCTTCGTACGCAGACCGTGCATCGCTATCGCTGCCGTACGGCTCGTTTCGGGTCACCGTGCGCGGCCCGTGCCTGACGGCCTCGGCGGGCGTGGACGTCGCCCTCGGTGCGCACCAGCCCAGCATCCGCGTCGAGCTCGAGGCCGTGCCCGCCGGGCTCGTGCGCGTGCGCGCGCTGGACCTCGGGGGGCGGCCGGTGGGCTTCGGGGATCGCCCGCCCGTGCTGCGCACAGGCGGCGAAGAGCGCCTTCCCGTCGATCTGGGCCGCTGGGTGCGACCGCATGGGGGTGCCGAGCACTTCGGCTTCGAGGCCGTGCCCCCGGGCCCGGCCACGCTCGTCTGCGCGGACCGCGAGCACGATGGCCGCCTGCACTTCCTGCCCTTCGAGCCACCGCCGCCGCAGGAGCTCGACGTCGTCGCCGGCGACCAGAACCGCATCGACCTGCGCGTCGAACGCCGCGCGCTCGTGCAGCTGCGTGCCGTCGACCGCGTCGGCCGCGACGAGCCGAAGGCGGTGGTCACCGTGTTCGCGGGCGAACGCGCGGTCGCCTCGACCGCGGATCGTCCGTGCCGCTTCCGCTCCTGGTTGCCGCCCGGGGACTACCGCGTGGTCGTCGAGCGGCCGTCAGGGCGGCGCGAGTCGGGCCTGCTGGTGGGGCGGGCTGACCTCGAGCGCGTGCTGCGGCCGTAGGCCAGCGGCCCTGAGCCGAGCTCACTCCGGCAGCTTCTCGATCCGCAGCGTGTCGCAGCGGAACCACGCGCGGCCCTGCATCGCGCGCAGTTCGAGCCGCAGCTCGACCTCGCGCTGGAACTCGGTCACCTCGAACTCGCAGTCGAGCTGCTTCCAGTTCTGGTCGCCGAACAGCCGCTCGCTGCGCGCGTCGTCGACGGCGAGGCGGGCGCCGCCCGTCGGGCTGCCGTCCTCGTTCGGCGGCGGCGCCTCGACCTTCTCGCAGCGCGCGAGCCCCGACAGGCGGTAGCGGCCCTTGCCCAGCAGCAGCGAGGCGCGGAACGAGCCGACCAGCGGCTGCTCGCCGCGCCCGGTGCTCGCGATCAGGAACGTCTGCACGCCCTGGAAGCCCTTCTTGCCGAGCTCGAGGTGTTCGGTCTCCGCCGCCGGGCGCCAGGTCTTCAGCGCGAGCGGCCGGCCGGCGGGGAACTGCTGCGGCTTGGGCTCGGGGGCCTTGACCTGGTCCTGCAGGTTGCGGTAGCGCGCTTCGATGCGCTGCACGAGGTCCTGCACCGCGTCGTCGAAGTCCTCGGCGGTGCCTGGGTCCAGCGCGTGCAGTTCCTTGCGCAGCTTGCCGGCGAGCGCCTTCACCTTCGGCACGAGCTTGTTGGGCAGGAACAGCGGCAACAGCTGCTTCAGGCGTTCGCGGTAGCGCTTGCGCCACGCGGGCACCTGCATCAGGGCGCTCGCGACCATCGCGTGCGGATGGCGCAGGATCGACGCGTCGGCGTCGCCGAGCAGCTGGTCCATGCCGTGCGGCAGGAACCGCGCGCGGCCGGGGGCGGCGGGGATCCAGAGGCGGAAGTTGTTGCGGTTGTAGCCGTAGCCGTCCCAGTGGCCGAGCATCGCCTCGAGCGCGCAGAAGTCGATCATCGCCTCGGCGTCGACCGCCTGCTCGTAGCGCGTGATCCGCTCGGTGTCGAAGCCGCGGCAGAGTTCGCGCAGCCGGCGCAGGTCGGCGTGGTCGTCGGGCCCGTCGCCGGCGTCCTTCTCGAGGTCGGCGTCGAGATCCTGGCAGAAGCCGCCGTCGTAGAGGTTGCCGTGCACGTTGCCGAAGGTGCGCAGCAGGAACTGCCGGTCGTAGGCCTCGCGCAGCACGTAGAGGCCGAGGTCGCGGCCGTCGAGCCGCACGCGTGCGTGCGCGACGCGCGGTGCCGGGTGACCGGCGGCGGTGAAGATCTCGTTGCCGAGCCACTCGCAGAGGCGGCTCTCGTCCTGCGCGCCGTTGTTGAGGTGGAAGCGCTGGAGCCCGTGGAAGCGCGCGGTGCCGCCGAACTTGCCGAGGTGCAGCGTGAAGCCCGGCCGTTCGTCGAGGTTCTGGAAGCTGCCGGCCGAACCCTTGATCTTGATGCCGATCGACGGCCACGTCTCCTTGCGGTCGGCGCGCACGGTGGCGGTGACGTACTCGCGCGGCTTCTCGCGCAGTCGCTGCTGCTGGGCGGGGCCCAGCGTGATCTCGAAGTCGACGAGTTCGCCCTTGGCGAAGAACTCGCGCGCCGGGTCGAGTTCGGCGGCGGGTTTGCCGGCGGGCGCCTTGCCGGCGCCGGGCGGGGGCTGGGTCTGCGCGGCGAGTGCAGCGGCGCAGACGATGGGGACCAGGGAACGCAGCATGCAGTGGACGCGAGGCGGCGGGCGGCGGAGGGGACTGCATGCTATCGGGCGGGCCGCGCCCGGGCAGGTGGTTGCCG
>VGXW01000018.1 GCA_016873195.1 Planctomycetota bacterium | reverse complement strand
CCCCCCTTGCCGCGGCAGTAGCCGGTCACCCGGCCGGCGAACTCGGCGAGCATGCGGTCGCAGCGCGCACCCCTGGCGAGCAGGTGTCCGTGGCCGCGGTGCGTGCTGGTCACCAGGTCGCGTTCGCCGAGCAGCGCCGACACGCCGACCGGGACCGCCTCCTGCCCCGCGCAGAGGTGCGTGGTGCCGCCGATCGCGCCGGACCCGACGAGCCGGTGCAGTTCTTCCTCGAAGCGCCGGATGCGCAGCATGCCGCGGTAGAGCGCGAGCGCGGCGGCGGACGGCGCCGCACTGGGGTTCTGGCTGGTCGGCTTCACGATGCGGGGAACAGGGGAATCGTCGCCGGCGGAGTTCCTACTGGAATCGCGCCGGTCCGCGCAAGCGGCGAGCCGCGGTCGATCGGCGAACCCGCGGTTGCACGGGGCCTACCCCTGCAGGGCCCGGGGCGTCCGCAGCCAGCGGGACGGGCGCCGCGGCGACCCTGTGCGCGCGCGGAGAGCCCCTGCAGCAGCCTTTGGTGCAGGGGTCGGCCGGCGCTTCGTCGCGCAGCCTGCGAGACCGTGGAGGGCGGCCGTGCAGCCACGGCCGCGCGGACCCCGTGGGGCTCGCCGCCCGATTCCCCGCGCGCAGCGGCCCGCCGTGGCAGAGCCGGCGCGGGCTGCGCCGCTCAGCGGCCGCCGGCCGCCGGCAGCTCGACGAGGGCCGCGTCGCCGTGCGCGAACAGCGCCTCGATCTCCTTGATCACGTTGCGCTCGTCGACGACCACCGGGATCGCGTCGTCGCCGTGGAACACCATGTCGTTCTCGAGCATGCGCTGCGCGACATCGAGGCGCTTCTTGACCTGCGCGATGACCTCCTTGGCCTGGCTCAGCGCGGTGCTGTCGAGGTCGAAGCGCTGGCTGCTCGCGGCCAACGCCCCGATCTGCTGCTGCTGCGTCTTCAGCGACCGCACCTGGTCCTCGAGCGCCTCGCGCTCGCTGCGCACCGCGATCAGGTGCTGCCTGGCGGCCTCGACGGCCCTGGCCTGGCGGTCGATCAGCGCGCGCTTGGCCTTCAGGATCGCGACGTTGTTGACGTAGCTGTCCTTCGTGCGCTGCAGGTCGACCTGCACGCGGCGGCGCGCGCCGAAGTCGGCGGCGAGTTGCACTTCGCCCTCGCCGTCGCCGCTCAACATCCGGGCGCCGACCTTGAGCTTCTTCTCCTCGGTGCCGACGAGCTTCTCGAGCCGCTGCACCGACTGCTGCAGTTCCTCGAGTTCGACTTCGGCGCGGGCGAGGTCGAGATTGCAGCCGTCGATCTGCGGGTCGATCTGCCCGATCAGGTTCTCGGCGCGCTTGAGCTCGAGGTCGATCGGGATCTGGCCGGCGACCGTCTCGCGGACCGAGGAGGCCATCGTGCTGACGTAGCTGGGGAACGCGGTGCCGAGGAACAGGAAGCCAGCCCCACCGAGCACCGCACCGGAGAGGAGCATCCACTTGAAGGTCTTGCCGATCATGTCGTTTTCCGTTGGTAGGGTTCGGGAGCTCGCGCTCCCGGGCACCTCTGCGCAGCGGCGGCCCGACTATTCGCGGAGGTCCGGCGGATCGCGCCGGGCGATCAGGCGCGGGTGCGGCGCAGCGCGGCGGCGGTCGAGCGCAACAGCCGGTCGCGCAGGTCCGCCAGCACGGGCGCCCTGGCCGCGTCGTCGCGCGCGCGCAGATCCTCCAGCACCGCGTTGCACCATGGGCACCGGCTGTCCTGCAGGTGGAACGCGACGAACTCGGCCGCGCCGCCGGACAGGCCGCCCTGCGCGAAGCTCTGCAGCAGGTCGGGGTGCGGGCAGGAGATCCGCGCCTCGCGCCAGACCGCCGCGACGGTGAAGGCGAGCTGCGGATCGATCGGGTCTTCGGCGCCGGTCATCGGGCCCCCGGCTGCCAGAGGCCCAGGAACAGCGAGTGGTTCGGGTCGCGCTGCCGCGCGAGGCCGCGCAGCCGTTCGATCGCGCGGAACTTGATGCCCGCGACGGCCTTCTCGTCGGCGATGCCGAACCGCGCCGCGGCGTCCTTGTTGCGACCGCCGAGCACGAACAGGTACTCGAGCACCATGAGCTTCTGGTAGTCGCCCGCGGCCCAGAGTTCCCCGACCAGATCGCGCAGGATCTGTGCCAGCACCGCGCGCTGCCGCCGTTCGTCCTCGGCGCGCACGGCCTTCTCCTTCGGTTCACGGCTGCCCGCGTGCGCGATGTTCTCGAGCCACAGCTGGCTCTTGTCGGCGTCCTCGTCGGGTTTGCCCGGCAGCAGCACCGCCTTGTGCTTGCGGTAGTGGTCGATCACGCGGTTCCTGGCGATGCCGAACAGGAACTGGTCGAGCGAGTAGCTCGGGTCGAAGCCGCCGATGCCGCGCAAGGCCCCGAGGAACACGTCCTGCGTCAGATCCTCGGCCGTCTGGTGGTCCGACACGTAGCGCTTCACGTAGAAGAAGATGCGCCGGAAGTAGTCCTCCTGCAGCGCCGCCCAGGCGGCTTCGTCCATCGCCTGCAGCCGGCCGATCTCGTGCCTCGATTCGCCCATGGGGAGCAGCCCGGATGTTACCGGAAGGCCCGGCCGCAGGTGCAGCCTAGACGGCCGTCAGCAGGTGCAGCACGGTGACCACGGCGAGCAGGATCAGCGCGCCGACGAGCAGCAGGCCGAGGAGCCGCGCGGCGAGGCCGAGGATCCGGAACGGCAGCCTCAGCACGAAGACGACGCCGCGCCCGGCGACGGCGCCGATCGCGCGCACGGGCAGCAGCAGCACGAAGATCGCCGCCTCGATCAGCGCGAAGACCGCGCGCACGAACCAGCCGACGAGGCCGCGCCGCGGCGCTTCGCCCCGCCACGGCATGCCGTAGGGGCTCGCCGCCGCGTCGCGCGGCAGCGGCGGCGGCGCGGACGGCGCGGTGCCGGGCAGCGGCGGCGGGTCGGCAGCGGCGGCCGGCAGCCGCGGCGAAGCGAACACGAGGCTCTCGCCGAGCGCGACGGGCGCCTGCAGGGCGCGCAGCAGGTCGGCGACCGAACCGAACCGGTCCTCGGGGCGCTTCTGCAGGCAGCGCAGCAGCACCGCGCGATCGCCCGGCAGGCTGTCCTCCGGGAACGGCACCGCGGCCACCTCGTGCTTGCGCAGCACCTCCCATTCGGAATCGCCGCGGAACGGCACGTCGCCGTACAGGCACTCGTAGAGCACGACGCCGAGCGAGTAGATGTCGCTGCGCGCGTCGCCGCGGCGCTGCAGCATCTCGGGCGCCATGTAGTAGGGCGTGCCGCGGCCGAAGCTCAGCGAGTTGCGCGAGGCCGACACGAGCTTGCTGAGGCCGTAGTCGCCGACGCGCGCGACGTCGCCCTTCAGGAAGATGTTCGCGGGCTTCAGGTCGAAGTGCACCAGCGAGTGCTCGTGCAGCGCCTGCACGCCGCGCGCCGCCTGCGCGAAGATGCGCAGCGCCTCGTCGCGCGACAGCCGCCCCTGCTGCAGCCGCTTCTGCAGCGTCTCCTGCCCCGCGTAGCTCATCACGAGGTAGGGGATGCCGTCGACCACGCCCTTGTCCTCGATCGACACGAGGTTCGGATGGTCGATCTGCGCGAAGAACTGCACCGACTCGAGTTCGCGCGCGACCGCGTCGCGCACCGTGTCGTCGTCGACCTTCAGGAACTTGATCGCGTAGTCCTTGCCGATCGACTCCTTGCGGGCCTTGAAGACAAGCCCGAACATGCCGCCGCCGAGCTTGTTGACGATCTCGAAGCCCGGTACGTAGCCCGGCTTGCGGAAGTTCTGGTAGAACGCCTCCCAGTCCACTCGTTCCGGCTGCGGCGAATCGGCTTGGCTGCGCAAGGCCAACATCGGGCTTCCTCGATGCTACAGCAGGAAGGCGACCGCGGGGAACGCGGCGCCGCAGAGCAAGCCGAGCAGCCGGAGCCGCCCGGTCATGTAGCCGCGCGACAGCCGGTCGAACCAGCCGATCGCCAGCGCCAGCACCGCCCAGCCCGCGACGACGCCGCCGTACTTGATCGCGGTCGTCTGTTCGAGCTGGCGCAGTTCGCGCCGCAGCTGCCGCTCCTGCTGCTGCACGGCCTGCGGCGATTCGGCGACCCACAGCGTCGTCTGCCAGCTCGAGCCGAACTCGTGCTGCCGCTCGCGGTCGTCGCGGTCGACGTAGCGCACGAGCCGATCCGCCGGCAGGTCCGCGAGGTAGCGCCGCACGGCCTCCTGGGCCAGCAGGCTCGGCAGCCAGAACGGCCGTTGGCCGTCGATCACGCGCTCGGCGCGTTCGCGCCAGCGGTCGCGCACGTGCGCTTCGGCCCGCTGTGCCGCCGATGCGAAGGCGGCCGCCTGGCTCAGCTCGGCCTCGCCGCGCACCGCCACCGCCTCGTGGACCGGAGCCGGCTGTTGCGGGGCGAGCAGAAGTCCGGTGCACAGCAGCAGGGCGAACATGGCTACCTCCTGGTGGGGCCGCCTACGGCGCCGCGTCACGGATATTCGGAACCGGCCGGTTCAGGGGCCCGGCCGCCAGGGCTGCAGCACGAAGCTGACCCCCGCGGCCTCGACGATCTGGCCGGCCGAAACCGGATGTTCTCCCCGGAAGGCCACCCCGTCGATGGCGCCTCCCGCGTCGCTGTGCACGCGCATCTGCCCGGTGGGATTGGCGTAGAGTTCGACCTCGCCGGTCGCCGCGGGCACCCGCACGTGCACGTCCCGGCCCGGGCCGATCAGGATGCGCCCGTCGCGGCCGCGGTCCTTCAGCAGCAGGATCCGGTCGGTGCCGCCGACCTGGAACCCGCCCTGCAGCTGCAGTCCCGCCGTCAGCGAGCGGGCGCTCGGCCGGTGGTAGACGAAGGCGAACGCGGTGCCGAGCTGCACGCGGTCGCCGGCTTCGAGCCGGTGCTGGGCGACGGCCCGGCCGCCGACGCGCACCTCGCCCTCCTCGGCGACGACGCTGTCCTGCATGCCGCCGTGGAACGACATGCTGCGGCGCACGCTCGCGTGCCGGCCGGCCAGGTCGGCGAGCACCGGCAGGTCGGAGCGGGTCTGCCGCACGTTGCCGATCGAAACGGTCTCGCCGCGCAGCACGAGGTGTTCGCCGCCCTCGTCGACGCGCAGCAGGAAGGCGCCCTCGAGGCCCTGGGCGCGGGCGAGGTTCTGCTTCATGTCGTAGATGCGCGTGCGCAGCAGCGGCGGCGTCGGCGACAGGTCCGCGAGTTCCTGCCGGGCCGTCTGGAAGTCGCGCTCCGCCGCGAGGTCCTCGACGCGCGCGAGCGCCTCGTCGTGCTGCCGCAGCTGGCGCAGCTCCGCGGCGAGCGCGCGCACCGGTGCACCGTCCGCCCACTGCGCGGCGGCGAGTTCGGCCAGGCGCTCGGCTTCGGCGAGGTCCGCCGAGCCGAGCTGGCACCGGGCCTCCGCGACCTGCGCTTGGGCCGCCGCGCACTTCGCCGCCGCGGCCTCGCGCAGCTGGCCGGCCCGCGCGCCGAACTCCGCGCGCACGGAGGCGCAGCGGTCCAGCACCGCCGCCGCCACCTCGACCTCGCCGAGGCGGCCGGCCGCGAGCAGGCCCTGCGCGGCCTGCGCGAGCTGGTCCAGCAGCCGGAACAGCCGCGCGTCGAGGCGTTCGGGCGCGAGCAGCCGCGCCCGTGCCGCGAGCAGCAGATCGAAGCCGGTCCTGGCCTCGGCGAGCGCCCGCCGGTCCAGCACCGGGCCGAGCCGTTCGCAGGTCTCGAGCGCCTGCACTTCGGCCGTCACGGCCTCGGTGACCACGGGCAGGTCCGCGTGGTCGCACTGCACCTTCGCGAGTTCCTGGAGCCGGCGCAGGCTGTGCCGCACGCCTTCGGTGGTCGCCGCGGCGCGGCCGTGCAGCGCCGCGCGCACCTCGTCGAGGCCACGGTCGACGACCGCCATGCGCGAGCGCACTTCGCCGGCGAGCAGCTGGGCCGCGGCCCCGACGCGGCCGTTGCCGGCCAACGCCGCGGCGGCGGCGCAGGCCGCGCGCAACCGCCCTTCGCGCGCCGCTGCGCGCGCGGCTTCGAGCCGCTGGTCGAGGTCGGCGAGGCCCTTCTCGACCACGTCGAGCTCGCGCCTGGCGCCGTCGTGCAGCGGGTGCTCGACGAGCACGGCGGTCAGCGTCTCGCGCGCCGCTTCGAGCTGGCCGGTCGCGAGCTGCTGGCGGGCCTGCTCGATGCGGCCGCCGTGTTCGCGCTCGCGGGACAGGCGGCGCTCGGCCTCCGCGGCGAGTCCGCCGGCCCCCGCTGCCGCCGCCGCCCGCAGCAGGGCCTGCAGCGCGCGCGTGTCCGCGGCCCCGCCGGCCCCCTCGGCGGCCAGCACCGCGTCGACGAGGTCGCCGAGCGGTCCGGGCAGCGGCAGGCCCGCGCCGCGCAGAGCTCCCGCAAGCGGCATCGCCTCGCGCGCGGCGGCCGCGCCGCGCAGTTCGGCGAGCGCCGCCTGCCCGAGGCGCTCGATCGCCGGCCGCAGGCCGTCCTCGGCCAGGAACGGCCAGTCCGCGCGCACGTCGCGGTAGGCCTGCAGCGCCGCGTCGAGGCCAGAGTCGAGGCGTGCGTGCACACGCGCGACGGCCGCCTCGGCGCCGCGCCGCGCGATGGGCTCGCTGGCCGCGTGCCGCGACGTCCCGTCGCGGTCGAGCACCAGCGCCCTCGCGTAGCGCGCCATCGCCTCGTCGAGCCGGCCCGCCGCGACCAGCGCCTCGACCGGCGCGAGTTCCTGCGCGGCGCCCCGCCGCCGCTCGGCGAGCAGCTGCTGCAGCTGCCGCACCTCGGGCAGCAGCGGGCCCGGGGCGATCGTGCCCAGCAAGGCCTCGGCGGCGGCCAGATCGCCGCGCGCGAGCAGGTCCCGCGCCGCCGCGAGGTTCTGCCGCGCGAGGTCCAGGGCCGCCGCAGCCGCCGCGTGCCCGGCATCGACGGCGAGCTGCAGTTCGTCGACTTCGGCGCCGGCTCCGCTGCGGCGCAGCCGCTCCAGGTCGAGCCGCGCGGCGGCGAGGTCGCCGCCGGCGAGGCGTTGCCGGGCCCGCGCGAGCAGGCACGCGCGCGCTTCGGCCAGCACCGCCGCGGCGCCGCGGTCGCCCCGGATCAGCGGATCGTCCGCGAGCAGCAGGGCGTCTTCGTAGCGCCGTTCGTGCAGCGCCTTCCTGGCCCTGGCCAGTCGGATGAAGCGGTCGAACATGGAGGAACGGGGTCCCGGCCGGCGGGCGGCCGGGGCAGCGCGCATGCGCGGCTCTGGCCGACTATTGCCAACTCGTGCACAGGCCGCCATCCCCCTCCCCCGCCTGGGCCCGCGCGAGGTTGGCCGCGGCGACGCAGAGGAACGCCTTGCGGTCGGGAATCTGGCTCGAGGGCGCGCTGGCGAGGCCGCAACACGGCCGTACGCCCTGGCCGGTGAACCGCTGCCGCAGCGCGCCGAGCATGCGCCGCGCGACAACCGCCGCCCCCTCGGGTCCGGTGCCCGGCAACAGGAACAGGAAGGTGCCGGGCGCGAACCGCGCGAGCACGTCGATGTCGCGGCACTCGTTCAGGAACACGCCCGCGGCGTCGGCGAGCAGCCGCTGCCGGTCGGTCGCTGCCCGCGCCGGCTCGGCATCGCCGAGGTCGAGCAGCAGCAGCGACAGCGGCTGGTGGAACCGCATCGCGCGCTTCCATTCCTCGTCGAGCTTCAACGTCGCGTAGGGCCCGTCGAACAGGCCCGTCGCCGGGTCCTGCAGCCGAGTCAGCAGCGAGTCCTCGCGCTCGAACTGCAGCAGGCGCGCCACCGCGGAGCCGGTGTGGCCGTGCGCGGCCACGTCGGCCTGCACGCGTTCGAGCAGCGCGTCGACCGAGGGTTTCGGGTGCGCAGCGTGCCCCGGCCGGAACTCGCCGAGGTCGAGCCCGGCCGCCGGTCCGCGCCAGCGGACCACGCCGTCGGCGAGGCAGAATCGGGCGAGCTGCTCGCCGATCCGATCGCCGGCGTCGACCACCACGGCGACCGCGACCCCGGCCCGTTCCTTCAGCGCGCGCACGGCGGCGAACGCATGGCCGGCCGGCACGCTGCCGCAGTCCGCCGGCGCCGCGGCGGCGTCGACGAGGACGAGGTCGCCCGGCCCTGCGGTGCCGGCGGCCTCAGCTTCGGGCGGGGAGCCGAACGCCGCGGCGAGGGCCCGCTCGACCTCGCGCCGCGACCCGAGCCAGAACCAGCGCGGCACGCCTTCCATGTCACACCTCCAGCGCCCTGACCACCGCGTCCGGGAAGTCCTCGTTGCTGTGCACACCCTGCACGTCGTCGTGGTCCTCGAGCGCGTCGACGAGCTTGACGACGCGCTGCGCGACCGCCGGGTCCGCGACCACCGTGCGCTGCGTGGGCACGAACGCGAGTTCCGCCGCGCGCAGCGGCACGCCGGCCCGGTCGAGCCCCTTCTGGACCTCCGCGAACGCCGCGGGCGCGCAGAGCACGGCGAAGGCCTCGCCGTCCCGCTGCAGGTCGTCGGCGCCGACCTCGAGCACGATCTCGAGCAGGCGGTCCTCGGTCAGCGCGGCCCCGGTGCCGCCGGCCGCGGGGTCGACGACGAATCGCCCCCTGCGCTCGAACATCCAGCCGACCGCGCCCGACGATGCGAGGTTGCCGCCGTGCTTGTCGAACAGGCCGCGCACGTCCGCCGCCGTGCGGTGCCGGTTGTCGGTCAGCACGTCGAGCATGATCGCCACGCCGCCGGGCCCGTAGCCCTCGTAGACGATCTCCTCGTAGGCGCCGAGTTCGCCCTCGCCGGTGCCCTTCTTGATGGCGCGATCGATCGCGTCCCTGGACATGCCGAGCACGCGCGCCTTGTCGAAGGCGAGCCGCAGCTTCGCATTGCCGTCGAGGCTGCCGCCGCCCTGGCGCGCGGCCACGGTGATCATGCGCGAGAGCTTCGCGAAGGCGGCCGCGCGCTTGCTGTCGACCCGGTCCTTGCGGAACTTGATGTTCGCGGAGTGGGAGTGGCCAGCCATGGTTCCTCGCGGCGCGTTGCGCCGGGCGCGCAACGGATCGGGCGCGGGGCCCGGATCCGCCGGCGGAACGGCTCAGCGCTTGCTGAACTGCGTCGAGCGGCGGGCCTTGTGGCGGCCGTACTTCTTGCGCTCGACCTCGCGCGAGTCGCGGGTCAGGAGCCCGTTGTCGCGCAGCACCTTGTCGAAGTTCTCGTTCTCGCGGCGCAGCGCGCGCGCGATGCCGAGGCTCACCGAGCCGGCCTGGCCGGTGATGCCGCCGCCCTCGACGTTGACCCAGACGTCGTAGGTGTTGCGCGTCTCGGTGACGACGAGGGGCTGCAGCGCGTGCCGGCGCGTGTCCGCGGTGCGGAAGAAGTCCTCGAACTCGCGCCCGTTGATCACGAGCTTGCCAGTGCCCGGCTTGATGCGGACGCGGGCCGTCGACGTCTTGCGGCGACCGGTGCCCCACGTGTACGGGTTGTTGACTGCCACTGCGTGTTCCTCGTCTGGTTCTGCTGTTGCGGGTTCCTGCCTCTGGACTGCTGCGCGCCGGCGCGAGCGACCGCTACTTCGCGGTCGGCTTCTGCGCCCGGTGCGGGTGCAGAGGTCCGCGGTAGACCTTCAGCCGGCTGAACATCTTCCTCGCCAGCCGGTTCTTGGGCAGCATGCGCCGCACGGCCAGCCGCACGAGTTCGTCGGGAGCCTTGGCGAGGTAGTCGGCCAGCTTGACGTGCCGCAGGCCGCCCGGGAAACCCGTGTAGTAGGTGTACTCGCGGGTCTCGGCCTTGTTGCCCGTGACCACGACCTTGTCCGCGTTGACGACGATGACGCCCTCCCCGACGAGCATGTGGGGCGTGTAGTCGGGCCGGTGCTTGCCCATCAGGATCGTGGCGATCTGCGTGGCCATCCGGCCGAGCGTGCGGCCGGCGGCGTCCACGACATGCCAGGTGCTCATGGCGGCATGCCGGGTGCCAACGGTGGCGAGGGTGGTCTTCGTCATGGGTAGCCTGTCGCGGGCGCGGCGGGCAGCCGCGGCGTCCAGAATGAGGGCGAGAATGCTAGCGAGGCTGCCCCCCTTGTCAACGAGCGAGATCGCGTCGGGCCGGCCCCATGGCGACGGCAGGAGCCGCGTCACATCTCGCGGATGCTCATCGTGTTGGTGAAGCCGGCCTGCGGCAACGTGCCGGCGACCTGCACGATGCGGTCGCCCGGCTTCACCCAGCCCTGCTCGCGCAGCAGGCGGTCGCCCGCGCGGGTCACCGCCTCGCTCGTGCGCCGCAGCGGCAGGCGGCGCGGCACGATGCCCCAGACCAGGGCCATGCGCTGCATCGCGCGCGGCGATGGCGTGAACGCGAGCACGTGCGTCGGCGGGCGCTCGCCGGCGAGCAGCCGCGCCGTCGTGCCGGTCACCGTGTAGACGACCAGCAACCGCGCCCGCGCCTCGTAGGCCGCGTAGGCGGCGGCGCGCACCGTGGCGCTCGCGACGCTGGCGGCGAGGCCGGTCTTGCGCCTTGGTTCCCGCATGGCGGCGCACACGTCGCGCTCCGCCGTGCGCACGATCTTCTCCATGGTGCGCACGCTGCGCACGGGGTGCCTGCCGGACGCCGTCTCGGCCGACAGCATCACCGCGCTGGTGCCGTCGTAGATCGCGTTCGCCACGTCCGACGCCTCGGCGCGCGTCGGGCGTGGGTTCGTCACCATCGACTCGAGCATCTGCGTCGCGGTGATCACGGGTTTCCGCGCGGCGTTCGCGAGCGCGATGATGCGCTTCTGCACGGGCGGCACCGCCTCGGCGCCCAGCTCGACGCCCATGTCGCCGCGCGCGACCATCAACCCGTCGGCGACCGCGAGGATGCGCGCGATGTTGCGCACGGCCTCGGGGCGCTCGATCTTGGCGATGATCTGCGCGTCCGAGCCGGCCCGGTCGATGTGCAAGCGCAGCGCCTGCACGTCCTCCGGCGTGCGCACGAACGACAGCGCGACGAAGTCGACCTGGTTCTCGAGCGCGCAGGCGAGGTCCGCGAGGTCCTTCGGCGACAGGCACGGCGCGGCGACCCGGCTGCCGGGCAGGTTGATGCCCTTGAACTGCTGCAGCACGCCGCCGTGGACCACCCGCGCGCGGATGCGCGGGCCGCGGACCTCGATCGCCCTCAGTTCGAGGTTGCCGTCGTCGAGCAGGATGCGCTCCCCGGGCCGCACGTCTGCGGCCAGACCGCGGTAGCTGGTGCCGATCACCGCGAACCCGCCCTGCACGGCGCCGACGACCCCGGGCGTGGCGTCGACGACGACTTCGGCGCCGCGGCGCAGCGGGATCGGCTCGGCGCCCTGCAGCCTGCCGACGCGGATCTTCGGGCCCTGCAGATCCGCGAGCACGCCGATCGCGCGGCCGAGCCTGCCGGCGATGCGACGCACCCGACCGACCATCGTGCGGATCGCCTCGTGGTCCGCGTGCGAGCAGTTGATGCGGAACACGTCGACCCCGGCCAGCGCGAGGTCGGCGACCACCTTGTCCGTGCCCGAAGCCGGGCCCAGGGTGGCCACGAGCTTCGTGCGGTTCTGCCACGCCATGTGTCGCTCCTCGTCGCGGTGGGGCGCGAGCCGGCGCCCGTTGCTCGTTCCGCCTCCGGCGCGTCGCCGCGGGCGGCGGGCAGGGATCACGAACCGAACGTCGCGCGGTTCTTGTCCCACCACTCCTGCCACTTCTGCTGGGCGCGCTGGCGCACCTCCTTGCTCGTCGAGGTCGCGTCGAACGGGATCTTCTGGCCGGTCAGCTTCTTGAGCGAACTCCACGCCGTCTCGGCGACGCTGACGTCGCTGTCGCCGAGCGCGGCGATCAGGGCGTCGACCGCTTCGACATGCTTGAAGTCCCGCAGCCCCTCGATCGTGAGCCGCCGCACGAACGAGTCCGCATCCCGCGCCATCGGCAGCAGGTACTTCAGCACGGCGGGGTTCTTGCTGGCGACCAGCGCATCGACGGCCTCGAAGCGCACCGCCGCGTCGGCGTCGCCGAGCTTCTTCACGTGCGCGAGCAGCGCCTCCGGCAGGCCCGTGGCCTCGGGGACGGCCGCGGGCGGCGCCGCCGGGGCCGCGGGCGAGGGCGCTGCGGCGCCCGCCCCGCGCAGGTCCGCGACGGCGGTCAGCAGGCGGTGCAGTTGCTGGCGGTGGTCCTCGAACAGGGGCCGGTAGTCGATCGTGCCGGCAACGAGCTTGTGCGTCTCCTGCTGCACGGCGACCACCACCTGGCGCAGCCCTTCGACCTGCAGGCGCAGCTGCTCCTGGTGCAGCTGCATCGCGCCGTCGAGGTTCGCGAGCCGTTCGGTCAGCGCGTCGAGGTCGGCCTTGCGCGCCACCGAGTCCATCGCCACGCCGAGGCCCTGCAGCACGTCGCTGTCGGACCGCTGGGCCTGCACGGATTGTTCCTGGTTCTGCCGCACCAGCGATTCGACGCCCCCGACCCGCTGGTCCAGGAAGACGGTCGCCGCGGCGACCGCTGCCAGCAGGACGATCGCGACGGGCAGCAGCCTGCCGTCGCCGGCTGCGGCGCGCGGCGGCGCTGCCGGAGCCGGCGGAGCCCCGGGACTGGCGAGCGGGGAGTCGCCCTTCCGGAGCACCTGCAGGCAGCAGCCGCCGATCGTCTTGGCGTGGTGCCGGATGGCCGCACCCTTCTCGAGGTCAGCGAGCGGTACCGACGTGCCGCACAGGTCGCAGAAGAGGACTTCGAATTGGTCTTGCTGCATCGCGAACTCCAGTGCCGCCGACGCCCAGGAGCGGGGGTCGGCGCTGCCGACCCGCGGCTTGCGCCTGGCCGTGCAGGCTTGGACCGGGCGCTCGGGGCCGTGTCAGCCTGCACCTGGAATAGTCGCAGACCGGCCCGGCGAAACCAGCCCCGCCGGCGATTCCCGGGGTCGCGAGCGCCCGGTCCGGGGGTCCAGCGGCCCGGGGTCCAGGACCGGCGGGCCCGCGTTGTCGCCGCGCCGCGCCTGGCACCTCACCCGAGCTTCGTGCGCAGCGCGTCGACGCGGTCGGTGCGCTCCCAGGAGAACCCGGGGCGGCCGAAGTGTCCGTAGGCGGCCGTGCGCCGGAAGCCCGGGCGCTTCAAGTCGAGTTCGCGGATGATCGCGGCCGGGCGCAGGTCGAACACCTCGCGGACCGCCGCCGTGAGCTTGTCCTCGCCGACCTTGCCGGTGCCGAAGGTGTCGCAGCGGATGCTGACCGGCTGCGCGATGCCGATCGCGTAGGCGACCTGGATCTCGCAGCGGTCCGCGTAGCCGGCGGCGACGATGTTCTTGGCGACCCAGCGCGCCGCGTAGGCCGCCGAGCGGTCGACCTTGCTCGGGTCCTTGCCCGAGAACGCGCCGCCGCCGTGACGGCCCATGCCGCCGTAGGTGTCGACGATGATCTTGCGGCCCGTGAGCCCGGCGTCGGCCTTGGGCCCGCCCTCGACGAAGCGGCCGGTCGGGTTCAGGAACCAGCGCGTGTTGCCGTCGGCCATGCCCTTGGGCAGGACCTCGAGCGCGACGGCCTTCAGCGCGCCGTGCAGTTCCTTCTCCGGCACCTCGGGCCGGTGCTGGTGCGAGATCACGACGGTGTGGATGCGCACGGGCTTGTGGTCGCCGTCGTACTCGACCGTCAGCTGGCTCTTCGCGTCGGGGCGCAGGAACGGGAAGCGCTTCGTCTTGCGGGCCTGGGCCAGCGCCTCGAGGATGCGGTGGCTGTAGTGGATCGGGAACGGCATCAGCGCGTCGGTCTCCTTGCACGCGTAGCCGAACATCATGCCCTGGTCGCCAGCACCCTGTTCCTTGCCCGCCGACGTCCTGGCGTCGACGCCGAGCGCGATGTCCGCCGACTGCCGCTGGATCGACGTGAACACCGCGCACGAGTTGTAGTCGAACCCGACCTCGGGGTCGTCGTAGCCGATCTCGCGGATGACGGTGCGGACCACGTCCTGATAGTCGATCTGGGCCTTCGTGGTGAACTCGCCGGCGACGACGACGAAGCCGCGCGAGGCCATCGTCTCGCAGGCGACGCGCGATTCCGGATCCTGCGCGAAGATCGCGTCGAGCACGGCATCGGAGACCTGGTCGCAGACCTTGTCGGGATGGCCTTCGCTGACGGACTCGCTGGTGAAGAGACGCAGTTCCTTGCTCATGAGGGTGTTGCGCAGATGGTCTTTCGCACGGCCGCAACGCGACCGGCTCGCTGGCGGCGAGCCAGGCTGCGTCGAGGGCGCGAGAATCTAATGCCGATCCGGGCAAATGCACTGCGAAAGTGGCCCCCCATCGCAACGAGGCGTCCCCCCGGCTCGAGGCCGCCGTGCGACCGGGGGTGCAACCTCGCCTCGCGCCAGGACTATTCCAGGTGTCGCTTCCCTGCACCACTGGCCATCCCCCACCAGAAACCACCACCAACCTGAGCCAGCCATGCGGTCAGCCACTACCGCGATCCACCGCACCTCCGTGGCACTCACCCTGCTCGCCCTGTGCATGCTGCTGCTGCTCGCGCTGCTGCGTTGACGGCCGCCTGACCACGTCGACCGGACTCTGTCGCGCGGCTCGCCGAGCATGGTCGCGGCGCGAAGCCCGAGGGCCCGTCGTCCCGACCTCCGGCGATCCGGCCGGCGAGGGGCAGAATCCGGTCCCCACCGAGGCGGGCGGTCGGTGAAGATCCGCGCGTGACCTTCCACGCCCTCGATCCGGCCCGTCTGCTCGAAACGATCGCCTCGCTGCGCGATCACATCCGCGAGCGATTCCCCGAGGCCAACCTCGGCCGCGTCGCCGACGCCCTGCACGGCATCGCCGCAGCCCACGCGCAGCGCAGCGCCGCGATCCGCCGCCCGATCTGGTGGCTGCGCCTCCTGTCGGTGCTGCTGGTCGCCGCCGGCCTCGCAACGATCGTGGCGCTGGTGCTGTCGGTCCGGCTGCGCGTCGATGCCGAATGGCAGCTCTCCGAAGCCGTGCAGACGCTCGACGCGGGGCTGTCGATGCTGTTCTTCCTCGGTGCTGGCGCCGTGTTCGCGCTGAGCCTCGAACTGCGCCAGAAGCGCCGCCGATGCCTCGATGCGTTGCACGAACTGCGCGCGATGGCGCACATCGTCGACATGCACCAGCTGGCCAAGGACCCGGACAGCCTGCAACTGCCCGGCCCCGATCGCCCGTCCCCGGAGCGCCCGCTGCACCGCGTCGAACTCGCGCGCTACCTCGACTACTGCAGCGAGATGTTGTCGTTGATGGGCAAGGTCGGCGCGCTCTACGTGCAGGGCTTCCCGGATGCACAGGCGGTCGACGCGGTCGACGACATCGAGGACCTGACGACCGGCCTCTCGCGCAAGATCTGGCAGAAGATCATGGTGCTGGGGCAGGAGCCGGGCGCGGCGGGATTGCGCCGATGACCTCGTTGTGGCTGGACGAGGCGGCGCCGTTCGCGGCCTCCCGGCCGCTGCCCGCGCGCACCGACGTCGCGATCGTCGGCGGCGGCATCGCCGGCGTGTCCGTCGCGCTGCACCTCGCGCGCGCGGGGCTGCACGCCGCCGTGCTCGAGCGCGGCACGATCGGCTGCCGCGCGACCGGCCGCAACGACGGCCAGCTGCTGCTGGGCCTCGGCGAGCACTACCACCGCGTGCACGGCCAGTTCGGTGCCGAGCGCGCGCGCCTCCTGTGGGACTTCCTGCGCGAGAACCACGAAGCGCTGCGCGCGGAGCTCGCCGGGCGGGGCATCGCCTGCGACCTGCAGACGCGCGGCGGCCTGCGCCTCGCCGAGACCGAGCACGAGTGGACGGAACTGCGGGAGGCGGCGGCACTGCTCGCCAGCGAAGGGAAACCGCACGAACTCGTGCCCGCGGGTGCCCTGGGCCGGCGACTCCCCGCGGCGGCCGGCTTCCACGGCGCGCTGTTCCTGCCCGGCGAGGCGATCGTGGAACCCGTGGCGATGGTGCGCGGCCTCGCGGCCACGGCGGTCCGCAGCGGCGCGGTCGTCGCCGAACACGCCGAGGTCGCCGCGATCGACGGCGAGGCCGGCGAGTTCACCTTGCGCCTTGCCGACGGGCGGCGACTCGCGGCGGCGCTGGTCGTGCACTGCACGTCGGCGCTGGCGCGCGAACTCGACGGCAGCGGGTTGCTCGCGCGCACGGTGTTCCCGTTCCGCGGGCAGGTGCTGGCCAGCGCGCCGCTGCCCGACGCGGTCGCCGCGAAGTTCCCGCCCTGCGCGATGTCGAGCAACTTCTGCTACGAGTACTTCCGGGTCCACCGCGGGCGCCTGCTGATCGGCGGCAAACGCTGGTCGGTGCCCGGCGAGGAGGTCGGCATCCTCGACGACGGCGCGCAGAACCCGCAGGTGACGCAGAACCTGCTCGCCTACGTGCGCGAGCACTTCCCGGACCTGCGCGGCACGGCCTTTCCGCGGGTCTGGACGGGCATCATGGCCGGCACGCCCGACGGCTTGCCGCTGCTCGGCGCGCTGCCGGGCCGGGCCGGCACCTACGTGCTCGGCGCGTTCAACGGCTACGGCCTGTCGTTCGCGTTCCTCGGCGGCCGCTGCCTCGCGGAGATGCTGGTCGAAGGCCGTTCGACCCACCCGGCCGTGGCACTGTTCGCGCCGCGCCGCTGCACGGCGGAGTGACCCGTCAGGTCCGGCCCCGGCTGGCGAGCGGCGCCGGACCGCCGCGCCGCGCGCTTGCCCCGCGGCGGACGTTCCGACAATCTTCGCGGTCGCGCGGCCACCAGCCGTGCCATCCCGCATGGACCACGCGCTGATCCTCCGTTCCGTCACCAAGCGCTTCGGTTCGTTCACGGCCGTCGACGGCCTCTCGCTCGAGGTGCCCGTGGGCTGCATCTACGGGTTCCTCGGCCAGAACGGCGCCGGCAAGACGACGACGATCCGCATGGTGATGAGCATCTTCCACCCCGACGCGGGTTCGATCTCGGTGCTCGGCCACCCGGACGCGCAGGAGGTCAAGGACCGGCTCGGCTACCTGCCCGAGGAGAAGGGGCTCTACAAGAAGATGAAGACGGCGGAGATCGTCGCCTACTTCGGCAGGCTGAAGGGCATGGACGGCAGCACCGCGAACCACAAGGCGCGCGAACTGCTGACGCGCTACGGGCTGGGCGACTGGCTCGACAAGAAGTGCGAGGCGATGAGCAAGGGCATGGGCCAGAAGGTGCAGGTGCTCGGCACGATCATCCACGAGCCCGAACTGGTGATCCTCGACGAGCCGTTCAGCGGCCTCGACCCGGTCAACCGCGACACGATGCGCGACCTGATCCTCGACATGAAGCGGCAGGGCCGCACGGTGATCTTCAGCACGCACGGCATGGAGCACGCCGAGCAGCTCTGCGACTACGTGATGATGATCCACAAGGCGAAGCTGCAGTTCGCCGGCACGCTGGCGCAGGTCAAGCAGGGGCGCGACCTCGGCATCCAGCTCGACTACGACGGCGACGGCACCGTGCTGCAGCGGCTGCCCGGTGCGCTGCGCGTCAACGACAACGGCAAACACGCCGAGATCTACCTGCAGCCGGGCACCGACCCGCAACAGGCGCTGCGCTGGCTCGTCGAGCGCGTCACCGTGCGGCGCTTCGACTACCGCGAACCGTCGCTGCACGAGGTGTTCGTGCGCACCGTCGAAGAGGCGAACGAGCAGCTGGCCGCGGCCGGCCTGGGGCGCTGACCATGGCCAGCAAGACCTACCTCGTCGCGGAGCGCGAGTTCCTCGACAACGTCCGCACCAAGACGTTCTGGCTCGGCATCCTGAGCTTCCCGCTGATCATCGTGCTCGCGATCGGCGTCGGCTGGGTCATGCAGAGCACGAAGAAGCTGCAGCAGTACGCCGTGCTGGACTTCACGCCGTCGCGCATCGGCGCGCGGATCGAACCCGAGGCGCGCCAGCGCGACCTGCAGCGCGCGCTCGAGGAACTGCTGCCGAAGCCCGCGCCGGCGGGCGCTGCCGGGCCCGGCACGGCGGAACCAGAGGCGCCCACGCCGCCCCCTGCCGAACCGACGCTGGCGCAGATCACCGCCAACCTCGACGAAGTCGCGAAGCGGCTCGACGCCGGCAACCCGCTGCGGGACCTGATCACGCGGCTGCAGAAGGAGCCCGAGCTGCTGCAGCAGGCCGCCCGCGCGGCGCAGTCCGGCAAGCTCCACGAGCTGCCGCCGGCCCTGCTCGCGACGGTGACGGACTGGGCGACCTCGATGTCGCCCGAGCAGCAGCGCAACCTGCGGGCCTTCGTGTCCGCGCGCCGCTACCACCACGTTTCGCTCGAGGAACTGGGCGTGGCAGGGCTCCAGCCGGCGGAGCAGCGCCGGAAGCTCAACGAGATGGTCAACAGCGGCCGGCTGTTCGCCTACTTCGTGTTCGACAACGACCCGCTGCGCTTCGACGAGACGGCCGGCCCCGCGGATCCGCGGCGCCCTGCCGACTTCGTCTACGTCTCGAACAGCCTGACCGACGAGGACCTGCGCGACTGGTACGCCGGCGCGGCGACGCAGGTGCTGCGCAAGCTGCGCATCGCCAAGGCCGACATCCCGCCGCAGCGGGCCGCCTGGATCCAGGCCGCGGTCGCGTTCCAGGAGGTGCAGGTCGACACGACGGGCGAGACCAAGGCCGTCGACAAGACCGACAAGGGCAACAAGCTCGCGCCGGTCGCCTTCGTCTACCTGCTGTGGATCGCGGTGTTCACCGCCGCGCAGATGCTGCTGACCAACACCGTCGAGGAGAAGAGCAACCGCATCATCGAGGTGCTGCTGTCGTCGGTGAGCCCGGGCGAGCTCATGGCGGGCAAGATCTGGGGCATCGGCGCCACCGGCCTCACGATCGTCGGCTCGTGGGTCGTGTTCGGCGTGCTCGGCGTCTGGGTCGCGCCGAAGCTCGTGCCGAAGTTCGGCGAGTACAACCTGCTCGCGATCGTCGGCGACCCGCTCTACCTCGCCTCGTTCGTCGGCTACTTCCTGACCGGCTACCTGCTGTTCGCGGCGATCCTGGTCGCGATCGGCTCGGTGTGCAACAGCCTCAAGGAGGCGCAGAACCTGCTGCAGCCGGTGTTCCTGCTGCTGATGATCCCGCTGCTCGCGATGGTGCCGGTCGTGCAGGAGCCGAACGGGCTCATGGCGCGCGTGTTCACCTACATCCCGCTCTACACGCCGTTCGCGATGATGAACCGCGCCAGCGGCCCGCCGCCCGCGTGGGAGTACGCGCTGACCACGGTGATCATCCTCGGCAGCGTCTGGTTCGCGTTCCGCGCCGCCGGGAAGGTGTTCCGCATCGGCGTGCTGATGACCGGCAACCCGCCGAAGCTCAAGGAGATCCTCGGGTGGTTGAAGGAGAAGTGAGGGCCGTGGCCGGTGACCGCATCCTGGTCGTCGGCGGCGGCCGGGGCATCGGGGCCGGCATCGCCGCGGCGTTCCCCGGGCGCGCGGTGGTCTGGACGCGGGCCACCGGCGTCGACGCGACCGACCCGACATCGCTGGCGCGCGCCTTCGCCACGTTCCAGGTCCAGCACGGTGCCCCCTGTGCGCTCGTGCACACCGTCGGCGACTTCGCCGAACGGCCGCTGCTCGGCACCGACGCCGCGACCTTCCGCGCGCAGTTCGCCAGCAACGTCGACAGCGTCTTCCACACGATCCAGGCCGTGGTCCCGGCGATGGTCGCTGCGGGCCGGCCCGGCCGCGTCGTGCTGTTCGCCGCCGCCGGCGCCGACAAGGACCGCGGCATGCTGCGCGCGCCGGTCTACTTCGCCGCCAAGGCAGCCGTGGTCCAGCTCGCGCGCTCGCTCGCGCTCGAGCTGGCCCCCCACGGGATCACCGTGAACGTGGTCGCCCCGGGCCTGATCGACCACCCCCACAGCCATGGGCAGAGCCAGGCCCGCATGCTGCCCAGGGTTCCCCTGGGCCGGCTCGGCACCGTCGCAGATGCCGTCGGCACCGTGGCCTGGCTGCTGTCGGAGGCGGCTGGCTACGTGACCGGGCAGGTGCTCACGGTCGACGGCGGCCTGCAGGGTTGAGCCGGCAGGCCGCAGGGCCGGTGGGAAACTGGTTGCCGCCGGGCCCCGCGGGGCGGTAAACCGCGCACTTCCCATCACTCGCTCTTCCAGGGAATACGACGATCGAACCGACGATCCTGTCCCCGACTGGCGCCGACCTGGCGAAGCTCGACCCCGACGCGGTCCGGGCGACGCAACGGCTCATCGCGCGGGGTTTCGAAGCCTATCTGGTCGGCGGCTGCGTGCGCGACCTGCTCCTCGGCCGCACGCCGAAGGACTACGACATCGCGACCGAAGCGAAGCCGCCGCAGGTCAAGCGCACCTTCCCGCGCAACTGCCGCATCATCGGCCGGCGCTTCAAGCTCGCGCACCTGCACTTCCACGACAACCGGAAGATCCTCGAGGTCTCCACGTTCCGGCGCACGCCGCAGCTCGAGAACCCGGGCGGCGACGACGACCTGCTGATCACGCGCGACAACGAGTTCGGCACCGCGGAGGAGGATGCCCTGCGCCGCGACTTCACGGTCAACGCGCTGTTCCTCGACCCGACGCGCGACCGGATCCTCGACTACACGAACGGGCTCGCGGACCTGCGCGCGCGCGTGATCCGCACCATCGGCGACCCGCGCGTGCGGTTCCGCGAGGACCCGGTGCGCATCCTGCGCGCGGCGAAGTTCGCCGGCCGGCTCGGTTTCGCGATCGAGCCCGAGACGTTCGCGGCGATGGCCGAGACGTCGGCCGACCTGGTGCGCAGCGCGCCGCCGCGCCTGCTCGAGGAGATCCTGCGCCTGTTGCGCGGGGGACATTCGCTCGAGAGCTTCCAGCTGCTGCGCGACGTCGGCGCGCTGAAGAGCCTCGTGCCCGTGCTCGCCGAGTTCCTGGCCGGCGCGCGGCACGACCAGCGCGTGCAGTTCTGGCGGCTGCTCGAGGCGCTCGACAACCGCGTGCACACCACCGGGACCGTGCCGCAGAACGCCGTGCTGCTCGCCGTGCTGCTGGTGTGTCCGGTGCTCGCGAAGGCCGAACTGAACCCGGGCCGCAGCCCTTCGTCGATCGCCGAGGAGTGGCTCGGCCCGCTCGGCCAGTCGCTGCGGCTGCCGCGACGCGACGCCGGCTGCCTGAAGCGGATCTGCGGCGTGCAGCACCGCTTCCTGCAGACCGACGAGCAGAAGCGCTTCCGCGTCGCCGGCTTCGTGCACGGCCCCTACTTCGACGAAGCGCTCGAGCTGTTCGAACTGCGCATGCAGGCGCTGGGCGCGGCGGACGACGCCGTGCAGCGCTGGCAGCGCATCGCCGCGGAACTCGGCCACGGGCCGGCCGTCGACTTCGAGGTCCGCGACCGCGAGGACGCCGAGGAGGAGCCCACGCCGGACGACCGGGAGCCCGCGGCCGACGTGGAGGAGCCGACGGCCGCCGGGGAACCGCCGCCGGACGACCTGGCGGAAGGCCCCGGACCCGAGCCGGAAACCCCGCCCGGGCCCGAGCCTGCCGAGCCGGACGATGCTCCGCGTTGGCCCACGCCGACCGGACAGGATGCCGGTCGAACCGAGGGGCCGCCCGAAGGCGAAGGGCGCCATCGCCGCCGGCGGCGCCGCCGGCGGCGCGGTCGCCGCAACGGCGACGCAGCCGCGGCGACCCCGCCGGTCGAGGTTGCCGAGCCCACCGAGTCAGCCGAGCCGATCGAATCGGCCGAGCCGATCGATCTGGCGGCGGGCGCCGCTGCGGCCGATGGCCCCGAAGCCGACGAGACCGAAGGGCCGGACGAGTCCGCGCCGGTCGAGTTGCCGGTCGCCGAAGCGCCCGAAGCAGGATCCCCGCCGCCGTCTGCCGAGGCCGCCGACGGTGCGCCGGCCGCGCCCGTCGACGCCGAACCGGACTTCGATCGCGAGCCGCACCCGGCCGCCGCCGTGGACGGTGCATCGGGGGACGAGACCGGGGAACCGGGCCGTCGCCGCCGCCGCCGCCGCCGCCGCGGCAACCGCGACGGCGAGCAGCCCGTCGCACCCGGGAGGTTCCCGGCCAGCGAGCCGCCACCCCCACACGGCGAGGCCCTGGACGCCAGCGCCGGACCGCACGAACCGCTGCACGACGAGGACCTTCACGCCGACCCGGACGCCCCGCCGGTGGACGCCGACGGCGCGGCCGGCATCGCGTCCGCCGAGGCCCCCGAACGCCGCAGGCGGCGGCGCCGCCGGCGCGGCCGGCGCGGTCGCGGTGGCCAGGACCGGCCCTTCGAGCGGCCTCCGGGCGGGCCGGGGCGCGAGGCCCCGCCCGACCCGAAGGAACAGCGACCGGCAGCGCAGCGGCACGAACGCCACGAGCGGCGCGAGGAACGGCACAAGGACCGCCGCGATCGCCGCCACGGAGGCCGCGACGTCGACGTCGTGCCGCGCCACCGCGACCGCCGCGGCAGGGTCGAGGTCATCGAACCGCCGCCGCTCGACCTGTCGGCCTTCGACGTGGAACTCGATCCCAAGCGCGTGCCGACCTTCGGCAGCATCGTCGAAGGCAAGAACCGGCCGAAGAAGCGCCCACCGCGCGTGCCCGACGACGGCGTCGACGACTATCGCCCGCCGCCGCCGCCCGGCGGCGACGCTCCGCCGCCAGCGGCGCCGCCGCCGGCGAACGACGCGCCCGACACGTTCGGCGACTGGTGATCCGGTGACGCCTGCACGCCCCAAGATCACCACCGCCGCGCTGCGCCAGATGAAGGCGGCCCGCGAGCGCATCGCCGCGCTGACCGCCTACGACCACCTGTTCGCGGCCCTGCTCGACCAGGCCGGCGTCGACGTGATCCTCGTCGGCGATTCGGTGGCCACCGTGCTGCAGGGCCGCGACACGACCGTGCCGGTGACGATGGACCAGATGGTCTACCACTGCGAGATGGTCGGCCGCGCCGTGCAGCGCGCGATGGTGATCGGCGACATGCCGTTCCTGAGCTACCAGATCAGCACCGAGGACGCGCTGCGCAACGCCGGCCGCCTGCTCAAGGAAGGCCTCGCGGAAGCGGTCAAGCTCGAGGGCGGCGCGCCGTTCGCGCCCACCGTGCAGCGCCTCGTCGACGCCGGCATCCCGGTGATGGGCCACCTCGGGCTCACGCCGCAGAGCATCCACCAGTTCGGCACCTACCGGCCGCGCGGCCGGGACGAGCAGGAGCAGCAGCGCATCCTCGACGACGCGCGATGCCTGCAGGAGGCGGGCGCGTTCGCACTGGTGCTCGAGAAGGTGCCCGCGGAACTCGGCGCGCGCGTGGCGCGGGCGCTCGAGATCCCCGTGATCGGCATCGGCGCGGGCCCGCACACGGACGGCCAGATCCTCGTCACGCACGACATGCTGGGCCTGTTCACGCGCTTCCGGCCGCGCTTCGCGCGCCGCTACGTGGAACTCGCGCAGACGATCGGGCAGGCGGTCGATGGCTACTGCCGCGACGTGCGCGACGGCTCGTTCCCCGACGAGCGCGAGAGCTACTGAGGTTCCCACCGCCGCCACGCGGCGACCTGCAACGGACGAAACCACGCACTCGGGCGCCGCTGCGGCGGTTTCCATCGAGCCCCGGACGCCGCGACCCGTCACCAGTGCGTCGGCGCGTAGTCCTTCAGGAACTGCCCCCACACGTGCACGCCGGTGTTGAACCCGGTGAAGATCGGGTCGACCACGCGCGCCGCGCCGTCGACGACGTCGAGCGGCGGGTGGAAACCGTGCTCCGCGGTCTTGCGCGCGGCGATCTCGGCCGGGTCCTCGTCGGTCACCCAGCCCGTGTCGACGCTGTTCATGTGGATGCCGTCGCGCACGTAGTCCCGGGCCGAGGTGCGCGTCAGCATGTTCAGCGCCGCCTTGGCCATGTTCGTGTGCGGGTGCTTGTCGGTCTTGAAGCTGCGGTAGAACTGCCCCTCCATCGCCGAGACGTTGACGACGTGCTTGTCGCGGCTCGGCACGCGCAGCAGCAGCGGCTTCAGCCGCGCGGCGAGCACGAACGGCGCCACCGCGTTGACGAGCTGCACCTCGAGCAGTTCGATCGTCGCGACCTGGTCCAGCGGCAGCCGCCAGCTGTTGCGCTTGCGCAGGTCGACCTGCTGCAGATCCTGGTCGAGCCGGCCGTGCGGGAAGATCGCCTCGCTGCGGTCGTGGTCCTCGGCCAGCAGTTCCCGCTGCGACAGCTCCGGTGCGGCTCCGGCCAGCGCGCCGTCGATCGCGGGCAGCGCGCCGCAGCCCGCGCGCAGCGCTCCGTGCGCGCGCAGCAGTTCCCGGGCCGGAGCCGGCAGCGCCGCCAGCGGCTCCCGTTCCAGGGCCATCAGGTGGCCGTAGAACCCCGGCGGCCGGCGCACGGTCTGGCACGCGTTGTTGATCACGAAGTCCAGCCGGTCGAGCGTCTCGTTCAGGTGCCGCGCGAACCCCTCGACGCTCGGCGTGTGGCGCAGGTCGAGGCCGTGGATCTGCAGCCGGTCGCGCCACTGCGGGAAGTCCGCCTCGCGGGCGTAGCGCAGCGCGGCGTCGTGCGGGAAGCGCGTCGTGACGACCACGCGGCAGCCGGCGCGCAGCAGCAGGATGCCCGCCTGATAGCCGATCTTGACGCGCGCGCCGGTGACCACCGCGGTGCGGCCGCGCAGGTCGGCGGTCTGCTGCCGCTTCTGCCAGTTGAACTCGGCGCAGCGTGCGCACATCGAGTCGTAGAAGTGGTGCAGCTCGCGGAAGGTCGCCTTGCACACGTAGCAGGTGCGTTCCTCGTGCACGGTGCGCGGGGCGGCGCCTGCCTCGGCCGCGGCAGGTGCCGCGTCGATGTCGGTGCCGGGCGGCAGCGGCGCCGGCAACACGGGCGGCGTCGCGAACACCGGCTGCGCGCGCAAGGCGCGGATGCCGGTGGCGGCGAGCAGCTGCTCGTCGCGCCGGCGCTTGCGGTCGAGCTTCTGTTTGCGCGCGGCGCGGCCGAAGGCGCGCTTGTGCGCCGGATCGGGGCGCACCACGCGGCCGGCGACCTCGAGCAGGCGGACCCGCGTCGGTTCGTCGAGCTGCAGCAACTGCAGCGGATCGGCGAGCACCGACTCGAGGAAGGCGAGCGCCTGCGCGGCGGCGGCGGCGAAGTCGGCTGCGGACGGCGACGGGTCAGGCGGACGCACACCCGCAGGATACCGGCCCGCACCGGCGCGACCTCCACTTCGCCGCCCCACCGGCCGCATCGACTTCGACGAAGCGGATCGCGTCGAGCACGAACGGGCAGCCCCGCACGGAACCCGCCCGCACGGTCAGGACCGTGCCCGCGACGGCCGGCAAGGTGCCGACCGTCTCCCACGCCGCGCCGGCGTCGCCGCGCCGGCCACCGTCGGCCCAGGTGAATCCCGCGTTGTGGCCCGTGCCGTCGCCCGTCTGCAGCAGGCTGCCGGTCACCTCGGCTGCTTCGCTGTCGTCCTGCCGCACGACCGCGCGGCCGTGCACGACCACCACGTCAGCGACCTCGCGCTCCCCCGCCGCATCGAAGACCTTGTCGTCGCACGGGAAGTCGGCGATCCGGCTGCCGTCCGCCGGGCAGCACGGCCGCGATCGCGAGCAGCGTGCGCGCGGGACCTCGCACGGCCGGGCGATCAGAAGGGAATGTCGCCGTAGTCGACGTCGCCGCCGCCGTTGCCGGCGCCGGCCTGCCCCTCGGCACCGGCCTGCGGCTTCTGGCCGCCGCTGCGGCGTCCCGCCTGCTCGTCGCCGCCGCCCGCGCCGCGGCCCGCGCCCGAACCGACGAACTGGAAGTTCTCGACGACGACCTCGAGCTTGCTGCGCTTGCCGCCCTCCTGGCTCTCCCACGTCTGGTAGTCGAGCCGGCCCTCGACGAACAGCTGGCTGCCCTTCCGCACGTACTGGCTCAGCACCTCGGCCTGCCGCCCCCACGCGGTCAGGTCGACGAAGCAGGTCGACTCCTTGAGTTCGTCACCCTGCTTGAACTTGCGGTTGATCGCCATGCCGAACTTGGCGAGCGCCTGGCCACTCTGCGTGTGGCGGAGTTCGATGTCGCGGGTCAGGTTGCCGAGCAGGATGACTTTGTTGAAGTTGGCCATGGGGCGAGGTGCGTGCGTGGGAATGGGCCCGCCGGTCGGAGCGATCGGGCGCGGCCAGCCGCGCGCATCCTAGGCGCCTCGCGCGCGGATCCAAGCGCCGGCCGCGCTGGCGCACCCGCGAGTGCCCAGGTAGCCTCTGCTCGTGCCCACGCCGTCCCCCCAGCCCGAACGTCGCCGCGCCGTGCGCGCGCTGGGCGACTTCCCGATCCGCTTCCAGAAGCCGGCTGGAGCCGAACCCGCGATCCTGCGCGACATCTCGGAGATCGGCCTCGCCTGCGCGTCGCCCGAGCCGATTCCGGAGATGACGCTGGTCCGCCTCGACTTCTCGCTGCCGGGCGCCGCCGAGGTCCACCACGTGACGGGCGCGGTCGTGCGCTGTGAGCCGCTGCGGCAGCAGCGCGGCAAGCACGACCTCGCGATCTACTTCACCGAGATCACGCCCGTGACGCGCGCGGCGCTGCGCCACTACGTCGGCAAGGCCAGGAAGGCCCCCTAGGCCCCCGCCGCGCGGCGCCTCGCCAGCAGGAACCGGTCGATGCCGCCGAGGTCGGCGCGCAGTTCCGCGGCCTCGAGCGCCGGCTCCTGCTGCAGCAGCCGCAGCGCCGGCGCGCTCGCGCCGACCCCGGTCTCCGCGACGAACCACCCGCCCGGCACCAGGTGCGCGCCGAGCCCCGCGACGATCGCGCGGCAGCAGGACAGCACGTCGCCGGCGGCGGTGAACAGCGCGAGCGGCGGCTCGTGCGCGGCCACGTCGGCGGCGAGCCCGTGCGGCGCCGCCGGGTCGATGTAGGGCGGGTTGCTGACGGCGAGGTCGAACCGGGCCGCCGGCGGCACCGGCTCCCACCACGAACCGCGCAGGAACGTGATCCGCGCGGCGACGCCGTGGCGGGCCGCGTTCTGCGCGGCGATCTCCAGCGCGTCGCGCGAGACCTCGACGGCCGTGACCTGCAGGTCGGGCCGCTCGACCGCGAGCGCGATCGCGATCGCGCCGCTGCCGGTGCCGAGGTCCAGCACGCGCGCGCCCGGGCCCGCGCGCTCGAGCGCCAGCGTCACGAGTTCCTCGGTCTCCGGCCGCGGCACCAGCACCGCCGGCGACACCGCGAGTTCGAGCCCGCGGAAGCTCCAGCTGCCGAGCAGGTGCGCGACGGGTTCGCCGGCGCCGCGGCGGGCCACCAACGCGCGCATCGCCGAGCGCTCGGCGCCGTCGAGCGGCCGGTCGTGGGCGAGGTAGAGGCGCAGCCGATCGAGGCCGAGCACCTTGCCGAGCAGCAGTTCGGCGGAGCGCCTGGGCGCGTCGACGCCGCGCCGCTGCAGCCACTGCTCGGCGCCGCGCAGCACGCTGAGCACCGTGTGCGCGGGCGGATCGTGCGGCTGGTCCAGCGGCGTCATGGGCGCCGGCCGCGCGTCATTTCCGCCGGCGCTCGGCGGCGGCCATCATGCGCGCCTGCTTCTCCTGCTTGTTCTTGCGCGCGCCGCCGATCACGCCGCCGACGAAACCGAGTTCCGCGAACACGGCGCCGAGGAACACGAAGAACTGGCCGGTGCCGAACAGGCGCCAGAAGTTGCCGACCTTCTCGGCAGCCGCGGCGTCCTTCATGAGCGCCGAGCCGACGTCCTTGAACAGTTCCTTCCAGCCGCTGCTGAACGCGGCGTCGCTCGCGAGCCAGCCGCGGGCCTTGGCGACGTCGAACGACTCGGCCGGCACGAAGGCCGTCATGTTCATCACGATCGCGACCAGCGGGGCGAGGCACAGCAGGAGCCACTTGAGGCTCGCGCCGGTCGAGCGGTTCGTGTGGATCGCGCCCCACCAGGTCCAGATCATGCCGATCGCGATCAGCGTGTAGACGGCGCCGCTCATCGTCTGGTAGCCGGCCACCGCCGTGTCGGCGCCGAACGGCATCAGGCAGCCGAGCAGCATCATGACGCCCGCGAACAGGAACCGGTAATAGGTCTTGTCGCCGCAGTAGGGGTTGAAGCCGGGGCACGGCAGGCCCGAACGCAGCGTCTGCACCAGCGCCGCGTCGCCGGCCGGCGCGCCCGGTCCGGCCTCGGTGCCGCCCGCGTCGAGCGGCTCGAGGGGTTCGAGGGAGGCGAGATCAGGTGGGGTGCCCGCGTTCGTCATCGGTATGGCTCCGGTCGGTCGGGAGAGGGAGAGGGGTCTGCAGGTCGGGATCGTGGCGGCTCCGGCCCCAGGAGTCACCTGGGAAACAGGCCGCGGGATGCAGGTCGCGATGGTGGGGCTGCCGTGCTCACAGCCGCTCGATGCGCCGTTCGCGTTCGTCGGCCTGCAGCGCCTCGACGACCGGCTCGAGCCGGCCTTCGAGGATCTGCGACAGCGCGAAGTTGCGGTTCAGCCGGTGGTCGGTCAGCCGGTCCTGGGGGTAGTTGTAGGTGCGGATGCGGTCGCTGCGGTCGCCGGTGCCGACCTGCTCCTTGCGTTCGGCCGCGCGCGCGGCGGCGGCGGCGCGCTCTTGCGCGTCGTGGATGCGCGCGCGCAGCAGCGCCATCGCGCGCTGGCGGTTCTTCAGCTGGCTGCGTTCCTCCTGGCACGCGACCACGGTGCCGGTCGGCAGGTGCGTGATGCGCACCGCGGACTCGGTCTTGTTGACGTGCTGGCCGCCCGCACCCGAGGACCGGTAGGTGTCGACCTTGAGATCCTCCGGCCGCAGGTCGACCTCGACCTCCTCGACCTCGGGCAGCACCGCGACGGTCGCCGCCGACGTGTGCACGCGGCCCTTCTGCTCGGTCGCGGGCACGCGCTGCACGCGGTGGCCGCCGGACTCGAACTGCATCGCCGC
>VGXW01000017.1 GCA_016873195.1 Planctomycetota bacterium | reverse complement strand
GTAGTAGACGGCGGTGCCGCCCTGCCGCCCCCCGTGGAGCAGCACGGCGCCGCGCGCCTCGTCGTAGACCATCGCGTGGCCCCAGCGCGCCGGCGGCGACGCGACCACCGCCTGCTGCCAGGTGCCCCCGGCGAAGCGCCAGGTGTCGCCGTGGTAGGTGGTGTCGGCGACGCCGCCGTACATCACGAACTCGTTGCGCGCGCGGTCGAACGCGAGCCCGGGCTCGGCGCGCGCCGGCGGCGAGGTCGCGGGCAGGAGCCGGGTCCAGGAGCCTCCGGCGTAGCTCCACGTCTGGTTGCTGACCTGCTGGTCCTGGTAGCCGCCGAACAGCAGCGACCGCGCGGCGACCGGGTCGTAGTCCATCGCGGCGGTGCCGGCGCCGATCGGCTGCGGCGGCGTCGCCGCGGTCCACTGCCCGCCGGCGAAGGTCCAGTGGTCGCCGAGGTGGCCGGTCGCCGAGTGCCAGCCGCCGAACAGCACGGCGTTGCCGGCGACGACGTCGTCGACGAGCACGTGCTCCTCGCGGACGTCCGGGGCGACCGTGGGGCCCAGCTGCGTCCACGCAGCCCCGTCCCATTGCCAGCTGTCCTGCTGCCGGCCGGCGCTCGACTGACCGCCGAACAGGATCACGGTGCCGCCGGCGAACGCCATCCTGTGCTCGGACCGCGCTGTCGGGCCGGCGACCGCGAAGGCGGTCCAGTCGGTGCCGTTCCACACCCACGTGTCGGCGAGGAAGGCGCCGTCCCAGCCGCCGAACAGGACGATCTGGCTGCGCGCCCAGTCGGTGGCCATGCCGTGGTCGAAGCGCGCCGGCGGCACGGTCGCCGGCAGCACCTGCGTCCAGGTGCTGCCGTCCCAGCTCCACGTCTCGTTCAACCGCACGCCGTTGCCGTCCTGGCCGCCGAACATCAGCACGCGGCCCGCGGCGGGATCGAAGGCCAGTTCGGGCATGCGCGCGCCGGGGCTGCTGGCCGGCGCCGCGAGGGTCCAGTCGGTGCCGTCCCACAGCCAGGTGTCGGCCAGGTGCGCGCCGTCCCAGCCGCCGAACAGCACGACCCTGCCGCGGAGCAGGTCGTTGGCCATCGCGTGCTCGCGGCGCGCCGTCGGCGCGTGCTGGGGGCGCGCGTTGCGCCAGCCGGCGCCGGCCGACCAGAGCCAGGTGTCGCCCTGCACGCCGGAGTTGGTGTTGCCGCCGAACAACACGATTTCGCTGCGGGCGACGTCGAAGGCGGCGGCGTGCACGGCGCGGGCCTTGGGCACGGCCATCGTGGTGTGCCAGTCGGCCTGGGCCGACGCGAAGGACACGAGCACGCCAGCGAGGAAGAGGACGCGGTGTGGACTGTGCATGGCGGATCCTGGAACGGCCACCCCACCCGCCCGGGAATGGTATCCGCCCGAGGGCGGGCGCGGTCGATCCGGCGGCGATCCCGGCGCCGGAGCCGCGGCCCGCCGCCCCCCCGCGCGCTCGCGCCGCCCGGCCGAGCGCGCTACGGTCCCCGCCGCCATGGAGTGGATCCACGAACCGAGTGCCTGGATCGCGCTGCTGACGCTGACCTTCCTCGAGGTCGTGCTCGGCATCGACAACATCGTCTTCCTCTCGATCCTGACCGGCAGGCTGCCGCCGGAACGACGGTCGGCGGCGCGCCGCGTCGGCCTGCTGCTCGCGATGGGCATGCGCGTCGCGCTCTTGTTCTCGATCAGCTGGGTGATGGGCCTGCAGAGCGAGCTGTTCAGGGTGCTCGGCCAGCCGTTCGCCGGCAGGGACCTGATCCTGCTCGGCGGCGGCCTGTTCCTGATGTGGAAGAGCGTCACCGAGATCCATCACAAGCTCGAAGGCGCCGGGGCAGGCGACCGCGGCGGGGCAGCCGGGCCGGTGGCGACGTTCGGCGGCGTGCTCGCGCAGATCGCGCTGCTCGACCTCGTGTTCTCGCTCGACTCGGTGATCACCGCGGTCGGCATGGTGCGCCACCTCGCGGTGATGGTGATCGCCGTGCTGGTCTCGGTCGGCGTGATGCTGGTGTTCGTGAACCCGATCTGCTCCTTCGTCGAACGGCACCCGACCGTCAAGATGCTCGCGCTGAGCTTCCTGCTGCTGATCGGCTTCACGCTGACCAGCGAGGCGTTCCACGTCGCGATCCCGCACGGTTACATCTACTTCGCGATGGCCTTCTCGGTCGGCGTCGAGTTCCTGAACCTGCGGCTGCGCAAGGCCGGCCAGCCGGTGAGCCTGCACGCCTCCGAGCCGCCCGGTGCGGCGGGCCGGTGACGGCGCCCGCCTCGCGCTAGCATGCCCCCCATGCTGCGACCCCTCGTGCTGCTCTGGTGCGCGCTGCCGCTCGCGGCGCAGGCGGCGCCGGCGGCGCCGGCCACGGCCGGGGAACTCGGCGCGCCCGCCGCGGTGCCCGACGGCGCACCGCCGCACCTCTCGCGCATCGACCGCCAGGACCTGCAGCGACACGTCGCCTGGCTCGCGGCCGACGAGCGGCAGGGCCGCTACACGGGCAGCCGCGGCCAGCAGGAGACGGCGGCCTACGTCGCCGACTGCTTCCGGAAGCTCGGCCTGAAGCCGCTCGGCGACAAGAAGGGCTTCCTGCAGGTCTACCCGCTGCAGCGCACGTACCTCGATCCCGCCACGCAGCTCGCGTTCGGCGACCAGAAGGTCACCGCGAAGTTCGCCGTGTTCGGCGCGCGCGACGACGAGAAGCTCGCCCTGTCCGGGCGTTTCGCCTGGTGCGGCGCTGGCGGTGCCGGCCAGGTGCCGAACAACCTGCAGGGCAAGCTGCCGGTCGTCGTGTTGCAGGGAGCCACGAAGTCGCAGGGCGTCGCGAACGACCTGCAGGCCCACCGCCGCTTCGCCGAGATCGCGGCCGAGCTGCGCAACCGCGGTGCCGATGCCGGCGTCGTGTGCCTGCTCGACGACGGCTCCGCCCTCGCCAACGCGCTGAACTACCACGCCCTGCAGCCCGACCACCCGCGGCTGCACTTCGGCAGCGGCCGCGGCGGCGCCGCGGCTGCCCCGGTGCCGCTGTTCGTGCTGGCCAGGGAGCCGAGCCTGCGCCTGTTCGCGCACCTCGGCATCGCGCTCGACGACGCGGGCGGACCGCGCACCGGCATCGTCGACGAGAAGGCCTCCGGCAAGCTCGCGATCACCGTCCGGACCGACGCCAAGGGCTCGGCGAGCAACGTGGTCGCCGTGCTCGAGGGCCGCACGAAGAAGGCCGAGGCCGTGCTCGTCTCCGCGCACCACGACCACCTGGGCCGGCGCATCGACGGCGACGTGTTCAACGGCGCCGACGACAACGGGAGCGGCACCGCGGGCCTGCTCGAGATCGCCGAGGCGTTCGCCGCGGGTGGCGAGCGGCCCGAGCGGTCGATCGTGTTCCTGTCGGTCAGCGGCGAGGAACTCGGCCTGTGGGGCGCCGCGTGGTTCGGCGAACACCCCACGTGGCCGATCGAGCGTCTGGTCGCGAACCTGAACGTCGACATGATCGGCCGCGCCGGCGGCGCAGGGGACTCGATCGAGCTGCTCGCGACGCCGAGCCACCAGCACGCCCGCTACTCGACGCTGGTGCGCGACGCCGTGCGGCTCGGCCAGAAGTTCGGCATCTCGTTCGCGAGCGGCGACCGCTACTACGAACGCAGCGACCAGGCGGTCTTCGCGCGGCGCAACGTGCCGGTGCTCTTCCTGTGCGTCGGCGACCACCCCGACTACCACCAGGTCACCGACCACGCGGACAAGCTCGACTACGGCAAGGCCGAGGCGATCGCGCGGCTCGCCTTCTGGGCCGCGTGGACCGCGGCCCAGCAGAAGGGCCGGCCGCAGGAACTCGGCGCGCAGCCCGGCTGGTGACGCAGCGACCCGCCGGACCCGGCGGTCAGCGGCCGGACAGGCCGCCGCCGCGCGGTTCCTGCACGACGAGATCGTCGTCGGTGCCGCGCGCGCCGTCCTGGCCGCAGCTGCGCACCTGCCAGCGTGCACTGCGCGGTCGCTGCTCGACCAGGTAGTCGTGCCCCCACGGATCCTGCAGCGGGCCGGCGTAGCGCTTCGCCCCGTCGGCCCGCACCTCGGCGAGCTGCTGCACGGTCGGCGGCACCGCCACCGTGCCGCCCGCGGCGCGCCGCCGCTCGCGCGCGATGGTGGCCAGCGCGGCGAGTTCGTCCTTGCAGCGCTGGCGCAGCTGCACGAGCGCACGGTCGTACTTGGGGTCGGGCCGGGGCCGGCAGTCCCACGCGACGAGCCACTCGTGGTCGACCTTGCGGAAGCCGAGGTCCTCGACGAGCCGCTGCTCCATGTGCGGCAGGTGGGCCGCGCCGTAGTAGATGCCGAGCTTCTGCCGGCCGGCGGCGAGCTCGCGCTGCAGCACCGCGAGGCACTTCTCGTTGCGGCCTTCGAGCAGCGTGTTGCCGCCTTCCTTGCCGCCCGCGACGATCCGTTCCATCTCCTCGAGCTGCGAGGCGAACAGCATGCGCAGCAGGTGCCGGCCGCGGCCCTGCTGGAACGCCTTCACGAGGTCGCCGTCGAACGCGAACTCGGGTGGCGGCTCCCCGGCTTCCTGCTTCTCGCGCTGCAGGCGCGCACCCTGCACCACCAGGTCCCACATCAGCGACAGCAGGCTCTCGCCGCGTTCGGCCATGCTCCGCTGGAACTCCTCGGGCGTCATGTCGGCGTGCACGAAGTTCGTCGGCGAGTAGTCGATCGCCTCGAGCTGGAACGACAGCTCCATCGACGTCTTGAGGCCCTGCTGCAGCAGCGAGATCGGGTTGAACCCGGTCTCGCGGTCCCTGGTCGGGCGCTGGTCCGCGGGCGCGACGAGTTCGTAGAGCAGGGCCTCGCAGGCGGTGAAACGGTCGTTGAGCACCTCGTAGCAGGCCTGGTCGGCGACGTGCACGGCGCCGAACAGGATCACCTGCGCGTCGCCCTTGCGGTAGGTCGTGATCGCGGTGTCGAGGTGCCCGCCTCCGCCCTCGCGGACGAACCGCACGAAGTCGCTCGGGATCTTGTCGGGGGCGTCGGTGGGATCCTGGGCCGTGAGCAGGGTGGCGAGCCCCAGGAACGCAGCGAGCGGGCGGAGCCGGTGGCGCATGGCCCGATGATCGGCCGGCGCGCCGCCGGCCACAAGCCGTTCGTCGCGGCGCGCGCCGGTCGCTCGGGTCAGCGCGCGGGGCGCACGCCCGGCCAGGCCAGCACCTGTCCGGCCGCAGCGAGGCGCGGGCGCAGGTCCTCGTAGCGCACGCCCTGCACGGCGACGTCGCGCTCGATCGCGAGCCCCGCGGCGATCGCGGCCGACTGGGCGAGCACCATGAACACGGGTTCCATGCGGATCGAGCCGTAGGCGATGTGGCTCGCCGACAGGCACACCGGCACGAGCAGGTTGTCGGCCTCGGCGCGCCTGGGCAGCAGCGCGCGGTAGGAGATCCCGTACGGCTGCGGCACCTTGACCTGCACGTCGCCCTCGTTGCGCACGCTGCCGTCGGCGGCGACGTAGCGGTGCACGTGGTGGCTGTCCATCGCGTAGGCGCCGAGCCCCACCGGATCGCCGTCGTTGCGCCGGCCCAGACAGTGGTGCTCGGTGACCACGAGTTCGCCCGAGAGCCGCCGCGCCTCGCGCACGTAGAGCAGCGGCGGCCAGTTGCCGTTCGCCGGGAACTCGTCGGCGGCGAGCCCGAACCGCTGGAACTCGTCGCGCACCTTCGCCGGCACGCGCGGGTCGTTCGCCAGGGTCCACAGCAGGCCCTGCTGGTGGCGCCGGTGCGCCGCCGCGATCGCCGCGCGGGTCGCGTAGTCCGCCGTCGCGTAGGCGTGGTTCTGGCCGATCCAGTCCGTCGACACGCCGCCGTTGTTGTTGCTGTCGGTCTTGCGGTTCGGCATGCGCGCCGGATGCCACGGCGCGAGCGTGCTGCCGGCCTCGAAGTGGCGCAGCAGCAGTTCGTGGTCGCGCGGGTCGTAGCCGTCCGGCTTCGGCCACGGCACGCGGTTGCCGGGCGCGTCGGTCGCGCAGACGCGGTAGCAGTAGGCCTGCAGGCCGGCGTCGCCGCTGCCGTCGGGACCCGGCGGTGTCGCGTCGATGCCCGGCAAGAGCCCGCTCGCCGGATCGCCCGGCACGACCCAGGGATCGACGCGGCCGGTGAACTGGTGGAAGCGCGCGTTCTGCGTCTGCACGCCGTTCAGCGTCTCGGCGTAGGTCGCGTTCGCCTCGCGGCCGACGGTGAACGAGCAGCCCGCCGCGGCGAGCAGGTCGCCCTCGTAGGAGCAGTCGAGGAAGATCCGCGCGGCCACGGCGGTGCCGTCCTCGAGGCGCAGCGCGGCGATGCGCGCGCCGCGTTTCGTCACGCCGCCCGGACCGCGGTCGAGCCGCCCCACGCGCGGCGCGACGGCCCGCTCGCGCAGCATCGCCGCGAGGATCGCCTGCGCGGCGCTCGGCTCGAACGTCCACGCGACGTCGGCGCCCGGATCGTGGCCCTGGCCGCGGAACTGCTCGCGGCTCTCGTGGACCCAGACCTCCTGCCGCGCGTAGTGGGCCCGGAGGCGCCGGTAGAACTCGCGCGCGAGCCCGCCGATCGCGTCCTTGTTGCCGACGTCGGTCGCGCCGAGCCCCGACGTCGTCAGGCCGCCGACCCAGCCGTCGCTGTCGATCAGCGCGACCGTGCGGCCCTCGCCCGCCGCCTGCAGCGCGGCGACCACGCCCGCCGCGGTCGCGCCGTAGACGCAGACGTCCACGTCGAGCTGCGGCCGCGGCGTCGGCCGGGCAACGCAGCCCGCGAACAGCGACCCACACAGGAGCAACCATCTCCTCCGGTCCATCTTCACCTCATTGCGCGCGCGGCACGAACACGTAGATGCTCTCGTCCTTGGGGCCGACGAAGCACGGCAGGTGCAACCGCAGGTCGAACTCCCGCTGCAGCGTCGGCCACAGCTGCCCGTCGTCGATCTCGTCGAGTTCCGGCCGCGTCACGAGCACCGCGAACGAGACGCCGGCGGCCCGCGCGCGGGCCGCCCACCACAGCAGGTGGTTCCGGCCGCCGGGTTCGTGCAGCACCTGCACGACCTCGCCCGCCGGCCCGCGATGCCTGCCGTCGAGCCGGAAGCGCAGCAGGTGGACCTGCAGGTCCGGATCGGCGCCGCCGGGGCCGGGCGCCCAGTAGCCCGGGTCGACGTAGTACCACACGGTCGGCTCGTTGACGGTCAGGATCCACAGGCCATGACCCGGCTCCCGCACCCGCCGCAGCGCGAACTCGCACGCCTGCCGCCACGCGGCACGGTCGCCCTGCTGGTCGGTGTAGTAGCGCTGCAGGTAGCCGCCGAAGTCGGCGAACACGAGCGCCGGCAGCAGCAGGCCCGCGGCCCGCGGCAGGCCGCGGCGGCCGGTCGCCTGCAGCAGCGCGCCGAGCTGGCGGCAGGCGTAGGCCGCGAACCACAGCAGCACCGGGAACGCGCAGATCGAGTAGCGCGCGGTGGTCTTCACGAGCTGGCCGCCGATCACCGACAGCACGGCGAACGGCACGATCAGCAGGCACGACAGCAGCAGGAACGGCCGCCGATCCGCGCGCGTGCGGAACAGCCACAGCCCGCCGGCCGCGCACAGCAGCAACACGGGCCGGTAGTAGTAGGCGGCGGTCTGCGCGAAGTGCAGCAGCGACGGGTCGGCCTTGCTGCGCAGGAAGTCCTGGTAGGGCGTCCAGTACGCCACGGCCTCGGGCAGCCCCCAGATCAGCGCGAGCCCGGCGGCGAGCAGCAGCGCGACCGTGCGGCCGCGCAACACCGGCAGGTTGCGCACGGCCACGAAGGCCAGCAGGCCCGCGCACAGCAGCGCCGCGGTCGGGTGGCACAGGAAGCCGACGGCGGTGGCGCCGAGCGCGCCGAGCAGGTCGCGGCTCCGGCCCGTGCGGCTCCAGCTCGCGGCGCGGTTCGCGGCGACGGCGGTGCACAGGAACACCAGCACGTAGCCGCGCGCGTTCTGGCTCCAGTAGACGTGCCACGGATCGACCGCGCAGAACCACGCCGCGAGCACCGCGGTGCCGGGGCCGACCAGCCGCCGCCCGCAGATGCCGAGCACCGGCACCGACAGGATGCCGGCGACCGCGAACGGCAGCCGCAGCCAGAACTCGTCGGTGCCGATCCAGCCGGCGCCGAGCAGCCCGCGCAGCACCAGGAAGGTCAGCGGGTAGAGCGCGCGGTCCTCGCTCAGGAACCCCCCCTCGCCCGCCATCGGCATCGTCGCGTCGCGCCACGTGTGCGCCTCGTCGACCCAGAACGACCACTCGCCGAGCGCCAGCAGCCGCAGCGCGGCCGCCGCGACCGTCGCCGCCAGCAGCCACCACCACTGCCGCGGCGTGAACGGCGGTTCGGCCGCTCGGGACCGCGGCGGCGATGCGTGGCTGGTGGACAGGAGGGGCTCCGGATGGCCGCGCGCGGCCCGCGGTCAGGACTTCTTGTACTCGCCGCCGTTCTCCCGCGCCAACTGGGCGAGGAACGCGTCGTCGAGCTGGCCACCGATGCCGATCGTGTGGATCGTGACGCGCTGCAGCGGGTTCCAGGTGCGCCCCGCGAGCACGATCTTCCCGGTCGAGCCCGGCCTGCCGTCGACGCGCGTCGGCGAGCCGTCGGTCGACAGGAAGATCGTGTCGAGTTCGGCGCCGTAGTAGCGGTCGCGCGCGGCGCGCCACGGCGAAGCCACGGGAACACGGGGAATCACGGCGCGGATTGTGGCTGCGATCGACCCGTGGGACCAGCGGTTCGCCGCGCCGCGGCGGACCAGCCACCGGCAGGGTCCCCCTTCCTGGGCCCGAGGACGTAGACTTGGGAGCATGGTCTGGATCCTGCCCCGCGCCCGCCGCGCCTGCGGCCTCCGGTCGCTCGCCGTCGCCGCGTGCGCCACCACCGTCGTCGCCCAGGCTCCATACCAGGTCGCGACCGTGGCCGAAGCGGACGCCTTCGCCACCGAGACCGGCGGCTACCTGCTGGCGATCCCCGGCGTCGCCGACGACCTCCAGCTGTTCGCCGACGGCCAGTTCGAGCAGCGCGCGAACGGCACCGCCCGCCTGACGGCCTTCGTGCGGCGGCAGAGCGCAATCGACCGCGAGTTCTTCCTCGAACTCGAGTTCGCCGGACGGCTCGACCCGCAGAGCCCCGGTCACCCGCCGGCGGGCAGCCCCGTCACGACGCTGCTGCCGGCCGCCTACGCGCCGCTCGGTCCCGCCGACCCGACGCAGTACGTCTACTTCACGCAGGTCACCGGCAGCCTCGTCGGCCTGCGCACCTACGGCGGCGCGCGGATCCTCGCGACGGCCGCGGCACCGGTGCAGATGGGAGTCGGCGCCAACAACAAGAACGTGGCGATGGGCCTCGCCGCGAACCTCGCGCTGCAGATCGTGCAGCAGCCCGTGCTGGCGCCGCTCGCACCGACCGGCCCGGCACAGCTGCGGGCCACGCTGCGCCAGGCGCTGGGCCACTGTGCCTCCCACGTCGACGCGGACCCGGCCTACGCGCCGAACCCCGGCCGCGCCTGCGCGAACATGCCGGGGCTCGCCGCCGACTACCTGTTCCTGCCGGCCGGCGAGTGGACCGAGAACCCGGACGGCACGGCGCGCCTGCAGGGCCTGTTGCGCCGGCAGAACGACTACGCCGACCGCTGGCTCTGCGACCTGCAGTGCGCGGGCCGGGTCGACCCGGGCCATCCGGCGCACCCGCCCTCCGGCAGCCCGGTGCTGCAACTGCTGCAGGGCGCCTACGCCCCGCAGGGGGGGCCGATCGACCCCGCCGCGTGGCGCTACTACACGTTCGCGACCGGCACGCTGGTCGGCGACGGCGGCAACGCCGGCGGCCGGATCGCCCTCGCCAACAGCGGCGCCGTGCAGGTCGGCCTCGGCGCGGCGCAGGGCAACCTCTTCTTCGGCGCCATGGGCAGCTTCACGCCGACGGTCGTGAGCCAGCCCACCGGCCGCACGATCGCCCCCACCGGCGACGTGGCGCTGCAATGGAACCTCGGCACGGCGTGCATCCTGCCGCCGGCGCAGGTGCTGACCGGACAGAACCAGACGCTGCCGACCGTCACCGAACTGCCCGCGGTCTACACGGGCACCGACCTCGGCTTCTGCGAGCAGGTCGCGGTCGGCACCTGGATCATCGCGTCGCAGGATCCGCGGCGCTGGTTCGACGGCTGGCTGCACGTCGTCGACCACCAGACCGTGCGCGTCCACCTGCCGCAGACGTTCCCGGCCGGCACCCATCCCGTGATGCTGCTCACCCGCTCGGGCGGCACCGCGCAGATGACGCTGCAGACGCAGCCGCCGGCCGTGCCGACGCTGCGCACCGAGGACTCGATCCTGCCAGGCCAGACGCAGCACTGGGTCGTGCACCAGGGCCACCTGCAGGGCCCCGTGCTCACCTACCTGCTGCTCAGCGGATCGGACCTGCCGAGTCTGCTGCCCGGCCTGATCAGCCTCGGCATCGGCAACCAGTTCCAGGAACTGCTGGTCGTCCCGGGCCTGCTGCACGACCCGGTCACGGGCCTGCTCGTCGTGCCGGTGAACGGCATGTCGCCGGTGTTCCTGGGCACCCGCCTGTTCAGCCAGGCGGCGATGATCGAACTGCTGAGCCAGAATCCGCTGCCGCTGCCCACCTCCGGCGTCTGGTCGACGCAGTACTGATCTCCTGCCCGCCGCAACGCGGCGAGACGTGCGGGGCGAACCGACCGACCGGCGCCGCGGCGGCCCGGCCCCGGCAAGCGCGCGGACTCAGGCGATCGGGAAGAAGCCCTCGTCCGCGAAGCTGTAGTAGCGCTGCGCGCCGACCACGACGTGGTCGAGCAGCGCGATGCCGACGAGGTCGCCGACCTCGCGCAGGCGCTCGGTGACGACCCGGTCCTCCGCCGACGGCGTCGGATCGCCGGACGGGTGGTTGTGCGCCACGACCACGGCCGCGGCCGCGTCGCGGATCGCCGGCGAGAACACCTCGCGCGGGTGCACGTGGGCGCCGTCGACGCTGCCGACGCTGACGACGTGCAGCCCGAGCAGGCAGTGGCGCACGTCGAGCAGCGCGGCGAAGAAGCCCTCGCGCCGCAGGCCGCGCGCCGAGTCGCGCACGATGCGCGCGACGTCGCCGCCGCAGTGCAGCGGCGTGCCGGGCCGCAGCGCGACCTCCGCGAGCCGCCGCGCGAGCCCGAACGCGGCGCCGAGGGCCGCGGCCCGCACGGGGCCGATGCCCGGCGCCGCCGCGAGTTCGCGCACGCTCGCCGCCGCGAGGCCGGGCAGTCCGCCGAACCGCCGCAGCAGCCGCTGGCCGAGCACCTCCGCGGACTCGCCGCGGTTGCCCGTGCGCAGCACGAGCGCCAGGCATTCGGCGTCGCCGAGGCGCGGTTCCCCGAGCTGCAGGATGCGTTCGCGCGGACCGTAGCGGGCCGGCCCGCCGATCAGGATGTCTTGCGTCATGCCGCTCTGTGTGCTGCAGGTGCCGAACGGTTACACCCGATTCCGGGTTCCGGTCACCAGCAGCGGCCCGCGGCGCGCGCCGCGCGCGCCTCGGCCAGCAGCCGGTCGCGTTCCGCGCCCGGGCGCAGCAGCTCCGCGGCCACGACCGCGTCCTCGGCCCGGCCGCAGCGCAGCGCCACGGCCACGCCGGCGGCCAGCAGCCGCTCGCGCAGGACCGGATCGCGCAGCGGGTCGAAGTCGACGACCGAGGCGACGAAGTCGTGCAGTTCGCGGTCCACGCGGTAGAGCTCGAAGCGCGTGTGCCCGTGGGTCGCCTCGCCGCCCGGCCGCTTGCCGAAGCTCGCGAACGCCTCGACGCCCTGGCCGAAGTACTCGGCCTCGTTGCTGGCGGCGTAGTAGTCGAGGCAGCGGTTCTCGCGCAGCGCGCGTTCGTAGAGCTGCTTGATCCGCACGCGCTGCGCCATCGTGAAGCCGTAGAAGTGCACCTGGTGCGCCAGTTCGTGCGCGAGCGTGTCGAAGCCGAACTGCGCAGCCTCGTCGAGCGCCTCGATGCCGGTGGCGGCCTGCAGCCCGCCGACGCCGCGCACGTCGTCCCACACGCGGCCGTCGAAGGTGCGCTTGCCGCGCAGCGCGCTGCGCGCGTCGGCGTCGGTCGTGCGCTCGAGTTCGCGCAGCAGGTCGTGCGACGGGCCGACCGCGACGAGGCGGCCCAGGTGCCGCCCGAACAGCGCCACCGCGCGGTCGACGACCGCCGCGCGCTCCGGCGACAGGTCGCAGTAGCCCGGCAGGAACGCCGCGACCGGCCGGTTCCGCACGTCGGGGCGCGGCCGGGCGGCGGCGAGCGCGCGGAACACCGGGTCGGTGCCCGCCATGCTGAGCTGGTTGCGCTGCGCGTAGAGCACTTCGCCGAGCAGCCGGTGCGCGATCGGGTGCAGCGGTTGCTGCGCGAGCGACCGGCGCAGCAGGGACTCGGCGCGCGCCAGGTCGCCGCGCGCGATCGCCGCGGTCGCGTCGCGCAGTTCGGCGCCGATCGCCGCCTCGCGCGGCGCCAGCAGCCCGGACCCGAGCCGCAGGTGGGCCTCGGCGTGGCCGTCGTCGCGGGCGATCGCGGCGCGGTAGACGGCCGCGGCCTCGTCGATGCGCTGCACGCGGAACAGCGCCGAGGCCTGCGCCGCCAGCAGGTCCGCGGCCGGTTCGTCGGCGCGCTGCACGAACCACGCGGAGCGCCGCACGGCCTGGTCGAACGCGCGCGCGCGGATCAGCGCCCGCACGCTGAGCGCCATCGCCTCCTGGCTCCGGGGCGCCGCCGCGAGCGCCGCGTCGGCGTAGTCGTTCGCGAAGCCGCTGCGGCCCAGCATCAGGTGGGCGCGGCCGAGCCCGATCAGGCAGTCGACGTCGCGCCCGCCGGTGGTGGCGGCGGCGAGCCGGTAGACGCGCCAGGCGCTGGTCGGATCCTCGCGGTCGAGCAGCGCGGAACCCTCGCGCAGCCAGTGCGCCGCGCCGGCGCTGCCGCCCGGGGCGGGCGCCTGCGCCGTGGCTGCCTGCAGACAGAGGAACGCGGCGAGCCAGGCCGCCGCACGGCGCGGCGGCGCGGGAGCAGTGCTTCGATCGGCGGTGCGGGACAACGGCGGCTGGTTCCATGGCGCGGCCAGCGCCGCGGCGGAACGTGCTTCGGCAATCGCGGGGCGACGGCTGCTGGCGAATCGCCGGCCGCGCGGGACCGGCGCTGCCATCGACGCTCCGAGGCCGCGCCGCGGCGGCCGCTCACCGGCGCATGCCGCCGAGCACCTCGAGCCGTTCGACGTCGAGGATGCTGAGGCTCTCGGTCGCCGGCCGGCGCCGCGGGCCGTTGACGCCGATCTCACGGCCGATGAACAGCGCGAGGTCGTAGCGGCCGCTGCTGCACGACACGAGGTGCTGCCGCACGCCACCCTTCTCGAGGTAGTAGGTGCCGACGCCGGCGAGCCGGCTCTCGTAGCGCAGCCAGCCGATCGACGTGAACCGCTCGAGTTCGTCCTTGGGCTGCGGCGGCGTGGTCGGTGCGGCGGACGGCACGGGCTTGCTGTCGCGCACCGCGCTCGCCTCGACGATCCACTTCTGCGCCTGGATGCGCTGCCGCAGCACCGCGATCTGCGCCTTGCCCGACGAATCGGCCGCGAACGAACCGTCGAGCCGGTCGAGCGCCTGCTCCAGGGGCTGGTACTGCTGCTCGGTGGTCGGCTTCCGCAGCTCGGCAGCGAAGGCGTCCTCGACGACCTTGACCGCGGCCTCGTCGGCGCGGTTGCGCGCCTCGCGCTGCCGCTGCGCGGCGATCGCGTCGAGCCGGGCCTGCACTTCGGCGGCGAGCCTGCCGTGCAGTTCGGCGGCGGCCGCCACGGCCGCGGCGTCGGGCGACTCCAGCACCTGCAGTTCGGCTTCGGGCAGCCAGGCCTCGACGGCGGCGACGCGCGCGCGCCACCAGTCCTCGACCTCGCCGGCGACGGCGAGCGCCGTGCCGTCCGCGAGCAGGGCCACCGGCGCCTCGGTCGACTTCGGGCGGTAGCGGAACGCGACCTTGGTGCCCTTCGTGACCACGTGCCCGGCGTCGTCCGCCACGGCGAACTTCTTGTTCACGTAGCCGACCGGTCCGAGCGGCAGCACGACGGCGCGGAAGCCCGACTCGCTGCGGCCGACGACCACCACCTGGTCCTTGGCGAGCGTGTCCTCGAACACCGGCGGCGCGGCGACCGCGCTCGGCCAGCAGCGCAGCTTCGCGCCGTCGACGAGCACCTTGCCGTAGCTGACCGCGGCGGCGGGCGCCTGGACGGCGCCGGCCACCGGCGGGTCGACAGCCGGCGGTCTGGCCGCCGGCGGATCGGCGGCCGGGGGATTGCCACCCGGCTGCTGCGCCAGGGCGAACCCGGCGAACGCCAGCGCGCAGGCCAGCGAACGCGACGTCACGGCGAAGAGACCCGCGCCCGCGGTGCCTCTGTGCACCGGGCGCCCAGCAGCGAAACGACCGTCCATCGATCCTCCTGACCGGCCCCGCAGGGCCCGAACAACGCCCGCGCTCCCGCGGGTGACCGCCCCGGGGCCGCGCCTGAACGACGAGCACGATGATACCGGACGTACCGGCCGGCGCGAGGGCTTCGTCGCCGGATCCTGGCGCCCGCCGGCAGCCGCGCGGCGCCGGGCGCGCCGGACGGGTCCGCGACCCGCCCCGGCCGAGCCGGTAGGATCCGCGCCATGCGCAGCGAACCGCTCCGGCTGTTGCCCCTCCTGTTCGCCGGGGCCTGCACCTTCTGGCACAGCGAGGACAAGGTGCTGATCACGAGCGAGCCGCCGGGGGCCATGGTCGCGATCGACGGCACCGACACCGGGCGCACGACGCCCTGCCAGCTGCCGATCGGCGGCGCCTTCGGCACCGACCACCTGGTCACGCTGGCGAAGGCCGGCTACCGCCCGGCCACCCGGCGCATCTACCAGCACACCGAAGGTTACTCCTCGAAGTGGATCGACGGCGCCTATGACCCGGTGATGCCGCCGCTGCCGCTGTTCTGGACCGGGGGCGATCTGTTGTTCCCGTTCGGCGTGCGCTCGGCGATCGTGCCCCGCGAGCTGCACGTCGTGCTCTGCCGGACCGACGAGCCGTTGCTGGGCTTCGAACTGCTGGCCACGCGCCCGGCCACCCGGTGATCCGCACGGTGATCCGCACGGTCTTCCTCGATCGCGACGGCACGCTGAACGCGGAGGTCGGTTTCGTGCGCTCGCCCGACCAGCTGCGCGTGCTGCCGGGCGCGCTGCAGGCCCTGCGGCGCCTCTGCGCAGCCGGCCGGCGCGTGGTCGTCGTCACGAACCAGAGCGGCATCGCGCGCGGCCTCTACTCCGAGGCCGACCTCGCGCGCGTGCACGGGCGGCTGCACGCGGAACTGGGCGGACTGGTCGCCGCCTTCCTGCACTGCCCCCACCACCCCGACGGCGGTTTCGGCTACGGCGGCGCCTGCGACTGCCGCAAGCCCGGCGCGGGCCTGCTGCACCAGGCGCGCGAGCTGCTCGGCGTGGACTTCGCCGGCGCCGCGCTGGTCGGCGACAGTGCGCGCGACCTGCTGATGGCCCAGGGCCTGCCGATCGCGACGGTCTACGTGCACAGCGGCAAACCGCCGCCGCAGGAACTCGAGACGCTCGCCGCGGCGGGGTTCACGCCGGACCACGAGGCCGCCGACCTCGGCGCGGCGGTCGACTGGCTGCTCGCGCGCCCGTGACTCCCAGCACCGGCGGTCAGTCCGGCCGGCGGCGCGCGGCCGCGAGCGAGACGTAGCAGGTCACCGCGCTGACGACGGCCAGCGCGCACCCGGACACGAGCAGCACGGTCGAACCGAGCAGCAACGGCCCCGCGCTCGCGAACGTCGCGCCCAGCGCGACGCCGGCACAACTCAGGTAGAAGCCGATCAGGCCGGGCGACCAGCGCGTGGGCTCGGCTGGCGGCGGGGTCCGGCGCGGCGGGTCTGGCTGCGGAGCGGGTGCGGCTGCCACGGGGTCCCCCGCGTCACGGCAGGTAGCGCGACAGCCGCGCGCCGAGCCGCGTGGTCAGGAACAGCGGCAGCCTGGACCACAGGCGGCGCGGCAGATCCAGCCGCGGGTTGCTCGGATGGAACTCCGGCAACCGCGCGCCCGCGCCGACGAGCACGTACTCGTAGTGCAGCGGCTCGGGCAGGAAGCCCATGTTCTTCTTGAACTTCGCCGGCCCCGAGTCGGCGCGGCTGCGGCCGAAGTCGAAGCGCGCGAAACCCTGCTGCACGGCCCATTCCATGATCGCGCAGTAGATGAAGTTGTTGACGCCCGTGTCCTCGACGTCGGAGTGCGCGCCCGAGTAGTAGGCGTAGACGGTGTCCTTGAAGCAGAAGCTCATGACCGCCGCGAGCGTGCGCCCGGCGGGGTCGACCGCGCGGTGGATCACGACCGCCTTGCCGAACTCGTCGGCGAGCGCGCGGAACCAGCGCAGCGGCAGCGCCGGCGAGCCGAGCCGCCGCTTGTTCTCGGCGAACAGCAGGAACAGCTCGTCGACCGATCCGTCGGCCGTCACGGTGATGCCGTACGACTCGCGCTTCCGGTCGGTCGCGGGCGCCTTGGGTTCGCGCGCGCAGCGCACCTCGGCGCGCGCCTTCTTCGGGATGCGCGCCATGACCTCGGCGGGGTCCTCGGGCAGGTCGCAGCGGAACGTCACGTAGAGCGGCGACCGCGGCCGATCGCCGGGCCGCGGCTCGAGGTGGCGCAGTTCGACGTAGCCGACGCCGAGGTCGCGACCGAACCGCGCGGCGTGGTCGAGCAGCGCCTGCTGCGCCGCTTCGCTGTCGGCGAGCAGCCCACCGTAGACCGCGTAGGGCGAGCTGACGAGGTTGCGGCCCAGGAACGGACTCCTGGTCAGGAACAGCGGCAGCACGCCGAGCCAGCGCCGGCCCTGCTCGGCGACGAGATGGTGCGGTTCGTGGTGGAAGGTCTCGCGCACGCAGCGCGACCAGCCGGTCAGGTGGAAGAAGGTGCCGAGCGGGTGGCGGCTCGTGAACGCGTCCCAGCGCGAGTCCTCGCCGGGCAGCAGTTCGCGCACACGCACGGGCGCCGCCTCGTCGGCGGCCGGGGCGGGCGACGCCGGCGCGTGCGCGGGCACGTCCGAGGCCGGCACCGCGGCTCCGGCCGGTGGCGCCTCCGCGTGCCGCAGCGGCGCCGTCTCCGCCCCGCCCGCGACGACGTCCTCGACCTTGTAGTCGCGCAGGTTCGGCGCCTGCGTGAAGATGATGATCTCGCCGACCAGGCCGAAACCGATCAACTGCACGCCGAACGCCGCGAGGATCGCGCCGATCACGAACGCCGGCCGGTCGGTCAGGCCTTCGCCGAGCACCAGCTTCTCGTAGAGCGGCACCGCCGCGAGCACCACGCCGAGCACCGTCGCGACGAACCCGAGGTAGCCGAAGAAGCGCAGCGGCCGCTGCGTGAAGCGCGTCAGGAAGGTGACCGCGAAGATGTCGAGCAGGCGCCGCATGTAGACGCCGACGCCGAAGAAGCCGGCGCGGCCCTTCTCCTCGCGGTGCCTGACCTTGACCTCGACGACCTTGAAGCCCTGCCGCCGCGCCATCACCGGCAGGAACCGGTAGAGCTCGCCGTAGACGGCGACCTCCTCGAGCACCTGGCGGCGGAAGCCGCGCGTGCCCGAGTTCAGGTCGTGGAACGGCATGTTCATGATCAGCCGCAGCACCCAGTTGAAGAACCGCGACTGCAGCTGGTTCAACCACGGGTCGATGCGCGGGTAGCGCCACGAGGCGACGCAGTCCGCGCCGGCCTCGAGCGCCGCGACGACCTTGCCGACCTCGGCGGGCTCGAGCTGCAGGTAGGGCGGCACGTTCAGGATGTAGTCGCCCTTCGCCCTGGCGACGCCGGCCGACAGCGCGATCGACTCGCCGAGCCCGCCGCCCTGCAGCTGCACGACGTGCAGCGGCCAGCGCGAGGGCAGCTGCCGCAGTTCCTGCTCGACGCGCCCGCACGGGCCGTCCAGCACGAACACGAACTCGACGCCGTAGCCGGCGTCGCCGAGCGCCACGCCGAGCCCTTCGACGACGGGCCGCGGTTGCACGTCGGGCCCGCCGACCGCGACGACCACGGAGACCAGCGGCGCGCTCACCGGCTCGCCTCCCGCGCCGTCACCGAGATGCGCTGCCGGAAGAACCGCGAGACCTTGATCTGCAGCTCGGCCAGGAAACCGAGCAGGAACACGTTGACGGCGACCAGCAGCACCACGCTGCCGACCGCCACGGCCGCCATGTCGTAGCGCTCGGCCCACTGCCACTCGCCCTCGCGCGTGCGCTTGACGAAGCCGAGCACGAACATCATCGGCGCCAGCGCGAACAGCGGCAGCGACAGGATCAGGAACCAGCGGATCGGGTGCGCCGCGAACTGGATCAGCATCTTGATGCCGATCAGGTCGGCGAGCACGCGGAAGATGCGCCCGAGCCCGTACTTCGACACGCCGGCGCGCCGCGGATGGTGGCGCACCGGCAGTTCGGTGATGCGTGCGCCGAGGCCGGCGCCGAGCGCGGCCAGGAACCGGTGCATGTCCGAGTAGAGGTTCAGGCTGCGCAGGACCCAGCTGCGGTAGGCCTTCAGCGAGCAGCCGGTGTCGTGGATGTGCGCGCCGGTGACGCGCGCGATCAGGAAGTTGGCGATCTTGCTCGGCAAGAGCCGCGTCGCGACGCGATCCTGGCGGTGGCGCCGCCAGCCGCAGACGACGTCGTAGCCCTGCTCGAGCCGTTCGACGAGGCGGCCCACGTCGGCGGGGTCGTTCTGCAGATCGCCGTCCATCGAGACGATGATGCCGCCGCGGCAGGCCTGGAAGCCCGCGGCCATCGCGGCGGTCTGGCCGTGGTTGCGGCGGAACAGCACGACGCGCAGGTGCGGGTCCTGCGCGGCGATCGACCGCAGCACGTCCCTGGTGCCGTCGCGGCTGCCGTCGTCGACGAACACGATCTCGTAGGACCTGCCGAACGCGCGCAACGCGTAGGTCAACGCGTCGTGCAGCGGCCCCACGTTGTCGCGCTCGTTGTAGATCGGCACGACCACGCTGAGCTGCACGACCGGTTCGCCCGGCGGCGCGATCGGCGGCGCATCGTTCTCGGCATCGGCTCGTTCGGCAGCTCGGCTCACCATCGGCCTCCGCAGTGTGCGCAAAGGCCCGCGCCCAGGCGAGTCTTCTCTCGCGCGAATCCGGCGCCGCGCCCGCTCACGGCCACCACCACGCGGCGAGCGCCGCCGCAGCCGCGACGGCGGCGGCGAGCGCGCCGAGCCGCCGGGCGCGCGCGGCGCGGCGGCGGCCCGGGCCCGGCAACACCTTCGCGAACTCGCCGGGCAGCGCCGCCTCGGCGGCGCGCAGGTCGCCGCGCTGCAGGTGGTGCAGCGCCGAGCGCACCTGGCCCGGCAACCGCTCGGCGATCTCGGTCCGCAGCAGGTCCGCCACCGTCAGGCCCTTCCACTCGCGCCACAGCCGCGGGGCGGGCGCGGGATCCGCCGCGGCAGCCGGACCCGACACGGCGTGGAGCCGCGACGGCGAAGCCCCAGTGGCGCCGTCGCTTCCGCGCTCGGGTTCGCTGCCGCCGCACCGCTCGTCCGCTTCCCCGGTCACCGCGCCGGTATCGACCGGCCCGCGCCGCCCGCTGGAGCTGCCCGGGCTCGTGCCGCGGGCGCTCGCGGCAGGCACGGTGACACCGGATCGGCTCCCGGATACCGTGCCTCGTCCACCGCTTCAGGCTCCGGCTCCCGATCCCCTAGGCCTTCGCATCATGGAACGCGCTGTCCGCATCGCCGTGGTCGGGCCCGCGCCCGAGCCGCTGCTGGGCGATCTGCGCGGCTTGCCGCTGCAGCCCGAGGTGCGCCAGTTCCAGGGGCTCTACGGCGACACCGAGGCGCTGACGCGCTTCCAGCCGGACCTGCTGGTCGCGGCGCTGTCCGACGACGTCCCCGAGTCGATCGGCGCGCTGCGGCTCTTGCGCAGCTTGTGGCCCTCGCTCGGCGTCGTGCTCGTCGCCGTCCCCGATCGCGAGCTCGCGATGGTGCCGGCCGCGCGGCGGCTCGGGGCCCAGCTGCTCGTGTTCCCCGGCAAGCCAGGCCAGCTCGCGGCGGTCGTCGAGCAGGCGCTGCTCGGCAGCAACCGGCCGCGCGCGGACGTGTTCGTCGACCTCGCGCACGGCATCGCCGACGAGATCAACAACCCGCTGCAGTTCGTCGCCGGCCACCTGCAGCTGCTGCACGCCGGCTGCGATCCGGCCCGCGAACGCGACCGCCGCGACCAGGTCCGCAGCGCGCTCGACGGCCTCCTGCGCATCCAGGCCTCGGTCGACCGCCTGCGCCTCTTGTCGCAGGCGGCCAACGGCCCGCGCCGGCACGATCCGCTCGACCTCGGTGCCATGCTCGGCGAGGCGCTGGCCGCCGGCACCGACGCGTCGGCCGAACTGCCGGGGTCGGGCACCTGCGTGGTGCCGGGCGACCGCGAGCAGCTGCGCGCCGCGCTCGAGGCGGTCGTGCGCTTCCGGGACGCCGTGCGGTCGCTCGGCGCCGCGGCTTCGCTCGCGCTCGAGCCGATCGAGCGTGGCGCCCGGCTGCGCCTCGTCGCGAGCGGCGGCGGGCTCGTGGCCTGGCGGCTGCCGCGCACCTTCGAGCCCTACTACCCGAGCCGCATCCTGCGCGGCCACGGCCACGGCCTCGACCTGTTCGTCGCGCAGACGGTCGTGCTCGGCCACGGCGGCCAGGCCACCGCGCGCGTGCAGCCCGACGGCTCGCTGCGCCTGGACTTCGTGCTGCCGGCGTGAGCCGCGCGGCGGTCGGCCGCGCGGGACGGTTCACATCGGCGTCGGCGTCATCGCGGCGACGCTCGGGTCGACCGGGCCGAGGATCTTCTTGGTGACCGCGGCCTCGACCAGCGACCACAGCATCGACGTCACCATGTAGACCAGCAGCGCCGAGGCGTAGCCGTAGAGCATGAAGCCGAACAAGAGCGGCATGTAGCGCGTCATCTGCTGCATCTGCCGCTGCTGCGGGTCGGTCGTCAGCGGCTGGCGGAACACCATGAACAGGTAGAGCGCGATCCAGACCAGCGGCAGCAGGTTCAGCCAGTGCGGCCAGAACGGCAGCGCGAACAGCTGGTCGGCGCGGCTCAGGTCGGTGACCCAGAGCATGAACGGCTGCTGGCGCAGTTCGTAGGCGGTGCGCAGCGCCGTGAACAGGCCGATGTAGATCGGCATCGTCAGGAAGATCGGCAGGCAGCCGCCGATCGGCGGCATCAGCTTGTGCTCGCGCTGCAGCTGGATCATCGCCTGCTGGTAGGCCTTCGGGTCGTCGCTGTAGCGCTCCTTGAGTTCGTCGAGCTTCGGCTTCAGCACCGCCATGCGCTTGCTGTAGGCGCGCATCGACTTCTGCATGTGGAAGTTCAGCGGCGCCAGCAGGCCGCGCACCAGCACGGTCAGCATGATGATCGCGACGCCCCAGTTGCCGACGACGGCGTGGAACCAGCCGAGCAGTTGCAGCAGCAGTTTGGCCATCGGCCGGCCGCCGGGCACCTCGATGTAGCAGCACGGCGGGTTCAGGTCGACGTCGAGGATCGGCGCGAAGCGCTCCGGCGCGGCCAGCGTCGCGAACACGGGATAGGCCTTCGGGCCGAGGTAGAGGCCGAACCCCACCACCGTCGCCGCGCCGCGTTCGGGCACCGCGAGCGACAGGCCGTAGCGCATGCGCGTCGCGGTGTGGGCGTTGGTCTGCGTGTCCGGGTCGGCGACGTTCGGCGCCGTGTCGACGTAGAGCCCGGTCAGCGCCTGCGCCGACGCGGGGTCGCGCGGGTAGAGGAACGAGCCGAAGAAGCGGTTCGTGGTGCCCGCGAACGACAGCCGCGGCAGGTCCGTGGTCAGCGTCTGCACCCTGCCGGCCGCGGGGCCGACGTGCACGGCCTCGCCCTCGGTCGGGGCGGCGATCGCGGTCGACGAGTTGCCGATCAGCGTCGACTCGGCCGGGTTCACGAGCGGCACGCCGAGCAGTTCGAACGCGATCCGGCCGCCGGGTTCGGTGTCGAGGTTGCGCAGCGCGATCTCGAGCACGAAGCCGCGCTGGCCCGCCCCGTGGCGCAGGGTCTTCACCAGTTCGAGGCCGGTGCCCGACTGCAATCCGAACTGCACGACGCCGTCCGGCAGTTCGGTGTAGGTCCACGGCGCGGTGCCGAGATCCGGCAGAAAGCGCGTGTCGGCGCTCTTGCCGACGAGCCGCAGCGCCAGGTCGGCCGAGCCGTCGCTCGCCCGCCACGATCCCGGCGAGCTCAGCAGCAGGTAGTCGTCCGGCGTGTGCGCCGCGCGGCCCTTCGCCTCGATGCTCCTGTAGTGGTCGGTCGCCTGCAGCCAGACGAGCCCGCCGCCGAGCCTGCTGAAGCGCGCGCGGAAGCCGCCGGGTTGGCCCGGCGCGCCGAACTCGCGCAGCACGCCGACGTCGCCGGGCGGCGGGTCCTGCGCGCGCGGCGCGGCCGCCGGCGGGCCCGCGCCCTCGTTCTGCGCGCAGAGGCTCGGGCCGGGCAGCGCGGCGAGCGCGCTCGGCAGGAAGGCCAGCAGGAAGGACTGGATCGTCTTCGCCATCGCGGAATCTCGTGGAGCGCCCCGGCGCTGCGCCGGCGCGCGGCCCGGGGGTCACCGGCCCTGCAGCAGGCGTTCGGCCAGGTAGTCGGGCAGTTCGGGGACCGCACGGATCCTGGCCACCGTCGCCTGCACGTCGTAGGCGACCCGGTGGAAGCGCACGAGGCCCCCGTTGCCCGTGCCGCCCTCGTAGGTGACGAACGACGCGCGCGCATCGCCGTCGCGCGGCTGGCCGACCGAGCCGATGTTGACGATCGCCGGTTCGGTGACCTGCCACTGCCAGCCGATCTCGGACGGCAGCAGGAAGCCGCCGGACTTCGGGTAGACGCCGGGCACGTGGCTGTGGCCGACGAAGCACAGCTTCGCGTCGCCCATCCTCGCGAAGCACTCGTCCATCTTCGCGCGGTCGGACGCGTCGCGCGGCACCAGGTACTCGCGCACCGGATCGCGCGGCGAGCCGTGCACGAGCAGCAGCTGCCCCTCGCGGTGCTCCTGCTTCATGCCGTCGAGGTAGTTCCAGAACTTCATGTTCTCCTCGCGCGGCTGGTCGCGGCGGCTCAGCTGGTCGCGCGTCCAGTCGATCGCGGCGCGCGCGCGCGGGTTGAAGTCGGACGCGTAGAACATCGCGCCCTGCTCGTGGTTGCCGAGCAGCGAGAACTCGCAGCGCTGCATGACCAGGCGCAGCGTCTCGCGCGGCTGTGGCCCGTAGCCGATCACGTCGCCGAGGCAGACGATGCGCTTGCCCTGCAGGCGATCGATCTCCTGCAGGCAGGCGACGAGCGCCTCGAGGTTGCTGTGGATGTCGGAGACGAACGCGAGCATGGCGAACCGGGGGCGCGGCAGGGTAAGGGCCCGGTGCGCGACGTGCAAAGCCGGAGGCGCTAACTTCCTCCCGTCCGTGAGCGCCACACCCGCCTGCCCGCCCCTGTGGGTCGTCACCGGCCCGACCGCGTCGGGCAAGACCGCGCTCGCGCTCGAGTTCGCCGCGCGGCGCGGGCTCGAGATCCTGTCGATGGACTCGATGGCCGTCTACCGGCGCATGGACGTCGGCACCGCCAAGCCGGACGCGGCGGATCGCGCGCGCGTGCGGCACCACCTGATCGACCTGGTCGAGCCGAGCGACACGTTCGACACGGCGCGCTGGTGCGAGGCCGCGGACGCGGCGCTGCAGGACGTGCAGCGGCGCGGCGGCAGCGCGCTGTTCGTCGGCGGCACGCCGCTCTACCTGATGGCGTTCTTCAAGGGCATGCTGCAGGGGCCGGCCGCCGACCCGGCGCTGCGCGCGGCGCTCGAGGCGCGCGAGGACCGCGAGCCCGGCTGCCTGTTCGCCGAGTTGCAGCGGGCCGACCCGGAGGCGGCGTCGCGCATCCACCGCCGCGACCGCCGCCGGCTCGTGCGCGCGCTCGAGGTGCTCGCGCTGACCGGACGCACGATCAGCAGCCAGCAGCACCACTTCGCGCAGGCCGGCTGGCGACGCGCGTGCCGCATCGTCGCCGTGCTGCGCGACCGCGAGGAACTGCAAGGGCGCGTCAAGGCGCGCACCGGGTGGATGCTCGACCACGGCCTGCTCGAGGAGACCGAGGCGATCGAGCGGAGCGGCGGTTTCTCCGCGACCTCGGGCTCGGCGATCGGCTACGCCGAGTGCCGCGACTTCCTGCGCGGCCGCTACAAGGACCGCACCGAACTGCGCAACCGGATCCGGCGCAACACGCACCAGCTGATCCGGCGGCAGACGACCTGGCTGCGGCGGCTGCCCGAGATCGTCTGGCTGCCGCCGGACGCCGGCGACGGCGCGCTGCTGGCCGCGCTCGCGGCTTCGGTGGAGACGCCGCGATCCCCGCACCGATAGGATCCGCGCCCCATGTGCGGCTTCGCCGGCATCTACCTGCTGCAGACGTCCGGCGGTCCCGGCGGACTCGACGCGCGCGTGCACGCGATGGCCCGCTCGATCGCGCACCGCGGCCCCGACGCGCAGAACGAGCTCGCGCTGCCGTTCGCCGCGGCCTCGTTCCGGCGGCTCGCGATCGTCGATCTCGTGACCGGCGACCAGCCGGTGCGCAACGCCGACGGTTCGATCCAGGTGTTCTTCAACGGCGAGATCTACAACCACCTGGAGCTGCGCGCGAAACTGCGCGCCGAGCACGGCGTCGACATCCGGCACGGCAGCGACGCCGCCGTGCTGCCGCACCTCTACGAACGCTACGGCCCCGGGTTCGTCGAACTGTGCAACGGCATGTTCGCGATCTGCGTGTTCGACGCGCGCGACGGCAGCTGCCGGCTCTACCGCGACCGGCTCGGCATCAAGCCGATCTGCTTCGCGGTCACCCCCGGCGCGGTGGTGTTCGGCAGCGAACCGAAGGCGCTGTTCGCGAGCGGGCTGGTGCCGGCAGCGGTCGACCCGGCCCAGGTCGTGCCGTTCCTCGAGCTGTTCTACGTGCCCGGCCGGGCGACCCTGTGCCGCGGCGTCGAGAAGCTGCTGCCCGGCGAACGGCTCGTGCTCGAGCGCGGCCGCGCGCCGCGGCGCGAACGCTGGTGGAGCCTGTCGGCGCCGCGCCCCGGCCGGCCGGACGATGCGCTCGACGAACTCGACGCGCTGCTCGCGGACGCGACGAAGCTGCAGCTGATGGCGGACGTGCCGATCGGCATCAGCCTGTCGGGCGGCCTCGACTCGAGCCTGATCGCCCACTACGCGCACCGCGGCGACGCGCACGTGCGCGCCTATACGATCGTCTTCCCGAGCACGGACCCCGGCGAACTCGCGTGCGCGCGGCAGGTCGCCGGGCGGCTCGGCATCGAGCAGGTCGTGATCACCGCGGCCGACGGCGACTTCCTCGCCGAACTCGACCGCACGACGTTCTACAACGACGAACCGGTCGCCGACCCGGCCTTCTACCCGGCCCTGCTGGTCGCGCGCGCCGCGGCGGACCACGTCAAGGTGCTGCTGGCCGGCAGCGGCGCCGACGAACTGTTCGCGGGCTACGGGCACTACCGCCAGTCCGCGCGCGCGACCGCCTACCGGCTGCTCGCGCACGTGCTCGGCGACGCCGTCGCGGCCAGGGCGACCGGCGTGCGGCGCCCGCCCGAGGTCCGCGCGGCGATGCGCGCGTTCGGCCGCGACCGCCTGCCGTGGCACGCGCACGCGATGACGCACCTGACGCCGGCCGACCGCGCGGCGCTGGCAGCAGTGACGCGGTGCGATGCCGTGGCCGAACTCGCCGAACGCTTCCGCGAGGCGGCCTGGCTCGATCCGCGCAACCGACAGCTCTGCGCCGACGCGCAGACCTACCTGCCGCACCAGCTCTTGAGCCTGCTCGACCGCACGACGATGGGAGCCTCGATCGAGGGACGCGTGCCGTTCCTCGACCACCGGCTCGCCGAGTTCGCGATGGCGGTGCACGGCCGGCACAAGTTCGGCGGCCGCGACGGCAACAAGCTGCTGCTGCGGGCGCTGGCCGCGCGGCACCTGCCCGCGGACGTCGCGACGCGCAGGAAGCACGGTTTCCCCAACTCGGTGCCGCAGTGGCTCGCCGAGCGGAATCTGCCGCAGGTGCGCGAGCGGCTGCTCGACCGCGCCGGCTTCGCCGCCGGTTTCTTCCCGCCCGCGTGGCTGCAGGGATTGCTCGCCTCGGCGGCGGCGCTGCAGCAGAATGCGCTGACCGTGCATTCGCTGCTCGTGCTCGAATCCTGGCACCGCGTGTTCGTGCGCGGTGGTTCGCCGACCTCCCGCCCGGCACCGGCGCACCCGTGAGCCAGCCGGCCGGCGATCTGCGGCGGCGGACGGTCCAGAGCCTGTTCTGGATGTTCCTCGGCGTCGGCGGCCAGCGGATCGTGCAGTTCCTCGGGCCGGTCGCGCTGTGGCGCCTGCTCGACGACCGGGACCTCGGCCTGTTCGTGATCGTGCTGTCGGGCATCGGCATCGTCGAGTCGCTGACGACGTTCGTCGGCGAGCAGACGCAGATCTGGAGCGACCGCGGCGCCGAGCGCCGCTACCTCGACACGGTGTTCACGGTCCGCGTGCTGCGCAGCGTCGTCATCAGTTCGCTGCTGTGCGCGCTGGCCTGGCCGCTGGCCTGGTTCTTCGGCGACCCCGCGATCGACGCGCGCTACTGGCTGCCGGGCCTGTTCCTCGCGCTCGCCGGCAACGGCCTCGTCGACGCGCTGCAGAGCCCGGCGCGCGCCGTGCGCATGAAGGGCCTCGACTTCCGCCGCGTCGCGTTCGGCGACTTCGTCGCCGCGGTGCTCGGCGTCGGCGGCACCCTGCTGCTGGCGCTGCTGCTGCGCAGCGTCTGGGCGCTCGCGCTCGGCCACCTGCTGGCCACGGCCCTGCGCAGCGCGACGAGCTACTTCGTGGCCCCGCACGGGCTCCGCTTCCACCTGGACCGCACCGCGCTGCGCGAACTGTTCCACTACAACAAGAACGCCGCCGGCCAGCCGTTCCTGCTGCTGATGATCTTCACGGCGCCGCCGTTCGTGCTCGGCAAGGTCGCGGGCACCGGTGCGGTCGCGGTGTTCGACGGCGCCGCGCGCATCACGCGGCTGCCCGAGGACGTGTTCCTGCGCGTGCTGGCGCCGGTGGCGATCCCGGCCTACGCCCAGCTCAAGAACGACCGGGCGCGGCTGGCCGTCGCGTGGTCCGAGGCCGTGCACGCGTTCCTGCTCGTCGGCACGCCGCTGACCGTGGCGATGGCGTGGTGCGGCGATGCCCTGCCGAGCGTCGTGTTCGGCGCCAAGTACGTGGCGATCCCCGGCCTGTTCGGGCTGCTCGCGCTGCACGGCGGCCTCGCCGGCCTGACCTCGGTCGTCGGCCCGCTGTTCTGGGCGGTCGGCGAACCGCAGTGGGACCGCAAGGCGCAGTTCTTCCGCTGCCTCGCCATCTACGGACTCGGCATCCCGGGCGCGCTCTACGGCGGCGCGATCGGGTTCGCGGTCGCCGCGAACACCGCGATCGCCACGGCCCTGTGGTTCTCGGTGGCGCACGCGCTGCCGATCCTGGGCCTGCGGCTGCATGACTTCGGCCGCACGGTGTGGCACGGCCTCGGCACCGGGCTCGCGCTGCTGCTCGGCCTCGGCCTCGTCGACCTGCTCGTCCGGCCCGAACGCAGCTGGCGCATCGTCGCGACCGCGGCCCTCGCCGGCCCGCTGCTCGCCTGCCTCCTGCTCTGGCTGCTGCGCCGACGCCGCAGCCGGCCCCCGGCTCCCGCCGATCCCGTGCCGCAGGTCGAGGACCCGCTGGTTTGACTGCGGCCCGCGCCGCGCCAAGATCGGAGCCGTGATCGCCCCCACCGATGCGCCCGCCCTCGTGCGCGCCGCCGCGACGCTCGGCGCCGACCTCCGCGCGGACCGCGCAGCGCTGCTGCTCGCCTACCTCGACGCGATGCTCGCGCTGAACGAGCAGCTCAACCTGACGGCGGTCCGCGACCGCGAGGCGGCCGTCGTGCTGCACGTGCTCGACGGTCTCGGATTCGCGCGCGCCGGCCTGCGGCCGCACCACGTGCTCGACCTCGGCTCCGGCAACGGCTTCCCGGGCGTGTGCGTCGCGGCGCTGCACCCCGGCAGCTCGGTCGTGCTGCTGGACCGCACCGGCAAGAAGGTGCGCGCGATCGGCAGCTGCCTCGTGCAGGCGGGCTGGAGCGAGGTCGAGACGCTGCAGCTCGACGCCGCGCAGGCGCCGGCACTGCGGCCCGACCTGCGGCACGCGTTCGACGCGGTCGTCGTGCGCGCGGTCGGTGAGCCCGGACCGGTCGCGCAGCTGGCCGGCCCGCTGCTGCGGCCCGGCGGGCACCTCGTCCTGTGGCTCGATGCCGAGGCCCGGCCGCCGGCCCGCCTCGGGCCGCTGCGGCGCGAACGCGTGCTGACCTACGACCTGCCGGAGCCGGCGCCGCGGCGCCGCATGCTCGGCGTCTACGGCAGGCGCGCCTGAGCGCGCGCGCACCGTGCCTCTGGCTGCTCGGCCGCTGGCTGCAGCTCGACCATCGTGCTGCCGCCCGCACCCCGGGCGTGTCGCTACGCAGCGGCGCGCCAGATCAGAGCCGCGTCGTGATCTCGTCGACGCCCGGCACGCTGGTCAAGGTCGTCAGGCCGAACCGCCCGAGGTGCTCGAGCTTGGTCGTGTCCGACGGGTAGTTGACGTAGGGGTCGTTCGCGTCGTAGTTCCAGAAGTGCCGGTCGAAGAAGTCCTGGATGCGGGCGAAGTCGCGGCCCCAGGCGTTGTTCCGGCCGTCGCTGCGCTGGCGCAGCCGCGTGAAGAAGGCGTCGCGCTCGTACTCGCTGCTCAGCGAGGAGACGCTCCGGATGCCGCGCTTCTCCTGCTCCGCGGTGACTCCGGAGGACCAGCAGGCACCGAGGGGCAGCAGGAGGACGACGAGGGCGAGCTTGCGCATGTTCGTGCGGGGAAGGGTCTGTTCTGGGACTCCGCGCCGGGGAGAGAGCGCGAACCGGCGGAACCCTAGCGACCCGGAAATGCCCGCGCAACCCGTTTTCCGGCAAGTTGCCCGCCCGCCTGCCCGGGGGGGTCGGTAGGCTCCGCAGCGCAGATGACGGACCAGGCTTCTTTGGGCAGCGCACGGGGCGAACGCCCGGGGGTCGCGGTGCTCGGCGGGGCGTTCGATCCCCCCCACCGGACCCACGTGCGGCTCTGCGCGGCGGCCCTCGCGCAGTTGCCGGTCGCGGAGGTCCGCGTGGTCCCGGGG
>VGXW01000016.1 GCA_016873195.1 Planctomycetota bacterium | reverse complement strand
GCGGCAGCCGCGCGATCGCGGTGAGCCGCTGCTGCAGCCGCGCGCGGCCGCCGGCCTGCTCGATGCGCTGCAGCGCCGGCGGCGGCAGGAACTGCCGGTCGGTGCACTCGATGATCGCGGCGATCTCCTGCAGCTCGCGTTCGAGGCTCTGCGTAGAGGGCATGAACTGCTCGACCGCCTCGCGCAGCGCCGCGGCGGTCGCGGCAGGCGCGCACTACGCGAACAGCTCCACTTCGGTCCGGACCCCGGGCGCGGCCGACAGCGCCGCGTCGCAGGTCACCAGCGTGGCGCCGAGGGCCTCGGCCAGCGCGACGTAGACGGCGTCGTAGGCGGACAGGTTGCCGCGGAGTTCCAGCACGCGGTCGAGCAGCGGTGCGGCGCGTGCCGGCGCCGCGCGGCGAGGGCCCGGTCCTCGACCCGCGCCCCGATCCGGGTCCGCAGCAGGATCTCGGCCATGGCCGAGGCGTCGATGACGATCATGCGGAGTCGCGTGCCTTGCGGATCGCCGCCGTGGCCGACTCGGCCAACTCGACCGGCTTGCGCGAGCGCAGCCGCTCACGCATCTCCTCGGGCGTCGGCAGCGCCGCCAGGTCGGTCAGTTCGCCCAGCAGGAACTCCGAGAGGGACTTGCCGGCCCGCGCGGCCAGGGAACACAGACGCCGGTGGACGCCCTGCGGCACGCTTCGCACCTGGATCGTCTTGACCATGCATGAAGTCTGCGTGCATGCACTCTGCACGTCAACCAGCCAGGCGGCCAGCATGCCGGCCGTCCCCAGCGACCGCGTCCACGCCGGGTACCACGGCAACCCGGAGCCGCCACCTTCGCCGCATGGATGGGCCTGCCGGGGGCTGCGCACGGTGGCACGGCCGCGCCCCCGCCCTACCATCCCGGCGTGGCCTTCCTCCCGCCGCCGCTCCGCGCCCACCCCGGCCCCGCGCCCGTGCCGACCGCGGCGCTGGGTTCCTGACGTGGCCGTCTTCTACGCCGCCTGCACGCTCGGCCTCGAGCAGGTGCTCGCCGACGAACTGCGCGGGCTCGGCGCCGCCGACCTGCAGGTGCGCCGCGGCGCCTGCGCGTTCACGGGCGACCTGGCGCTCGGTTACGCGGCCTGCCTGTGGCTGCGCTCGGCCGTGCGCGTGCAGCAGGAACTCGCGCGCGGCACCGTGCGCGGCCGCGACGACCTCTACGCGCTCGCCGGCAGCGTCGACTGGTCGCAGAGCATCACCGCGCGACAGACGCTCGCGATCGACGGCGCGGTCAAGGACAGCTTCGCCAACGACACGCGCTTCCCCGTGCTCGTGACGAAGGACGCGATCTGCGACCAGTTCCGCGCCCGCACCGGCGTGCGCCCCGACGTCGCGCGCGACCGGCCCGACCTGCCGCTGAAGCTCGTGCTGCACGGCGACGAGGCGATCCTCTACCGCGAACTCGGCGGCGAGCCGCTGCACAAGCGCGGCTACCGCGAGATCCAGCACAAGAGCCCGCTGAACGAGGCGACCGCGGCGGGGCTCCTGCTGCTGGCGGGCTGGGACCGCCGGGCGCCCCTGTGCGATCCGATGTGCGGCTCGGCGACGTTCCTGATCGAGGCCGCGTGGCTCGCGACCGACCGCGCGCCGGGGCTCGGCCGCAGCTTCGCGTTCGAGAAGTGGCGCGACGCCGACCTCGACAGCTGGCGGCGCATCTACGACGCGGCCGAGGCGCGCGCTGCGCGCGGCGCCGGGCGGCTCGGCAGGCTGTGCGGCAACGACCGCCACCCCGGGGCGATCGCGATCGCGCGGCAGGCGATCGCGGCGGCGGGGCTCGCGGACCGCATCGAGCTGTGGCACGGCGACGCGGCCGACTACGTGCCGCCGGTGCGGCCGGGCCTCGTGGTGACGAACCCGCCCTACGGCGACCGGCTGCAGAGCGACCCGGTGTCGCTCGAGGCGAGCTGGCGCACGCTCGGCGGGTTCCTGCACACGCAGTGCGAAGGGGCGGTGGCCTACGTGCTGTGCGGCAATCCGGAACTCACGCGCTGGCTCGGGCTGCGCAGCAGCCAGAAGCACCCGGTGCGCAACGGCCCGATCGAGTGCCGGTGGCTGCGCTACGAGGTGGGCGCTGGCCGGTAGCCGCGGGGCGGCGTGGCCCTCGTCGCCGCGCCGGCCCGGACCTCACGCGCCCGGCCCGCGTTCCCGTTCGTGCTGGCGGCACCGCCGCCCGAGCCACAGCCCCACGCCGGCCCACGCGGCGAGCAGCGGCGCGGCGACGCCGACCACGCCGAGCCCGCCGACGCGCAGCGACACGAGCGCGTGGTTGAACAGCGCCCCCACGACGTCGCCGAGCCGCAGCACGGCCGTGTCGATGACCGCCTTCGCCGCGTACTTGTCCTGCCGGTCGAGCACCGTGTAGACGACCTCGCGCCCAGGCTTGTCGAAGGCGAACTGCAGCATGCGGCGCAGCACCTCGACGACGGCATAGAGCAGGACGACGGGCCAGAGGCCGTACAGCGTCAGGCCGACGAAGCTCGCGGCCGGCATCATGCACAGCACCACGCCGACGCCGAGCGCGAGCAGCGCGCGGCTGGTCAGGAACAGCTGCAGGCACAGCGCCGTCACGCCCTGCCAGAAGTTGATGTCGGCCTCGAGCGACCGTCGCGCGGTTTCGCCGGGCAGCTGCGCACCCACCAGCGCGATGCGCTGGTAGTAGAACGTCGTCGCCGTGATGCTCGAGACCAGCACGAACAGCGCGATGCCGCGCAGGTACGGGTTCTTCGCCACGCGCAGCAGCCCCTGCAGCAGCGACGGCCCACCGGGCGGTGGAGCCGGCGCGCCGCCGCGCGCGGCGGCCATCGCGCGGCAGGCCCGCAGCGACAGGAACCAGGCGCCCACGGCGATCTCGACGCCCAGCGCGCCGAGGCCCAGCATGCTCGGGTAGCTCCAGTCGGCGAACAGCTTCGATGCGCGCGAGCCCAGCATCTGGCCGAGCGTGCCGCCGACCGCGACGAGCCCGAACAGCCGCTTGCCCTGCGCGGTCGTGAACCACTCGACCGCGTGCACCCAGATCAGCGTGACGCCGCAGACGGTGAAGGCCGAGACCCACGAGTAGAAGAACGCGAGTCCGCAGCCGCGCCAGCTCGACCAGTCGAGCGCGCCGAGGTTCTTCGCGCCGCCCACGAAGGCGACCGCCAGCAGCACGAAACTCGCGGCGAACCCGTGCAGCGCGTAGGGCAGGAAGCGGTGCGACGGCAGCCGCTGCACGAGCGCGAGGTAGGGCACGTAGAGCGCCATCGTCAGCACGAACGTCAGCACGTAGAGCCCCAGCATGCGCGACTCGCCGAACGCGTAGCCGACGTTCTCGCGCAGCGGCCGCAGCAGGTAGTACGCGAACAGCACGCAGAAGAACGCGACCGCGGTCCACAGGGTCGCCCGGCGCTCGGCGGGCGCCGCGTCGTGCAGGCGCAGCAATCGCAGCAGGGGGCTCTTCACGCGCGCGACTACGCTAGCGCCCGGCCTGCCGCGAGCCAGCCGGCATTCCTGCCCGGACGTCCCGGCGCTGGCGCGGGGACGCAGCGCCCCTATCCTGCTCGCCCCGATGGCCGGCCGCTTCGCCCCGCATCTGCTGATGCTCGCGATGATCGCGATCTGGGGCGGCAGCTACGCCGCGGTGAAGGCCGCGCTGGGTGCGCTGGCGCCGTTCCCGGTGATCGCGGTGCGGTTCTGGATCGCGGTGCTGTGCCTGTTGCCGTTCCTGTGCGGGCCGGTGCGCGAGCAGCTGCGCGCGACGCGCGGGCCGGGGCTCGTCGCCGGCTCGGTGCTGTCGGTCGGCTACCTGCTGCAGACCGTCGGCATGAACGAGACCTCGTCGTCGATGGGCGGGTTCCTGGCCGGCATCATCGTGCTGCTCGTCGCGGTCGGCGGTTCCCTGTGGTTCGGCACGCGGCTCGGCCCACGCGCGGTGCTCGGGCTGCTGCTCGGACTGTGCGGCATGGTGCTGTTGTGCTGGCCGGCCGGCGCTCCAGCGGACCCCGGCGCGCCGCACGACACGCCGCGCGGCATCGCGCTGCAGGTCGGTTCGTCGATCGCCTACGCGGGCCACATCCTGCTCGTGTCGCGTTACGGCCGCAACGCGCCGGCCGCTGCGTTCTGTCTGTGGCAGCTCACGATCGTCGGCCTCGCCGCGACGGCCGCGGCGCTGCTGCAGGGCCGCTTCGCCGCCGCAGGGACACCCACCGCGGCCTTCTCGCCGTGGCTGTGGTTCCAGCTGCTCTACCTCGGCGTGCTCGCGACAGCACTCGGCATCGGTGTGCAGACCAAGGTGCAGCACAAGGTGCCCTCGACGCACCTGGCGCTGCTGTTCGCGCTGCAGCCGCTGTTCGCCGCGCTCTGCGGCTGGTGGACGCTCGGCGATCGGCTCGGCGCGCTGCAGCTGCTCGGCGGCGGCGTGATCGTCGCCGGCGTCGTGCTGACGAGCCTCGGTCGCTGACGGGGCGGCGCGGGGAGACCCCAGGTCCCGTGCTTTCGAACCGGCCGGAGAACGCGGGCTACCGGCGCGCGAAGAACCAGATCCAGCCGTGATTCTCCTCGTCGGGCGGCAGGCTGGCGCGCAGTTCGTCCATGCGGGCGCGCAGCCTGCCGAGTTCCTCCCGCACCTTGGCGCGCTCGGCCTCGTCCCTGACGCGCTGCCTGCCGTCCAGCTTGTCGCGCAGTTCACCGTAGCGCTCGTAGAGCTCCTCGAGCTCCGCGCGCGCTTCGTCGTGGGCTTTCTTCTGCTCGTCCGTCGGCTCGGGCAGATCGGGCTTCAGGGACGCACGGTCGCCGACCAGCAGGTCGAGCTTGCCGTCGCCGTTCCAGTCCGCAGCGCACACCTTGACGCGCACTCCCGGCTCGGGCGCCACCGGCGACTGCTCGCGCCAACCCGTGCCCGGCACGAGCACCTGCGCCGCGGTGAGCTGCGGCTCGGCCCGTGTGCCCCCGTTGACGAACAGCGACACCGTGCCGTGCCCGTCGCCGACCAGGAGGTCGAGGTCGCCATCGCCGTCCCAGTCGCAGGCGAACGGGCCGGCGTCGCCCTCGACGTGCAGCGGCTCCGGGCCGGCGCGCAGGTTCTGGTGGCGGCCGAACCGCCACTCCTTCGCGCTGCCGAGGTTCGGGATCAGATACACGTCGCCGCCGCTTTGGCCGACGAGCAGGTCGAGATCGCCGTCCGCGTCCCAGTCGCAGGCGTGCACCGCCGACGCGGTGCCCGTGATCGCGACCTCCTTGTTGCCGTCGCAGGCGATGCGTTTGCCGTGGTAGACGGCGAAGGTCTTGCCCTGCTCCTCGACGAAGCCGGCGTTGCCCGTGATCAGGATCTCGTCGTCGGTCTCGTGGATGCCGCCGCCGATGTTGATGTAGGCGCCGTTCTCGTCCTGCAGCTCGACCGGCGTCGCGAAGCTGCCGTCGGCGCCGCGCCGGAAGAAGAACAGTTCGCCGGGCCACGAGCCCGAGAGGATGTCGAGGTCGCCGTCGCCGTCGAGGTCCACCAACTGGGGACCGAAGCCGACGCATCAACCGGTCGGCACGGTGCCCTCGGGCCGACCGCCCTGGAACTTCGTGCCGGCGGCCAGCGCGGGCGCTGCGTTGGTGCCGGTGTTCCTGAAGATCCACAGGTAGCCGCCGTCGAACTCACCGACGAGCAGATCCTGCTTGCCGTCGCCGTCGAAGTCGCCGACGAACGGCGCAGCGTGGCCGACCTTCGGCATGTCGATGACCTTGCCGCCGGCCTCGAGGCGCACGGGCGGCGCGAGGCTCGGGTCGCGGGTCTGCGCGGGGAGGGTGGTCGCGCCGACCGCGAGCACGAGGAACGCGGACAGGGAACCGGGTGGGCGGATCATGCAAGCGCTCCGGGAAGGGGTCGGCAGCAATGGTAGTCGGGAACGGCACCCGGCACCTGCTTCCACCTCTCACTTCCCCGCCCGCCCCGGCATGCGCTCCCGCTCCTGCACTGCCCTGCGCTGTCGTTCCGCGAGCACCCAGGCCTCCACGGGCGGGCAGCACACCTGGTCGAAGCCGGCCGCCGTGATCGCGTCCCAGAACGATGCGAGGTCCCTGACCCGCACGTTCGGATAGGCCTTGATCACCACGGGCAGCACCCCGGTAGAGCCGTCGGGCCGGCGCACGATCGTCTGCGGATCGGCGGCGAGGCGCTCCAGCTCGAGCCGGCACAGGTCGATCGACGCCAGCGGCTTCGGGCCGATTTCGAACCTCGGCTTCTCCCCGGTCTGCAGGACGCTGGCCGTGAGCCGTTCCCCCGGCTCGTCGGCAGGCCGGCGCACCGGCGACAGCAGGCCGGCGACCGACAGCTTGCGATCCTCGCCGCCGTCGGTGTCGGCGACGAACAGCAACCGGCCGTCGAGTTCGACCGCCGCGCTCGCCAGCACGACCCAGGGCCAGCTGCGTTCGCTCCACTTCACGGCGTCGGCCGCGGGCTCGCCGCCGACGCGCACGAGGCCCGCCCGCGTGCCGCCCCACAGCGAGCCGCCGGCGCTGACCAGCCACTGCAGCTGTCTCCGGCCTGGCGGGTAGACCTCCACCCACTCGCCGGCCTTGCCGTCGCGCGCGAGGATGCGGTCCTTCGTGCCCACCAGCAGCCGCCCCTCGTGCCAGCCGATCACAGAGGCGCGCGGCGCCTCGGCGCACTCGATCGTGCCGACCGCGCGGCCGGCGATCGGGTCGAGGATCGCGATCCCGTCTTCGACCAACGCGTAGACGAAGCGCGGGCCGGCGCACAGCCCACGCAGCCCCGCAGGCGCCTCGACGGAGTGCCGGACCTGCCAACCCGGCAGCGACACGCGCCAGAGCCGATCACCGCGGCCGAGCCATACCGCCTCGCCTATGCGCGCGAGCCCCGTCACCGATCCGTCGCCGGGCAGCGGCACCGGGTCGAACTCCGGACCGAGGTGCCGGAACGTCCAGGCGTCAGCGTCGGCCGGCAGGTCGTCGAGCAGTTCGCGTTGGGCGGCGATCGGCAGTGCGAGCAGGAACGGGACGACGATTGCAAACGTCCTCATGCGGGCCTCCGACTCGCCAACGGGTGTATCGCGCAGCGGTTCAGCGGGCAAGAGCGCTTCCCCAGCCAGGTCACCGATCACTGAGCCACTGCTCGTCGGTCTTCGCCGCGACGCCCCTTGCCCACCGCGAAGTGCACGGCGATACGCACCAACCCGGTCTGCCGCAGACAGCGCCGATCGCGGCCGTTCTGCCGCAGCACGGCCGCCTTCGGCACGAGTTCCTGTTGCACGCGCGCGGCGCGCCCCTCACTGCGTGAACAGCACGAGGTGCTGGTTGCTGAGCTGGAACGTGCCCGCCTGGTCGATCGTGACCACCTGGCAGTACCACAGCATCCCCGTGGCGGGCGCGCCCGGGAACGGCGGGATCGCCACCTGGTAGAAGCCGCTGCCATCGGTGAAGGCCGAGAACGTCAGCATGTTGCTGCCGATCGACAGCGGCGGCAGGTTGCCGATCGTGGTCGGGCCGGGGCTGTCGCTGATGCCGACCGCGAAGATCTGCTGCGCCGGCGTGGTCACCGTGATCGAGGTCGGCGTGCTGCCGCCAGCCTGTTCCGGCAGCCAGCGCAGCGTCGCGGGCAGCGGCGCCGTCGCGCGCGTGCCGAGTTCGAAGTCGTCGACGTTCCAGCCGCCGAGTTCGAGGCCGGCATCCGAAGACAGCGCGAACTCGATCTGCACCGCCGGATTGCCGTCGGCCATCGGGATCGCGTACTCGACCCATTGCCAGCTCGTGTCGACGAACGCGCCGAACTCGGGGTTCTGCCAGACGACGTCGCCGTTCACGAGCAGCATCGCCTTGTCGTATTGCCCCTCCTCGCAGGTGAGCCAGCGGCGGAAGCGCACGTGCAGGCCGCGCAGGTTGCTGCAGTCGAACAGCGGCGCGCGCAGGTACTGGTAGGCGTTCGCCTCGTAGCTGCCGTTGCCGAAGCTGCCGCCGAGGTCGGTGCCGGCGACGTTCGGGCCGCTCCACGCGGACGATGGATCGCTCCACGCGATGCCGAACGAACTGCCCGACGCGCCGGCCGGCGCGCCGACGTTCCACTCGTCGGCGCCCGCGATCGCGCCGTGCGTCCAGCCCGGCGCGCCGCCGTCGAAGTTCTCGGCGTAGAAGCCGGTGAACGGGCCGACGGGCACCGGCGCGACCACGTAGCGGTGCTCGCCGGTGCCCGGCGTGCGCACGACGCTGCCGCTGCTGTGCGTCGCCTCGATGTGGTAGACGACCTGGCCGCTGCCGATCCCGGGCAGGAGCGCGCGGTACTCGCCCGGATTGCCGGTCGGCACCATCACCCGCGTTTGCGGAGCACCACCGTTGTGGCGGTAGACGAGCCGCACCTGCGTGATGCTGCCGCCCGCGACGAGCCCGGTCTGCGCGGTCACCAGCCGCGGCGTCAAGGCCACCGTGGTGTCGAGCAGCCGCGCGTGGTTGACCCATGCGACCTGGATCTGCGGGTAGGGCAGGCCCTTGGCGATCGCCGCGGCGCTGAGTTCGGCATAGTGCGGCACACCGTTGGCGAGAATTCCGTCGTCGTCGTCGGCGACGAACACCTCGACCACGGCCTGCTGCTGGTCGTTCGCGTCGGCGACGATCGAGCCGAGCACGATATCGTCGCTGATCGCGATCGCACTGGCGGTGCCGACCGAGGCACGCAGGTTCTCGCGCAGGCGCCACGCAAAACCCATCCAGACCTGGCCGGCCGCGTGCACCTGCCATTGCGTGCCGTACATCGTGTTGTTCATGCCGTGGCGGATGTAGCCGCCGTTCCAGAAGTCGAGGCCGACGACGGGGTCGTCGACGGGGTACATCGCGATGATGTCCGCCCAGCCCTCGGACAGGCCGTCGCCGTTGTTGTTGCTGATGCCGCCGTAGCGGTCGTCGAGGCCGTGCCCCCATTCGTGCAGCACGACCGTCGAGAACGCCGTGTTGTTGCAGCCGCCGGCCGTGGGATAGAAGTTGATCGTGTTGTTGAAGTACCAGGCGTTGCAGGAGCCGCTCGTGTTGACCGACGGCACGCACTGGTCGGCGAGCGCGAGTTCGGGCGAGTTGCCGAGCACCGAGCGGGCCCATTCGTTGCCGCGGTGCACCCAGTGGTAGGTGTTCGTGTGCGCCGCCTGCTCCGGCGACAGGCCGCTGCCGAAGATCTGCAGCACGGCGGGCACGCCGGGCGACACCACGACGCTCGCGGTCGGGCCCTGATTGGTCGGGTCGAGAATCGCGCTCGTGTGCACGCCGTCGAGTGGGCCGGCCGAGACGGTCACGGGGGAACTGATGTCGATCGTGAACCGGCCGTGCTGGTCGGTGGTGTAGGTGCCGAGGCCCGCGACCTGCACGTCGAGGCCGGGCGCGGGCACGTTCGTCGGTGCGGCGGTCGCCGACAGGCCCGTGCGCGTCCACGCCATCACGGTGACCGTCGTCGGCACGGGGGCGGCGAGCTGCGCGGGCCGGCTGTCGCGGCCGTGACCGCCCGTGCAGCCAGGCAGCCCGCATTCGTGCTTGTCGTTCGCGTAGTGCAGCACGGCGCCGCTGCGCGCGTCGACGTAGACGCGGCCGATCGGCCCGTCGCCGCCGGCATCGACGGCCGACACGGGGATCTCCCACGCGAGGAAGAACTGGGCTCGCTTGTTCGCTGCGACGTCGCCCCAGATCACGAGGCGGTTCGGCCGCCTCTCGCGGGCCGCGGCGGGCGTGCCGGCCACCTGCAGCCACGCGGTCGCTTCGGCGGTGCCTTCGTCGATCCGCGGCACGCAGTCGAAGTCGGCGGGCACGGGCCAGGCCGTGCTGCCGAACATCGCGACCACGCCGGTGCCGTTCACGCGCACGTCGGCGCGGCCGCCGATGCACGGCAGGCCGTGGAAGTACTGGTCGAACACGAACGACCACGAGCGGCCCATGCGCGCGCCGATGCTCTCGCGGAATTCGGAGTCGCCGAGTTGGAGCAGGTCGGTCTGTTCGGCGAGCAGCCGGCGGGCGTGGCGGCGCGCTTCGGGCAGCGAGTTCTCGCGCCAGTCGAGCAGACGCAGTCCGGTGCCGTAGATCGTGCACGGCGTGCCCGTGGCCGGGTTCCACTGCGCGAGCCAGTGGCCGCCGAGGCGCGCCTCGAGCGCGGGGAACGGTTCGGCGGCGCGAGGGGGTCGCGCGGGGGCGGCGGGGTCGGCGGCCTGGGCGAGCAGCAGGGTCGCGGTGAAGGCGAAGCCGGAGAGGGCGGCGAGTGGGCGCATGGCGGGTCCGGGGAGGGTGGCCCGGGCAAGCATACCGGTGCGGGCGGGGCGGTCCGACGGCTCGACGGCATGGTCTCCATCGGTGCGAGACCTTCCCCTTCAACGCCTCGCTGCCTTGGTCCCGTACGAGGATCCGGTCAGGCAATCCGACGCCGACGCGACGACGTTGGCGCCAGCCCCGCGGCCTCCGTCACCACCACTCGAACTGCGCGATCTGCGCCCACGGCAGCAACTGCACGCCCTGCCGCTCTTCGCGCACTTCGCCCCCGTAGACCACGACCCGTTCGATCGTCCCCGCGTGCTGCGGGTGCTGCGCCCACCGCGCGGCCACGTCGTCGAGCACGGCCGTCGCATCCGGTGCGACGCGCCCACCGACCTTGATCTCGACCAGCACCGTGCGCCCCGGTGACTCGACGACGAGATCGACCTCGCGGCGGCCGAGTTCGTGGAAGCAGTGCAGCGGCTCGGCGACGCCGCGGTTCCACCGCGCCTTCAGGATCTCGCTCACGACCCAGGTCTCGAACACCGCGCCGCGCAGCGGATGCGCCTCGATCTGTTCGCGCGTGCGGATGCCGAGCAACCAGCAGCAGAGGCCGCTGTCGAGGAAGTGGAGCTTCGGCGCCTTGCCGAGCCGCTTGCCCAGGTTGCGGAACCACGGCTTCACCTGCACCACGAGGTAGCTCGTCTCGAGCACCGAGAGCCAGGCTTTCGCCGTCGGCTGCGAGATGCCGCAATCGGACGCCAGCGCGGAGAGGTTGAGCTGCCGTCCGGAGTGTCCCGCGCAGAGCCGCAGGAACGTCTGGAACGTGCCGAGGTCGCGGACGTTCGTCAGCAGCCGCACGTCGCGCTCGACGTAGGTGCGCACGTAGTCGGCGAGATACTCCGCGGGCGGCAACTGCCGGTCGTGGATGCGCGGATAGGCCCCGGCCAGCAGCACGTCGTCGAGCGACCGCGGGGCGCCGGGGAAGAGCCAGAGCTCGTCGAGCGCTGGCGGCAGCAGTTCCAGCACCGTGGTTCGCCCGGCCAGCGACTGCGAAATCGCCTGCGCGAGCTGCAGGTTGTGCGATCCGGACAGCACGAAGCGTGAGTTCTCCCCGGTCTCGTCGACCAGCACCTGCATCGCCGACAGCAGATCCGGGGCCCGCTGCACCTCGTCGATCAGCGCACCCCCGGGCGAGGCAAGCAGGAACGCCCGCGGGTCGAGCAGCGCGCGCTCCCGGGTGCCCGGGTCTTCGAGGTTGTGCCAGGCGAGCTGCGGGAAGGCCTGCCGGCACAGGGTGGTCTTGCCCGACTGGCGAGGGCCGGTGATCGTCAGGACCGGGTATCTGGCGAAGCGGTCGCGCGCCAGTTGCTCGAGCACACGGGGGATCACGGTGGCAAGCGTATCGGTGTTCAGATTCAAGATTCAATTTTGAATCTGAACACATCTCGTCAAGTTACTACGAGATACCAACTTGAGACGTGGCGCCAGGCCACCCGGAGCCTCCCCACCACCCCGCCGGGCACCGGAAGCTCCCGCGCCCCCAACCTGCTCGCCGCGCGGCACCGGCTGCGTCGCCCTGCTGCTGGACGGCGACACGCTGTTCGCCTCGGTCGACGGTTACACCCATGCCCTCGACCCGGCCACCGGCGAACCGCGGTGGAGCAACGAACTGTCCGGGCTCGGCACGGGAGTGCCCTGTCTCGCGACCGCAGCGGGTACTTCGGCCGGCGGACCCGCCGCGGAAGAAGCGGCGCGCCAGTCGTCTTCGTCCACGTCGTCCGCCGATTCGAGTGCGCGCGTCAGAGGGCGCGACCGGGATTGCCGGTTGGTCCGCAGCCGCCGACCCGCGGCCCCCTTCACCGGAACTCGAGTTCGAGCGGCGCGCCGGCCAGCGTCGCGCCCGCGTGCAGCGCGAGCGGTGCCAGGTGCACGCGCCAGCCGGCCAGCGCGGGCGGCAGCGGCGCGAGCGGGCCGAGCAGCAGCGTCGCCGTGCCTTCCCCCTCCGGATCGAGCGCGCCGACGAACCCCGGCAGCATCGGGTTGCCGGCGGCCCCGATCAGCGACGCGGTCAGGGCATCGGAAAGCAGGTAGAGCCGCACGCCGCCGGGCCAGACCATCGGCGGTCCCTGGCCGAGCAGCGAGCCGAGGATCCAGTAGATGCCGCCGGCGCGCGCGGGCGAACTGCGCACGGTGAACGCGATCGGCGCCGGCGCCGCGAGGGCGATCTGCGTCGCCGCGGTCGTCACGTCGAGGGCCGGTTCGGCGCGCAGCGGCAGCAGCAGCCGCGACGACGCGCCGGGCCGATGCTCGACGTCGACGCGCGAACCGACGAAGCACGGCATGTAGCGGAACGTCTCGGTCGCCGCCGCCATCGTCAGGTAGTGGTTCTGCACCGACAGGCGCAGCTGCGCGCCGGCCGGCACCACGCACGCGGTCGCGCCGAGTTCGATCCGGACGGTCGCCGGCACCGGACCGCCGGGCTGACGCACACCGATCCCGCCGACGGCGAGCAGTTGCGGGGTGCCGGCGGCCGGCACCACCTCGAGCCGCGCGGCGAGCAGGAAGCGGGGCTGGAACGGCGTCACCTCGAGGTGGAGCTCCGGGATGCCGGCGATCTCGGTCGCGACGGCGAACGGCGCCGTCGTGTACTGATGGCGCGAGAGCGGCATGCGCGTGAGCGCCAGCGCGACGTTCTGGCCGGCGCCGTCGGCGCGCCACGCGGCGAGGTCGTAGCCCGGCGGCACCGTGTGCTGCACGGAATCCGGCGGCTCGCTGGTGGTCGGGGCCGCGGCCGAGAGCGCGCCGCCCTGGCGCAGGTGGAACGTGGCCACCGTGGCCGCGAGCGGCGTGAACTGCTCGTCGGCGCGGTGCCGCCACAGCGAGGTGCTCGACAGGTAGTCGGTGCGCGTCGCGGGCAGGCACGCAGTCGTCACCGGCGGCCCGAGTTCGACGGGCTCGGGGCCGTGCTTCAGGAAGCGCTCGAACCACGCGCTCCGCAGCGCGTCGCTGCGCGCCGCTTCGTAGCCGTTGCTCGGCGTGCCGTGATTGCCGGTCGTCAGGTAACAACGGCGGCCGGCCGCCGCGTTCATGCCGGCGAGCGCCTGCACGGAGCGGTTGGCGTTCATCGTCTCGTCGAGCCAGGCCATCGTCGCGAACACCGCGGTCGTCGACGAGGGCAGCAGCGATTGGAAGTCGCGGCCCGGATCGGCGCGCATCCAGGCCAACATGCCGGCCGGGTCGTCGGCGAGCACGTGGCTCTGCATCGTCGCCTGGAAGGCCGGGTCGAGCGCGACGGTCGGCGAGCCCGTGAGGTAGGCGAGGTTGGCCCACGACCTGACGAACGCGGTGCCGTCGAGCGTGGCGGCGTCGGTGTGGCTCGGCACCATCACGCCGGGCGCCACCGCGCGCACCGGCGGGAAGGGCGCGCTGCGGCGCGGATTCGGCGGCGGCGTGCGCCCCGACCACGCGGCGGCGGCCCACGCGTGCGCGCCACCCTGGCTGATGCCGAACACGCCGATGCGCGCGAGGTCGACGCGGCCCGGGAGCAGAGCCGCCGTCCACTCCATGATCTCGAACATGTCGATCCACTCGGCGAGCGCCATCAGCGTCGTGCCGCGGCCCGGGTTCAGCGCGACGGCCGAACCCTGACCGCGCACGTCGTAGGCAACCACGCAGTAACCGCGCGCGGCGAAGTCGGCAGCGAGATCGGCGATCGGGCCCGACTTGTTTGCCGGGAAGCCGTGCACCGCGACCAGCAGCGGCCAGCCGCACGGACCCGGCGGTGGGGTCGGGAACCGCACGTCGGCGCGCGTGCGGTAGGAGTCCGTGTAGGTGACGAGCTGGTCGGCGACGGTCGTCACCGGAAAGCCGCCGGCGGGGACCGGTGGGTCGCTGCACTGGGCGAGCAGAGTGCCGGCGAACCCGGCCAGCAGGACGGGGGTGAGCAGGGAACTGGCGCGCATGGGCGGCTGGCTACGGGTGGCAGGGCCGGCGGCCCACTGCCGGCCCGTGCCCGCACCGGCGGCACCGACGTCGGGCGCTTCGGGCCGAACCGCGTCGCTCGGCACGCCGGGCCGGATGGAGTCGGGTGTGCTGCGCATGCGCGGATCGTCGCGCGTGCCGCAGCGGTGCGCAATCGCCGGACCCGCAGTGGGTCTCCAGGGCGGCTCGACGATGCGCCGGAGCAGGCCGCAGCAGCTTCTCGCCGCAGCCTGCGCCGGCACCGGCCTTGCCACCGCGCCAGCCGCAGCGTCTACCGTTCCGACATCTCGTGCAGAACGCGCAGCGCCCCGTCCGGATCCAAGAGCCGCAGCATCACCCCGTAGCCGCCGTCGTCGTTCTTGACCTTGAGCACGAGCCGGTTCCAGCCCGCGCGCAGCGGCACGTCGAACTCGTCCTGGTCCGGGCTCATCGGCCGGTGGATCGCATGCGACCACACCAGTTCGCCGTTCGCCCACACGCGCACGCCGTCGTCGCTGCCGAGCAGGGCCCGCGCCGCGCGCGCGACCGGTGAGTGCACGAACACGCACAGGTAGGCGAGCATCGGCGCCTCCGGCGATACGGCCCGGTTGAGGTCGAGCCCGTCGCCGTCGGCGCTCACTCTCTTCCAGCCGGCCGCGGCCGGATCGAAGTCGCCGGCGAGGAACACCTTCTCCTCGGGCATCGTGTCCTCGACCGTGCCACCCGCGCGCGCGCGCACCGGCGGCCCCACCCACCATGTGCGCACGAACGGCGCCTGCGGCACGAGTCGCAGCGAGTCGATCGCGGGCGCAGGGCCGTTGCCCGCCGCCACCAGGAAGGCGATCTCGTGCTCGCCGGCCGCCAGCGGCCGTGGGTGGATCTCGAGCTGTTCCGGCGCGTCCGGGATCGGCGGGCCCACGGTCCCCGCCTGGATGCGTTCGCCGCCGACGACCACCGCGCTGAGCGAACTCAGCAGCCGGCCGCGCAGCTGGATCGCGAACCGGTCTGCGTACGGCACCGTCACGTGCGCCCGGTAGGTCCGCGGCTCCTTGCCCGGCGCCAGCACGGCGAGCCGCGGGTCGATCGCCGGGCCGTCGGCCACGACGTAGCTGACCGGGAACGCCTGGAACAGCGGCCGGTCGAGCCCGCGGCAGACCGCGGTGACCTGCTCCCACGTCTGCCAGACCACGGCCGGCTCGTGCTCCCAGCGCAGCGCCGCCGCCGGCTGAAAACCCTTCGGCCGCACGACCCACAGGCGCGGCAGGCACAGTTCCTCGTCGGGCACCTCGCGCACCGGACGCGGCGGCCCGTACCAGTAGGCGACGCTCGAGTAGTACGCGTCGCGCACCTCGTTGCGCGAGCCGTGTTCGATGCGCGCGACGAGGCTCTTCTCGAACGGCACCGCGTCGGGCATCTGCATGCGCCACGGCGCCGTGCGGTTCGTCGTCCACTCGGCCTTCTCCGACAGCCCGTGCAGCGACAGCTGGAACGGGCCCGAGTTCCAGTACCAGCCGCCGTTGTAGAAGTCCTCCGTGCCGGTGCCGAGGATCGACGGCCGCTGCTCGCCGTCGACGAGGAACTGCTCGTTGCCCTCGAGGTACCACAGATCGCCGACACCCTGCAGCGCCTGCGTGATGCCGACGTACTTGCCGGGGCCCGCGATGCGCGCGAACTCGTAGAGCTCCTGGCCGACGCGGTCCGTGCAGCGGAACTCGGCGTGCAGCGTGCCCGCGTTCGCCGCGGGTTCGCCGGGCTTCGCCAGCACCCGCACGAAGACCCGCTGCTCGGCCGGCAGGCTGTTGCGCAGGCTGATCCGCGCCTGCTTGCGGTAGGGCATCGGCAGCGTGCAGTTGCCGAGCTGCGAGAACCACGAGAGCAAGGCGCCGTTCGCGCCCTCGCGGCCGAACCCACCGCCGAAGAACGCCGCGAGCGGCGCGCGCACGGTCGGCGGCGCGCCGTCGAAGGCGATCTCGAGCAAGAGCCCGCGCAGCGCCGCGGGGTCCGGCGGAACGTCGCCCACGTCCAGGATCCAGGCGACCAGCCAGACGATCGTCGCGGGACCCTCGCACTCGATCGAGCGCACCTCGCCCGGCGGGATCGTGAGTTCGCGTTCCAGATTGCTCGTCGGCGGCGACAGGTCCGAGAACAGCAGGTTCGTCGGCCCGTCGTCCCACGCCGCGACGACGCGCTGCAGCGCCTTCTGCTCGTTTCGCGGCAGTTCCTTCGTGAACGTGCGCATCGGCGTGCCTGCCGGATACGTCAGGTACTGCACCTGGTAGTAGAGGTCGCGCGGCCGCTCGAGTTCGGCGACCTCGATGCGGCACGACTTCGCATACGGGATCGGGAAGTAGCTGATCCAGCCGCCGCCCTTGTGGATCGCGATCGGCTCGCAGAACGGCGGCAGCTTGCCCGTGAACAGGTCCTGGAACGGCCCGTCGATGCGCGGCTCGGCATCGCCGTCGAGGAACACGCGGATCCGCCCCTGCGCGTTCGCCGACCACAGCCGCACGACCACGCCAGGGCCCTGCATCTCGGCGAGCACCGCGTTGTTGCCCTCGAGCCGCAGGAAGTGCCCGTGGTCCTCGCCGCGCCCCGTCGGGTCGGTCGACGCGAACTGCCGGCACGTGACGCCGGGCCAGAGCAGCGGCAGGCCCGCGACGTCGCAGAGCCGCGCGATGCTGTCGGGCGGCACCGGCGACTGCGCGCGCGCGGCCATGGTGGGAACGAATGCGAGAGCGAGAACGACGCACGCGGTGAGCACGCTGCGCATGCGCCGATCGTCGCGCGCGCGGCAAGGCGGCACAACCGCACAACCGCGCCGTCGCCCCGCTACTTCGTCCGCCCCGGCAGCACCAGCAGCAGCGCCGGCGCGGCCGCCGCGAAGACCGCGACGAGCCACGGCAACGACGCGAGGTGCACGCCCGCGAGCAGGAACAGCCCGTGCGCGATGCCGAGCCACGTGCCGTCGCCCGGCCCCAGCGCGAACGGCCGCCGCCACAGCGCGGTGCCGAGGCCGGCTCCGACCGCCGCAGCGAGCGCGCCGCACAGCTGCCCGAGCAGCGCGCTGCCGCCGAAGCCGACCAGCAGGGCCGCGTCGGCCGACAGCAGGACCGTGACGGCGATCGCGGGCAGCAGCCCCGGCCGCGCGCGGTGCAGGCTCGCGCGCAGCAGCAGCGCGAGGCCCGCCGTGACGAGCCCGCCCAGGCCGACGTGCAGCAGGGTTTCGGCCAGGGGCCAGCGGGCCGCGACCTTCGCCAGCACGAGCCACGCGCCGAGCCCGCCGAGCAATACGGCGGAACCCGCGGCCAGGCGGCCGCGCCAGAGCCGGAAGTGCTCGAGCAGCGCCAGCACGGCCGCCGCGGCGAGACACCACAGCAGCCACTCGGTGCCGTTCGGGGCGAACCACAGTTCGGTCGGCGGGTCGGGCCACCTCTTGAGCAGCCCGTAGGCGACGAGCAGGCCGAGGCCGGCCGCGAGCGGCAGCAGGCGCGCGCCGCCGAGGCTCACCAGCAGCAGCGCCGCCGCGATCGGCGGCAGCGTGCCCTGCAGCACCGGGACCAGATCCACGTCACTTCTTCGGCTTCACGTCACTTCTTCGGCTTCACCAATTCGAGGCCGACCATCACGGTGACCTCGTCGCCGAGCGCGTTCCTGGCCACGCCGTAGTCCATGCCGAACTCGCTGCGCTTGATGGTGAAGGTCGCTTCGTAGCCGACGCGTGGGCCGTAGAAGTCGCCTTCGCCGGTCTTCTGCACGGTCATCGTGACGGGCTTCTTCTCGCCGGCGAGTTCGAGGTCGCCGGTGACCTCGAGCGCGTCGCCCTTCTTGCCGATCTTCGTGCTCGTGAAGGTGATGTCCGGGTTCTCCTTCGCATTGAAGAAGTCCGGTCCCTTCAGGTGGTCGTCGCGCTTGCCGTCGCGCGTGGCAACGCTCGCGACCGGGATCACGAGCGACACGGCGCCCTTCTCGGGGGCCTGCGGGTCCAGCGAGACCGTGCCGCGGATCTCGTTGAACACGCCGTAGAAGTTCGCGACGTTCGCGTGCTTGACGCGGAACACGACCGAACTGTGGCCGGTGTCGACGGCCCAATCGTGGTCGCCGGCGGGGGCCGGCGCGTCGAGCGTGGCGGGGACGGTGAAGGCGGCCAGCAGGACGGGGAGCAGCAGGTGGAGCTTCATGGTGGGTGACGAGACGCGATGCGACGGAACGGGTGAGGGCGGGGATTAGGACGCGGACCCGGGGGAGTTCCAGGGGTCATTCCCGCCGCGCGTAGACCTGCAGCCGCGCCACCGCCGCCAGGTCCCGCAGCGCAGGCGGCACGTCGTAGCGCGCGTGCGTGGCGGCGAGTGCTGCGGTCGCCGTCGCCGACCGGGCCAACCCGGTGCCGAGCACGACGAAGGCCGCCGCGGGCGCACGCGCGGCCTGCAGCAGCGCCGCAGCATCCGCGGGCACGGCCGGCCGCTGTCCCGCGAAGTAGAGCACGCGCGGCAGGTCGGCGACGACCACGTCGGCGGGCCCGAGCCGGTCCCGGAGGTGGCGGCCGAGCAGCCGTTCGGCGACCGCCGCGCGGGGTTCCTGGTGCTGCCAGGCCCCGAGGAAGTCGACCGCGACCGCCGCGACGAGCGCCAGTTCGCGCAGCCGCGACGGCAGGCGCGCGAGGCCCACGCCCGCGAGCACGGAGGCGACCGGGCTCCAGGTCAGGAGCACGGAGGCGGCGGACGGCACGGCGGCGGCCCACCCGAGCACGAGCACCGCCGCGATCCAGACGAGGGCGATGCGGCGCGGGCGGGGCGGCAGCACCGACAGCACCGCGAACGGCGCCGCGAGCGACCAGGCACTGCGCAGCCAACCCCAGGCGGCCCACGGTCCGGACGGGTCGTCGGGCGCGAGCCGTTCCACGCCGCCCGCCGCCGCGAGCGCGGCCACGGCGACCGCCGTCACGGCACGGCCCTTCGTCCACGACGCGAGCGCCGCCGCGGCGAGCAGCACCACGAACGGCAGCGACGATCCGACCCCCGCCCCGCGCGCCGCCGCGCCGGCCGCGAGCACGAACACCGCCGCGGGCAGCCCCGCCCCCTGGCGCAGCCGTTCGGCCGCGACCGCCGCGGGCCAGAGCGCGAGCCCGCCGGCGACGCAGCCGAGCACCTGGGCCGCCGCGAACGCATCGGCCCCCGCCGCGACGGGGACCGCGACCGCGAGCGCCCACCACGGCCGCCACCAGGCCAGCGCGAGCGCGCCGAAGTCGCCGCTCGCGATCTGCTCGGCGAGCCACAGGTCGCCACACGCATCGAGGCCCGGCAGCGGCGCCCGCACCGCGAGCAGCCACCGCCAGCACACGGCCGCGACCGTGAGCCACAGCAGCACGCGGCGTTCGCGCGGCGCGAACAGCGGCGACGGAGCCGGCGCCGTCACGGCAGCCCCGTCGCGAGCCGTTCGTCCTCGCCGTCCTCGGCGTAACCGCCGGCGCGGAACACCAGCGTGCGGTGGTTGCGCACGTCGAGCACCGCGAGCGACTGCACCGCGCGCAGCGCGAGCAGGTCGCCGCGCACGTTCACCCCGTCGCGATGGAACGCGTGCAGCCGCGCGATCGCCGTGTCGGCCGGCGAACTGCCCGCGGGCAGGGCCGCCCAGGCGGTCAGCACGCGCCGCATGCCGCGCAGGTCGACCGCCCAGGCCCGCCGCAGCACGCGCAGCGCCGACCGCGGCAGGTCGCGCCCGTGCTCGCGGTGCCAGCGCTCGACCACCGGATCGCCGAGCCGCGCGCGCAGTGCGCGCCAGAGGTCGCCGAGGCGCGAGCCCGGCGCGCCCGACCGCAGCAGCCCCGGCAGCACGTCGGCACGCCACCGTTCGGCGAACAGCAGCGTGCGCACGTCCTGCGCGTCGGCGATCCAGGCGCTGGTCGCCGCGAGTTCGCCGGCGGCGCGAGCCGCAGCGTCGGCCGCGGGCGGGAACGACGGCAGCCAGCCGAGCGCTGCGTGCAGCTCGGCGACGGCGCCGCGCACCGCCGCCGCGCGTTCGCGCAGCACCGCGCCCATGCGCTCGTGCACGTGCAGGAAGGCGAGGTCGCGCTCGAGCTCGCACGGCCCGGCCGGCGGACCGGCGTGGAGCCCGGCCGTCCAGCCCGGAGCCGCCCCGGAGTAGACCGGATCGAGCTGCAGGCGCATGCGCACGGCCTCGATCAGGCCCGGCGCCTTCATGCGGTGGATCTTGCGCAGCGCGACGCCGAACGGCGCCTCGCCGATCTCGCGGCGCAGCATCGCGAGCTCCGGGTCGCGGACCTCGCGCACGATCTGCGCGACGCGCGCGACGAACCAGCCGATCGAGCGCAGGAACCGCCAGACCAGCAGCAGCGGCGCCAGCAGCACGCGGCCGTGCGACAGCCGCCGCTGGTAGAACCGCAGCGGGTTGAAGCTGCGCTGGTGTCTGGGCAGGCGGTGCACCGGCCGCGTGCCGAAGATCTCGCGCACCATCGTGCGGCGGTCCTTCTGCAGCACGGCGAGCACCTCGGCGCCGAACACCGCACCGAGGTGCCGGTCGCGCTCCGGGTCCGCGGCGACGAAGTCGAGCGCGTTGAACTCGGTCGTCACGGTGGTCGCGGGCCGCTGCCGCCGGTCCGGCAGCGTGCGGCCACCCTTCGGGTCGGCGCGGCGCACGAGCCAGTCCTGCATCGCGGCGAGTTGCGCCGGCGTCGCGTGCGCGCGCGCGTCGAGCGGCAGGCAGAAGCGGTTGTAGCCGTCGATGCGCTTGGCGGCCTCGACGGCGACGCTCTCGGTGATGAACGAGAACCACAGGTAGGGCCCGCCGAACAGCGAGCCCTCGTCGAGCCGCAGCTTGCGCAGCCGCTTCCTGTCGCGCTTGCCGAAGCCGAGGCACCGCGCGCGCAGGTTCTCGAGCGACGGATTCGCGAGCAGCTGCTCGGTGGTCTTCACGTCGCTCTCGTGCAGCGGCGCGCCGTCGAGGAAGTGCTGGTAGAGCAGCGCGAGCCGGCTGCACGCGGAGCGCAGCGCCGGCGCCGCGTCCGGGTCGTCGACCGGCACGCCGGTGCGCGCGTGCGCGAGCTGCGCGCGCAGCAGCGCCACGACCCGTGCCGCGGGCACGTCGCCCGCGAACACGCGCTGCGCGAGGAACGGCAGGTCGACGGATTCGAACGGCAGCTTGAGCCGATCGAGCTGCGACAGGAAGTGCGCCTCGCTGGTCATCCGGTAGGCGTCCGCGGCCTCGCCGGCGACGTGCTTGAGCCAGCGGCCGATGGTCAGGAACACGAGGCAGATGCTGCCCAGCACGATCAGCGGCGTCGCGACGATGCGGCTCAGGAGCCGGCTCAGCCACTCGGCGTGGATCAGCTGGTCGACCAGCAGGAACAGGCCGCCGAACAGCAGCAGCCGCACCGCCGGCCGCTGCGTCGCCTTGACCATCGCGCTGGCCACGCGGTCGAGGATCTGCGGTCCCGTGACGATGCCGTGCAGGTCGGCGTAGAACAGCAGCCGGCCGTAGAAGCCCGCGAGCCACTCGGCGGCGCGGCGCGCGAGCGCGACCACGCGCTCCTCGGGCGTGCCGGGCAGCGGGTGCACGGCGAACGCCCGCACCACCGGCAGCCAGCGCAGCGGCGCCGCGCACAGCACGCGCAGCGCGCGGTCGAGCGCGAGCACGTCGCCGGGGCCGAGCCAGCGCGCCAGGTCCTGCGGCCGCAGCGCCCACAGGGTCTCGACCGCGCGTTCGATCGGCACGTCGCGCGGGCCGCCGGCCGCACCCGCCCGCACCGCCGTGCCGGCCGGCAGCGTGCGCGCGCGCTGCGCGGCGGCCGCGGCGCGGGCCACCAGCAGCGCCGCCCGCGCGTCCGCCGGCACCGCCGCGGCGAGTTCCTGTTCGCGGCGCAGCGCCTCGAAGGCCACGTCGCGACGGTCGTCCTCGGCGACCTTGCGGACCACGTCGCTCGCCGCCGGCACGAACACGAACTCGCGGTTCAGCAGCGGCGCGAACCGCCGCGCGAGCCCGTCGAGGCCGCGCACGACGAACAGCAGGAGCCGCGCCACGCGCAGCAGCGGCCGCAGCGCCTGCACGTAGCGCACCGCCCAGGTCGCGCGCAGGAGCCGCAGCAGCCGCAGCACGATCAGGTCGTCGACCGCGCCCGGCAGCCCGGCCCCCGGCAGCAGCAGCAGCACCGACGGCAGCGCCGGCAGCAGGTCGGTCGGCGCACGGCGCAGGAACCACGAGAAGCGGCTGGGGTGCAGCGCCCACTCGAGGCCGAAGCCGGCGACGAAGAAGGCGCAGACGAGGCCGTCGAGCCAGCGCAGCGCGGTCGCGGCACCCGGCGGCAGCGCCACCGTCGCCTCGACGACGAGCACGGCGAGCACCAGCAGCAGCAGCACGAAGTTCGCGTTCTCGAACGCGGCGACGCCGCGCCGGCCGAGCAGGCCCTCGAGCCGCCGCGCCTGTTCGCGGTCGGCCGCGGCGCGCTGCAGGCGCCGCGCGCACCTGCGGCAGGCCGGGCAACCCGTGCGCGCGCCGAGTTCGCGCAGCAGCTCCGCGCTGCGGCGCAGCCGTTCGATCTGCCGCAAGAGCGGCGCACCGTCGACGGACGCGAGCAGGTTCGCCGTGCGTTCGTTCGCCTCGTCGCGCAGGCGCTCGCCGCGCCCGGCGGCGGCGAGCCCGCGCGCCAGCGCCGCGGCGCACAGTTCGCCGAGTCCGGCGTCGCCCGCCGCGCGGGCCTCGACCTCGGCGTCGGCCAGTTCGAACAGCACGGCGGGATCGCCGCCGGGATCGACGGCCAACGCGCGCACGCGCGCGCCGAGGCCCGCGTGCACCGCCTGCGCGACGGCCGCCCCGACCGCGGGCTGCTCGGCCGGCTGCGCCGCGAGCCAGCGCAGTTCGGCCGCCAGCAGCTCGTGCGCGAGCGCGCCGTCGCCGGCCAGGTCCCAGCGCGCCTCGGCGAGTTCGGCGACCAGTTCGCCCGGCGGCCGCACGGTGTCGTGCAGCAGGGCGCGCAGGTGCTGCAGGGTTGGCGGCTCGATCGAGGTCATCGCGACGCGGGCGTGGCGCGGATCATAGGCAGCGCCCTGGCGCGATCACGGCCCTTCCGCGGACCCGCCCACCGCCGCCGCGCTCACCAGGGCCGCCGGTAGTCGACGAGCCCTGGCGGCTCCTCGCCGAGGTAGTCCATCAGCAGCCGCCGCTCGTAGCCGAGCATCGAGTCGGCGCGCACCTCGATGTGCGTGACCATGCCGGTCTCCTCGTCGCACAAGAGCCAGGCCTCCCGCAGCTTCGGCCGCGCGCCGGCGCGCACGGTCGCGGCGATGCGCAGCGCGGTGCCGCCGCCCGCGCCGGCTTCGCGCCCGACGACGCGCAGGTCGAAGTCCTCCGGCAGCCGGCGCACGAGCTCGTGCACGTCGAGGTAGCCGAGGTCGAGCACGTCGCCGAAACCCTGCAGCAGCCGTTCGCGCTCGGCGACCGGCACCGCGTGGCGCCACAGGCCGTTCAGGTGCGTGACCCACAGCTCGGTGCCGTCGCAGCCCAGGCGCATCTCGCCGACTTGCATGCCGGCGAACGCGAACTTGCCGTCGACGCGGAAGCGCAGGCCCGGCCGCGTCACCAGCGCGACCTCGTGGCGCATCACTTCCTTGCCCGACCGATCGCCGGTGGTCATCACGATGCCGAAGCGCCGGTTCACGTCGCGCGCCAGTTCGGCGACCGCGCGCGACACCGCGGCGTCGGCGGTCGGCAGGCGCGCGGGCAGCGCGAACCAGATCGCCGCGGCCGCGAGCAGGAGCCCCGCCAGCGCGACGAGGCTCCAGTGCCGCGCCGGAGCGCCGGCCGCGCGCTGCGCGTCGATGCGTTCGAGCAGCGCGGTGATGCGCGCCTCGCGCGCCGCCGCGTCGGCCGTGTGCAGCGCGCGCAGGAGGCCGTGCACGGTCCGCTGCTCGGCGAGCCAGCGCTGCACCTCGGGCGGCACCGCCGTGGCGGCCGGGCCGTCGGCCAGCGTGTCGTCGTAGTCGCGCCACGAAGGTGGCTGCCGGGGGTCGGGATCGCGGGGCCGTTCGTTCATGCGATCCCCGGTCGTGCGATCCCCGGTCATGCGACCTCCTGCTCCGCGAGCCGTGCGTCGAGGCAGCGCTGCAGCGCCGCGCGCCCGCGCTGCAGGTGCTTCTTGACCGCTTCGAAGCCGATGCCGAGCCGCGCGCCGATCTCCTTGCAGTGCAGGCCGTGTTCGTAGTGCAGCCCGATCGCCTCGCGTTGCGGGCCGCTGAGCTGCTGCAGGCAGCCGCGCAGCGCGTCGAGCTTCTCGTCGAACGTGTCGCCCGCGAGCCGTGCGAAGCGCTGGAACCCCTCGTCGATGCGCGCGAGCAGGTCCTCGTCGCAGTAACAGACGCGGCTGCGCCCGAGCCGGCGGCGGTGGTTCATCACCAGCTTGCCGGCGATGCCGCGCACCCACGGCCCGAACGGCAGCATGCGGTCGTAGCGGTCGAGGATCCGCCACGCGGTCAGGAACGTCTCCTGCAGCACGTCCTCCGCGGCGACGCTGTCGCGCAGCGAGGCGAGCAGGAAGGCGCGCACCGAGTCGATGTGGTCGCGCACGAGGATCTCGAACAGGTCGCGGGAGTCCACGGGCCCGGCATTGTCCCGCGGGCCAGCCGGCGGGACAGGCCGCGCGCCGGAATGCCCCCAGGTGGGGCGTGGGACCGGTGGCGTGGCCGCGACCGCCCATGGACGCCCCGGCCGCCGGCCGCCACGATCCGGCGCCGCATGCGCACCGCGGCCTACGTCTACACGGGCTGGCACCCGATCGCGGAGCGGGACGCGACGTTCCACCCGGGGTTCACGGAGTGGGAGCTCGTGCGGGCCTGCCGGCCGCGCTTCGCGGGCCACCACCAGCCGAAGGTGCCGCAACTCGGCGAGTACGACGACACGGACCCGGTGGCGTTCGGCCGGCGCCTGCAGCTCGCGCGCGACCACGGCGTCGATGCCTTCGTGTTCGGCGTGTTCTGGTGCCGCGGCAAGCGCGTGTTCGAGCTGGGGCTCGACCGCGGGTTCCTGGGCGGCCCGCTCGGCGGCGTGGCGCCGTTCGCGTGCACGTGGGCGAACCGCCTGCCGCGCCGCGTGCTGCCGGTCGCGCGCCCGGACCTGCCGGTGGTCGATCCGGAACGGCACGTGCCGTCCGACGTCGGTGACTTCGTGCGCTTCGTCGCCACGCTCGCCGAGCGCTACTTCGTGCGGCCAAACTACCTGACGGTCGCGGGCAGGAGCTACCTGTCGATCTACGACTCGACGTTCTTCGTGCGCGAACTCGGGCCCGCGCACGCGCGCGCGGCGATCGCGGCGGCGCGCGCCTGGCTGCACGAGCACGGCCACCGCGATCTGCACCTCGCGGCGATCGAGCCGAACGAGGCGACCTTGCCGCTCGTGCGCGAGGTCGGGTTCGACAGCGTGACGCACTACGTGCTGCTGCCCGACTGGAAGGGGCCGTTCCTGCAGGACTATCGGGAATGCGCGGAACGGCGCGCGCGGCAGTGGCGGTCGTTCGCCGACCGCGCGGGCCTGCCCTACATGCCGGCGGTGGCGCCGGGCTGGGACGCGAGCCCGCGCGGCGCGGACTTCGGCGGGACGCGGCCGGACAAGTACCCGTGGTCGCCGGTGGTGACGGGGGAGCATCCGGAGCACTTCGCGGCGGCGCTGCGCCGCGCGCACGGCTTCCGCTCGCCGGTCGGCGTCGACGACCCGCTGGTGCTCGTGGCGTCGCTGAACGAGTGGAGCGAGGGACATTACCTCGAACCGGACATGGTGCACGGACTGGGCTGGCTCGAGGCTCTGCGCAGCGCGCGCGGCTGAGCCGCCTGCGGCCTTCGCCCACCTGCCGCCGCGCCGCCGATCGCGTAGATTCACCGCCTCTTCACGGCGTCCCACCAGGCCCTACCCCCGAGGCCCCCATGCCGACCCTGCGTCTTCCCCACCTGCTCGTCCCGGCCCTGTTCGCCGCGCCCGCGCTCGCGCAGACGATCCCGATCGCGCTGAACTGCAACTTCAACGGCATCGTGCACGCCGGGGAGAGCGGCCTGCCCGACGACCCGAACGGCTACCGCTCGATCAGCGACCGCGGCCTCGACTTCCAGGCCGGTGTGCCCAACGACCCGCTGCTCGTGGGCTATCAGCTCGTCGGCACGCCGGGCCTGCTCGACATCGTGCACGTCGGCAACCGCAACACGGTCGACGGCGGCAGCAAGGCCTTCGACCTCGTGCCCGACTTCGACGACATCGGCATCCAGCCGAACTGGCTGCCCAATCCGGACCAGACCGGGCCGCAGGTCACCGTGCTGCCGTTCCCGGTGCCGGTCACGAACACGACGGTCGCGACCTTCCTCTACCAGATCAGCAACGGCGGCGGCTCGTTCCAGGTGACCTTCACGTTCGCGGGCAGCGGCTCCCATACGGCGACGCTGTCGGCCGGCGACTGGTTCGGCGGCTCGTTCCTCGGCACGCAGAACGTCGACTCGGCCGCGCCCGGCGCCAACCTGTCGATCACCGAGGGCCGCATCGACCTCTCCGCGCACGTCGGTCAGGCGATCACGCAGATCGCCTTCGGCAGCCGCTCGAACCTGAACGCGGGCTACGCGATCCTCGCCGGCAACTTCGAGTACCCGCCGCAGACGCGCCGCGTGAACCAGATCCCGCTGAACTACAACTTCAACGGCATCGTGCACGCGGGCGAGTCCGCGCAGCCCGACGCGCCGAACGGCTACCGCTCGATCAGCGACCGCGGCCTCGATTTCCAGGGCGGCGTGCCGAACGTCCCGCTGCTGCAGCCCTACGCGATCGTCGCGCAGCCCGGCGCGCTCGACCTCGTGCACCTCGGCAACCGCAACACGGTAGACAACGGCCTGCGCCCGTTCGACCTCGTGCCCGACGGCGACGACTTCGGCATCCAGCCGAGCTGGCTGGCCAATCCCGACCAGACGGGGCCGCAGACGACCGTGCTGGCCGCCCCGATCCTGCTCGACGCGGGCTCGCGCGCGACGGTGCTGTTCCAGATCAGCAACGGCGGCGGCTCGTTCGACGTCGAGTTCTCGTTCCAGACCGGCGCGCCGGTGACGGCGACGATCGGCGGCGGCGACTGGTACGGCGGCGTGTTCCTGGGCACGCAGCGCACCGACTTCGGCGGCGTCGGCGCGAACCTGTCGCTGAACGAACGCAGCATCGCGCTCGGCGCGCACGCGGGCCGCGTTCTGACGGCGATCGCGTTCCAGAACCGCACCAATCTCAATGGCGGCTACGCGATCGTCGCGATGAACGTGTCGGGCTGCCTCGCCTGCGTGAACGGCCAGCAGGGCAGCGTCGTGAACCTCGGCGGCGGCAACGGCCCGGCGATGACGACCTCGAGTTCGGGCAACCTCGGTGTGCCGCTCGACTGGACGGTCGTCGGTGCCACGCCCAACGCCGCGCTCGGCTTCATGGCGCTCGGCCTCGGCTCGACCTCGGTGCCGCTCGGCACCTTCGTGCCGAATTGCCTCGGCACCGTGCACGTGCCGAACCCGGTCACGGTCTACGTGGTCGTCAACGCGATCGGCTCGGCGACCGTGACGATCCAGGCGCCGACGAGCCAGGGCCTCTGTGGCGTGCTGATCACGGGCCAGTACCTGGAGCTGGTCGCGGCGCCGTGCCCGGTGCTGCTGAGCGACGCGCTGGCGATCACGATCGGCAACTGAGTCTCTGCACGCCGCGACGCGGCGAGGCGTCAGTCCCCGTCCGCGTCGAGCCGCACCGCCTCCGCCCACAGCGCCGGGAAGTGCGCCGCCCCCGCCGGCAGGCGCCCGTCCGTCGCCGCGTACAGCCGCTCGGCGAAGCCGACCATGCCGCGCGCCTCGGGGTGCCGCAGGTAGCGCGGATCCAGGTCGCCGAGCCGCACGCGATCGAGCCCGTCGGCGTCCTTCAGCAGCGCGAGCAGCGGCCAATGTGGATGCCTGCGGTCGAGCCCGTCGGGCCGCGAGTGGAACACGACCGCGGTGTGGATCGGTTCGTAGTCCCCTGCCTCCACGCCACCGCGCGCGAACAGCGCGCGCAGTTCCGGCCGCGGCGCGAACTGCCGCACCGCGTCCTCGCCGTGCCGCTGGCAGCGCCCGTCGTGCGTGCGCGCGAGGTCGTGCAGGTAGACCGCGGCCCACAGCCGCCGCACCTCGTCCGGCCGGCCCGTCGCCGCGACCAGCCGGAACGCGTGCACGAGCACCCGCGCGACGTGGGCCTGGCCGTGCAGGGAACTCGCGTGCACGAACAGTTCGGGCCCCGGCACGAGTTCTTCGAGCGGCAGCGCGATCGGCACCTGCATGCCCGGAGCCTCACACCTGGCCGACGTGTACGGTGCCCGCGTTCGACAGCACGAACCACGCGGCATGGGCGGGCGGGTCCATCACCGCGCCCTGCACGAAGAACTCGACGCCGACCAGCGACGGCGACGGCGGGATGTTCCAGGTCTTGCTCGCGGTGCCGCCCACGTTCGGCAGCCACTCGGTCGCCTCGGGCGCGATCCAGGCCGAGCAGCCGGGCAGGCCCCACGCGGTGAGGTCGTGCGGCAGTGGCAGACCGTTCCACGAGGTGCGGGACAGGCCCGAGACGACGAACGCGGCGTTGAACATCGAGCCCGGGATGCCGGTGAGCTGCACCGTGAACGGATTGCCGACGAAGGGCAGCGAGCGCGGCGCGGCGGCGAGCTGCGGCGTGCCCGCGCTGCCGGCACAGCCCGCACCGAACGGCGCATGGCTCGCGGGCGCGGTCACCGGCACGGCCAACTCCCAGTGCGCGACGTGGTAGGTGCTGGGGTCATCGCGGGGGTGCGGTTCGTCCATGCGGCCGGCGCGAGGGCCGGGGCGAGGGCGAGGCCGAAGGCGAAGACGAGGGCGGGCAGGGCGACGGGAGCACGGAGGGCGAACGGGAGCGCGCGGCGAGGGTGCGGCATGGTGGTGGTGCGGGGAGGCGCGGCGCGGTCGCACATGCTACCGGGGGAGAGGTCGCTACGATCTCGGGAGCCAGAGCCGTCGCGACGACTCGCCAACTTCCAGAAGGACCGAACTGCATGAAGTCCACACCCCTGCTTGCAGCAGGCCTGCTCACCGCGCTGGCGGCCCAGGATGCTCCCCGGGAGCGGTTCGCCGCGCAGCGCGCACAACTGGTGACGAACACGACTGCGCAGTTGCAGTCACAGGACATCGCGGAGGTCGCGTGGGGCGCCTACACAGCCGCCCAGTTCCGCCTGCAGGACTGCGTGCCAGCGTTGCGCAAGGCCCTGGGCCAGCTGCCTTGGCGCGATGCCACGTCCGACCGCTGCGCCACCCTCGCGCTGCTCGATGCCCTGATCCAGACGGACGCCGTGGTGCCCGCCGAGGAACTGGCACCGCACCTGGGCGAACGGGCACCGACGATCGTGCTGATGGCGCGCGAACCAGAGAAGAACCGGGAACCGCTGCTGCGCGCGTTCACGTCAGGCATCGGCTCGTGTGGCGCATCGCCAGAGTGGATCGCGTGCGGCAACCTGCTCGCGATGATGCGTGACCCGGAGTTCGTGCGGGCCGTGCTGCGTTCCCCGTCGCAGTTGTGGGTCACGGTTTGCGATCCTGGCGGCGAGTTGGAACCGTACGAAGGAGAAACCTGCAGCACAGGCTGTTCCCGATTCGGGGG
>VGXW01000015.1 GCA_016873195.1 Planctomycetota bacterium | reverse complement strand
TCCGCACCACCTCAGCCCGCGAGCCCGAGCGCGTGCCACAGCCAGCCGGCCGCGGCCCCCCCGAGCACGAGCCAGCTCGAGTTGACGCGCCAGCGCAGCAGCAGGACCGCCGCGACAAGGCCCAGCACCACGCTGAAGACGTCGACGAACACCACGCGCGCGAGCTGCACGGTGACGACGACCATCAGCGCGAGCGAGGCGACGTTGACCCCGTCGAGCACGGCGCCCGCGCGCGGCGAACGACGCAGGCGCGGCAGCAGCGGCCCGCTCAGCGCGACGAACACGAACGCGGGCAGGAAGATGCCGGCCGTCGCCGCCGCGGCACCCGGCACCCCGGCGAGCAGGTAGCCGACGAACGTCGCGGTCGAGAACACGGGCCCCGGCGTGAACTGCCCCACCGCGATCGCATCGACGAGCTGCGCCTCGGTGAGCCAGCCGAGCCGTTCGACGAGGTCGGCGCGCAGGAACGCGAGCAGCACGTAGCCGCTGCCGAACAGCACCGAGCCGATCTTCAGGAACACCACGAAGATCCCGCCGATGCTCGCCGTGACCGCCGTGACCGCGGCAGTGGCCGCGCCGGCCCCGGCGGCCGCCGGCAGCAGCGCATGGCCGCCCAGCGGCAGCGCGACCGCGGCCCCGCTCCCCCGCCGCAGCAGCACCGCGGCGAGCCCCGCCCCGGCCAGCACGTAGAGTTCGCCCGCGCCGAGCGCCACCGCCAGGGCCGACAGCAGCCCGAGCACCGCCAGCGGCGGCGTGCGCGCGGCCTTCGGCGCGAGCCCGGCGATCGCCTGCAGCACCACCGCAACGACCACCGGCTTGCAGCCGTGCAGGACCGCACCCACGGCCGGCAACGAGCCGCTCTCGACGTAGAGCCAGGCGAAGGCGCCGGTCAGCAGCACCGCCGGCAAGAGGAAGCAGAGCCCGGCGACCAAGAGGCCGCGCCAGCCGGCCCGTTCGTAGCCGACGTGGATCGCGAGCTCCGTCGAGGTCGGCCCGGGGATCAGGTTCGCGGCGCCGAGCAGGTCGAGGAAGCGCTGCTCGTCGAGCCAGCCCCGGCGGCGCACGACCTCGTCGTGCATCATCGCCGTGTGCGCGGCGGGCCCGCCGAACGACGTCGCGCCGAGCCGCAAGAACAGCGCGGCCAGGGTGCGGAGAGGGGTGCGCTGCATGCAGTCACCTCGCCGGAGCGGGCGGCGCGACCGGCGGGACGGGCGCGGTTCTACCCGCAGCCGGGGTCGGGTGCACGGAGGTGCGGGGCATCAAGGCCTTCACCGGCTGGCCCGGCATCGTCGGTCGCGCACTGCGCGGGCGCGGGCTACGTCCTTGCACGGTCGCGGAACGCGGGCTCCCCTGCGCCATGCTGCGCGCCCTTCCCGAGCCGAACCGCGCCAGGTCGCCGGCATCCCCCATGAACAACCCGCAGAGGCCCTTCCGCCTGCGCGCCTGCATCTCCGTCGTGGTCGCGCTGTGCTTCGTCGTGCTCGTCACGAGCGGCGCGATCCTGTTCCTGGCGCCACCCGGTCGCGTCGCCAACTGGACCGACTGGCGCATCGCCTCGTTCACCAAGCACGATTGGGCCAACCTGCACGTCGTGTTCGCCGCGCTGTTCCTGATCGGTGGACTGCTGCACGTCTGGTTCAACTGGCGGCCCCTGGTGAGCTACTTCAAGAGCCGCGCGGCCGTCGGCCGCCGCCTGCGCTGGGAGTGGCCCGTCGCACTGCTGGTCTGCATCATCGTCTTCGCGGGCGTGCGCACCGAGGTGCCGCCGTTCTCCACGCTGCTGCAGTGGAGCGAGGGGCTCAGACGGAGCTGGGAACAGCCCGCGCAGCGCGCGCCGATCGCCCACGCCGAGGAACTGACCCTCGCCGAACTCTGCGACCGGGCCGGCGTGCCGCTGGCGGCGGCGAAGGAACGGCTCGCGGCCGCGGGCGTGCAGGACGCCGACGACGGTGTCGTGATCGGACAGCTCGCGGAACGCAACGGGCTGACTCCGGCGCGCGTGCACGAGCTCGTGCAGGGCACGCCCGCGGGCGCGGCGGGTGGCGGGGAACATGGCGCCGAAGGCAGCCGCGGCGGCGCGGGCGGCGGCGGCAACCGCGGCGGCTTCGGCCGCAAGACGCTGCGCGACGCGTGCACCGACGAAGGCGTCGGCCTCGACGAAGCGCTCGAGCGGCTGAGGGCGAAGGGGATCGACGCCAAGGCCGAAGACACGCTGCGCGACGTCGCCAACCGCAACGGGCTCGACCGGCCCGGCGCGATCCTCGAGGCGATCCGCGGCAAGTGATCCCTGGCGCGCGGCGGCGGGAACGCGCCGCCCGCTCAGCGCTGCTCGACCTCGACAACCGCGCGCAGCCCTTCGGGCGGAACGTCAGCGTCGCATGCTGCGCGCAGGGGAGCAGCCTCGCCAGCAGGCCCACTTCCCCACCCTTCTCTCCCCAGCCCATCGCGCCGGCCCGCCGGCTGACGGATACTGGCCCATCCCCCGCCCATGAGCCAGGTCGATCTGCTCCGCGACGCGCTCCCGCCCGCCGTCGCCGAGACCCTGCGGCAGATGAACCCGCACTGGTCCGGCGACCCCGGTCCGGCAACTCCCACCTTCCGCCGCTGGCCCTTCCGGGCGCTCATGCAGCAGGTCCGGAACGGCCTCACGCCAGGTATCGTCCTGCGCGGCCCTCGCCGCGTCGGCAAGACCGTGCTCGTCCGGCAGGTCATGGCCCAGCTCCTCGCCGACGGTGTCGCACCCGAGCGCGTCCTCTACGTTGCCTTCGACGAGCTGCCGAGCCTCACGACCCTGGAAGAGCCCGTGCTCCAGATCGCTCGCGGCTTCGCGACCGCGATCCTGCGATCGACCTTCAACCGCATGGCCCAGAAGGGCGAGGTCGCCTACCTCCTGTTCGACGAGGTCCAGAACCTCACCGACTGGGCGCCCCAGATCAAACACCTCGTCGACACGCAGACTGTTCGCGTCCTCGTCACCGGCAGCTCCTCGCTGCGCATCGATGCCGGCAAGGACAGCATCGCCGGCCGCGTGCAGACCCTGACGATCGGTCCCCTGTTGCTGCGCGAGATCGCGGAGCTGCGCGACGGCGCGGCCACCGAGCCGCACTGGATCGACAACGGCATGGGCGAGCTTGCCCGGCTGGAGTTCTGGCAGCAGGCGGTGGCAAAGGCCCGCGACGAGCGGCACCCGAGACAGAACGCGTTCCGCAACTTCTCCGAGCGCGGCGGCTATCCGATCGCCCACGAGAGACCCGGGACTACCTGGCCCGAGGTTGCCAGCTACCTCAACGAGACCGTCATCCAGCGCGCCATCCGGCATGACCTGCGCATGGGCCACCGCGGCAGGAAACGCGACGAGCATCTGCTCGAGGAGGTGTTCCGACTGGCCTGCCGCTACGCGGGCCAGAACCCCGGCCAGAACGTGTTCGTCCCGGAGCTGAACAGGGCCCTCGCCGCGGACATCGGCTACACGCGCGTCCTCACCTACCTCGAGTTCCTCGACGGCACGCTGCTGCTGCGCCTGATCCAGCCACTCGAGCTCAGGCTGAAGAAGAAGAAGGCCCCGGCGAAGGTCTGCATCTGCGATCACGCCCTCCGCGCCAGCTGGCTGCAGGAGGTCATCCCCCTCGATCCCGAGACCCTCGTCGCGTCGCCGCACCTCAGCGTCCTCGCCGGTCGGATCGCCGAGAGCGCGTTGGGCTACTACCTGGCCGCCGTGCCCAATCTCGAGGTCGCCCACTTCCCCGCGCGCGGCATCGAGCCCGAGGTCGACTTCGTGCTGACCATCGGCACACGCCGCGTACCGATCGAGGTCAAGTACCAGCGCCGGATCGACCCCGTGGCCGATACGCGTGGGCTGGTCGCGTTCCTCGAGAAGAGCGTCTACAACGCTTCCTTCGGGCTGCTCGTGACCCTCGACGACGATGTCGTGATTCCCGACCCGCGGATCGTGACCATCTCCCTGTCATCGCTGCTCTGGATGCGGTAGTCCGGGGCGGCTGCCTCGCACGAGGTAGGTATGGAGGCGCGCGGCGACGGGCACGCGCCGCCCGCTCAGCGCTGCTCGACCTCGACCACCGCACGCAGCCCTTCGGGCAGGAACGTCAAGGTCGCGCGCAGCCCGCGGAAACCCGCGAGCATGCGGCCCACCTCGCTGTCCTTCGCCGGTGCTTGCGTCTGGCGCGGCTGCTGCGGCGTGCCGTGCACGCTGCAGCGGAGGCCGTCGCCGTCCGGCAGGTACTCGCCGCCGTCGGGGCAGTAGAAGCGGCCGCCGTAGACGGTGCGCGCCAGCGCTTCGAGCCGGCCCGCGAGGGCCTTGCGGTCCCCGCGCACCTCCGCCGGCAGCACGCGCAGCAGGTTCTGCACCGGGCCCTGGTTGTCGAGGCAGGCGCGGCGCGCGTTCTCGGCCCAGCCGAGTTCGTAGTCGGGCCGCACCGCGCGCCAGGCTTCGGGACGCAGCTGCAGCAGCGCGTGCCCGGTCGCCGCCGGAGCCGGCGAGGCTGCGGGTGCTGGCACCGCATCGCCGCGCGCGAGTTCGTCGACGATCTCCTTCTTCGTTGCGATCACCACGTGGTCGCGCACGCGCGCCCAGTAGAGCCGCCAACCGAGCGCCGAGAAGCCGACCCGCGCGCAGCGCACGGGCACGCCCACGGCGAGGTGGCTGAAGTCGAGCTCGAACTCCCACCACCAGTCCTCGCGCTGCTGCCGCGCACGCAACGCCAGCAGCCCGTCGAGCCGCTCCAGGAACGCATCGACGACCGCCGCGTCGCGCACTTCGACGGTCGCGTAGACGGGGGCGTTCAGCGCCGCGACCAGGAAGCCGACCATGGCCTCCTCGAAGCCGGCCGACCGACCGAACCAGCCGTAGATCTCGCCGAAGAAGCGCGGCAGGCTGAAGTCGAACATCGGCGCCGCGTCGGCGACGTGCAGCGCGATCTCGTCGCCGAGCCCGCGCTCGAACAGCGCCTGCAGCTCCGCGGGCGGCAGCGCCCCGCCGGGTTTCCCGGCCTCCGCCGGCAGCAGTTCCGCCACGGCCTGCTGCAGCGCCTTCTTCGCCGGCTTGCCGGCGAGCTGGAACAGCGTACCCGCGGTCCGCGGCCCGTCGCCGAGTTCGACCGGCGCGCCGCCGAGCTGCTGCGCGAGCTGCGTGTAGATCGTGTTGTCGATCAGCGGCAGCACCAAGGTCTCGATCCGCTGCCGGCCCGGCGCCACGGCAATCCGCACGGCGATCGGGTCGAAGTAGCTGCGCCAGTACTGCTCGTAGTCCTTCACGAAGCCCGCGTAGACCGTCGCCTCCAGGGCGGTCACCTGCGCGAGGCCGAGCTCGAGGCACGGTCTCAGCGCATCGAGCCGGCCGTGCCGGCTGCAGCAGCCCGTGAGTCCGTCGGCGGCGAGCGACAGGGTGCCGCCCTCGGGGCAACCGAGCGCGCCCTCGCCGAAACCCTCGGGCAGGCAGCGGGCGGCCTGCAGCAGCGCGAGCGAAGCCGCGGGCTCGCCGTGTTCGGTCCGGTGCAGCAGCCCCGCATGGCCGATCATGCGCAGCATGGAGCTGCACAAGAGGCGCCGCCGTTCCTGCAGCTTGACCTGCGGGCCGACGATGCGGCGCACGAACGCATCCGACAGGTAGACGAAACCATCCTCCTCGGGGGCGCCGGCGGGCAGCAGCGTGCGCACGTAGCGCATCTCGTCGCTGTCGCCCAGGCGCGGGGCCGTGCCCGCCACCGTGGCGAGCACGCGCTCGAGCGCCGCCCGCGAGTTGCTGCGCACGTGCAGGTCGGGGGCCGGATCCGCGGCGAACACGCGCACGGCGCCGTCGGACGTGGCGACCTGCTCGACGCGCACGCCGGCGATCTCGAACCAGGCGGTCGCGGCCTCCGGCAGCTGCTTCGCTGCGTCGAGGAACGATTGCATGCGCGCGCGGAACAGCTCCGGCTGCCGCAGGCGGAACAGCAGCGTCAGGTCGGTGCCCTCGCGCAGGTAGGCGTCGCTGCCGGTCAGTGCGATCGACTCGACGACCTGGTCGTAGAACGGGCGCAACAGCGGCGTGGTCTCGATCGCGAGCTGCCGGCGCAGCCGTTCGCCGAAGTCCAGCGCGATCGCCTCGCGCGCGGCCTGCTGCAGCAGGTGCGAGCCGTAGACGTCGCCGCGGTCGGCGAGCTGCAGCAGCTTCTGCACCGAAGGGAACTCGGCGAGCCAGAAGTCGGCGGGCACGAGCATCGCCATCGGCGACACGTCGGGGCGGCGGCCGGCGAGCAGCTGCTGCCAGGGGTGGCTCACGACCTGCGGCCCCGCGAGCTTGTCGATCGGCACGATGGCCGGGCCAGGCACTGGCGGAATCCGCGTGAGCCGGTCGAGCTGCAGGCTCTCCTGCACGGCCAGCGCTCCCGTGAACAGGTCGAACAGGTAGACGTCGGGGCTCTGCTCGCGCCGCGCCAGGTGCTCGACGTGCGCGCGGTACTTGCCGAGTTCGCCCGTTCGGCTCGCGAGCTGCAGCACGGCGAACTGCAGGTAGGCATCGCGAGGGTTCGCCAGCAGTTCGGCGAACGCGCGCGCGACCGGGTCCTGGCCGGGCGCGGGTTCCTGCGCGGCGAGCGGCGCGCTGCCGAGCAGCGCGAGGAGCGGGAGTGCGAGCAGTGGCAACCGCATGATGACCTCCGCGGGGGCTACCGGGGCCGGGGCACGGGCCAGGGCGATGGGCACCGGTGGCCGATGCCGCGCGGCGACCTGTCGCACTCTTGCACCGGACCGGCCGGTGCGCACGATGCCGCCATCCATCCCGGAGCACCCACACGATGCAGATGCCCAGACCCACCAAGTTCCACAAGAAGCTCGCGGCCCTCGCCGGCGACTGGACCGGCGACGAAGTGTTCCCCCCGTCGCACTGGGAGCCCAAGGGCGGCAAGGCCAAGGGCCGCTACAAGACCCGCGCGATCGCCGGCGGTTTCGCGTTCGTGCAGGACTACGAGCAGTCGCGCGGCGGCAAGGTCACGTTCACCGGACACGGCGTGTTCGGCTACGACGTGCAGCAGAACTGCTACCTCTGGCACTGGACCGACTCGATGGGCGGCATGCCGTGCACCGCGACCAAGGGCCAGTGGACCAAGAACCAGATCGTCTGGGAGAACGAGGGCCCGATGGGCCGTTCACGCTACACGCACACGTTCCTGCGCGGCGGCAAGCTCGGGTTCAAGATCGAGGCGTCGCAGGACGGCGTGGCCTGGACGGTGATGATGGAAGGCCTCTACACGAAGAAGGCCGCGAAGAAGAAGTAGGCCGGGCTCCGCTCCAGCGCCACGCGCCGCGCGTCAGTCCACGAGCCGCGGCGGCAGCGGCCCGTCGCCCTCGAACAACGGCGCCTCGCGGCACTTCATGAGCCGCGCGACGAGCCCCTGCGGGAACTGCGCAACGCGGTCGTTCCACTCCGTCGCCACGTCGTTGTAGAGCTGACGCGTGTGCGCGAGCTTCTCCTCGACCGCCCACAGCCGGTCGTGCAGGTCGCGGTAGAGCGCGTCGGCACGCAGCTCCGGGTTGCGTTCGTGCAGCAGCAGCACCGCGCGGCTCGCCGCGGTCGCCGCGGCCTCGCCGGCCGCCGCGCCGTGCGCGTCGCGCCCCGCGCGGATCGCCGCGAGCGCCTCGAGCAGCCCCCGCTCGTGCGCCGCGTGGCCCTGCACCACCGCGACGAGGTTCGGCACCAGCCCCGCGCGCACCGCGAGATCGACGTCGACCTGCCGGAACGCCGCGTGCACCTGCTGGCGCAGCCGCACGAGGCGGTTCCAGACGCCGACCCACCAGATCGGCAGCCAGGTCAGCGCGCCGATCGCGAACGGCAGCGCCCAGTACGGCGGCGGGACCTGCGCGCGGGCCTGCAGCAGCCAGAAGACCGCCGCACCGGCACCGCCCGCGAAGGCGAGGAAGCAGGCGAAGAAGAACAGCCACGTCTCGCTGCGCGCGCTGCCGCGCACGCGCTGCTCGCGGGAATCGCGCGTCCACAGGCACGGCACCTCGCGCTCGGCGCCGAAGCTGCCGTCGTCCTGCTTGACGCCGAGCACGCTGAGCTCCGCGCCGAGTTCGACGATCGACGCCGCGTGCCGCAGCGAGCCCGTCTCGTAGTCGGTGTCGAGGTTCTGCAGCGCCTCGTTCGTCGCATCCTCCGCGCGCACCAGGATGCGGTCGCCGTCGTCGAGCACGAAGTCGCTCGCGCGGCTTTCGCTGTGTTCGGTGCGCCACTCGGTGCGCGTCGTCGTCCTGCCGTTCCTGTCGCGCGTGGTCCGGACGTGTTTGCGCTCGCGCCGGTACGCGTAGGCGACGCAGTCGGCGTCGAACCACGGGCAGACGAGCGGCCGTTCGCAGTCGACTCTGCCGCGCAGCCACGCGTCGTCGCCGACGGCCAGCGTGCGCACGGGCAGCGCCGGCGCGCGGGCCATGACCCAGGTCGCGTGGTCCTGCCGCGACACCGCGCGCAGCAGCAGCGAGCCGATCAGGGGACCGCCGACGGCGAAACCGAGCGCGGGCAGCAGGGGATCGGTGGGCACCGACGCAGCGTAGGGAACGGGCGTAGGGTCGGCGAGCCGACATGTCCCGCATCCAGGGACAACATCGCCAGATTCTGTCCCGGAATCCGGGACAAGATGGCGAACCTGCCGCGGGCCGCCGCCGGCCGTCGCGCCGCCGATCCGGCGCGGCGATCCGTCGGCTTCGCTGCCCCGGGACGGGCCCACGCCGCCGATGCCATGCGGCCGCTGCGCGCGCCGCTCGCGACGCGCGCCGACCTGCGGGCCGGCCGCGAGGTAGGTTCCTGTCTGGAGAACCATGCGCAGCCTCCTGTCCACCACCCTGCCGCTCGTGCTCGGCCTGCTCGCCGCCAGCGCCCCGACCGTCCCGGCACCGGCGCAGTCGCCGCGGCCGGCGCCCGCCCGCAGCACCACCTCCGCGCCGGTCTCGGCGCGCGTGTTCGCGGGCGTGATGGAGCACGGCGGCGCCCTGCTCGGCACCGCGCACGGCTACCGCGCGACCTTCGGCGAACGCGGCCTCGAGTACCTGCCCGCGCTGGGCAGACACGCGCCGCGCGCCGAACCGTGGCAGCTGCAGCTCGGCTCGATCGCGCGCGGCACGGACCTGCTGCTCGATCCGGCCACCGCCGCCCCCGTGCGCCACCACGACCGCCGCAGCGTCACCTACGACTGGCCCGGCGTCGCCGAACGCTACGAGACGCGGCCCGAAGGCCTCGAGCAGACGTTCACGTTCCCCCGCCCGCTGCGCGGCACCGGCGACCTCGTCGTGCGCTGCCGCGTGACGACCGACCTGCTGCCCACGCGCGACGGCCCCGCCTGGCGCAACGCGCGCGGCGGCGGCGTGACCCTCGGCGGCGTGACCGGCATCGACGCGCTCGGGCGCCGCTGCGCCGGCGACGTGCGCCTCGTCGACGGCGGCTACGAACTGCGCCTGCCCGGGGCGTTCGTCGACACGGCCGCCTGGCCGCTCGTGCTCGACCCGCTGATCGGCACGGCCACCGAGGCGCTCGCGGGCGCGGACTGCGACTTCCCGGACTGCGCCTACGACGCCTACAGCAACACCTACTGTGTCGTCTGGACCCAGTACTTCGCGAACGGTGTGACCGGCGCGGTCGGCAGCGTGTTCCTCGCCGACGACCTGACCTTCGGTTACGCCTTCGCCGTCAACCAGCCCGGCGACGAGGACTCCGTGCGCGTGACGAACATCGCCGGCACCGGCCTGTTCGTGATGGTCTGGGTCAACTACACGAGCGGCGGCTCGTCGATCAGCGGGCTCGCGTTCGAGCCGACCCAGGCGCAGGCGAGCACGGTCTGGACGGTCTACGGCCCCGCGATCGTGTCGATGCCCGTGCTCAGCGGCGAAGCGACGGTCTTCGACGACGATTGCCTGCTCGCGTGGATCGACGACACCTACGGCCTGATCGGCTGCACGATCGCGGTCGATCTGCAGTTCCAGGTCAGCGCGACGCCGCTCGTGCAGCTCGCCGGCGGTCACCCGACCGAACCCGCGTTCAGCAAACAGGGCGGCGCGCCCGGCCTGCACCTGCTGACCTGGGTCGACCGGCCGCCGGGCCTGCCGGGCCGGGTGCGCGCGCAGGTCGTCGACCACGACCTGAACCGGATCGGTGCCGGCGTCTGGATCCAGAACACGCCGCAAGACGCGGGTTGGCCCGCCGTCGACGGCGACGGCTTCCGCTTCCTCGTCGCGTGGGAGGAACAGGAGACTGCCAACCCGTCCGCGACCGACGTCCGCGGCCGCCTCGTCACCGTCGGACCGAACGGCATCACGAGCCAGGGCGGCGTGCTCGACCTCGTGCGCTACCCGAACGACCTCGACTACGCGGTCGACGTCGCGATGCTCGGCGACAGGTTCGGCATCGCCTACATGGGGCAGGCGCCGAACGCGGCCTACTGGGACGACGTCTACTTCCGCGCGCTGGGCCCGAGCGGTGCGCCGATCGGCGGCGAGCTGCGGCTCGACCTGACCCCGGGCACGAACTACCGCTACGAGCACGCGCCGCGCCTGATCAGCCGGCGCGACGGCGATCCCGCGACGGTGTCGACGGAGGGCCTCTGCGTGTTCGCGGACCAGAGCGCGACCACGGGCGACAGCAACGTCGGCCTGCAGCTCGTCGCCGGCATGGGTCCCGGCGGCGCGGTCGTCGACCTGGGCGGGGGCTGCGGCCCCGGCGGCCTCGCGGTCGGCACGGGCCCGTTCGCGCTCGGCAATCAGACGTTCCGGTGCGAACTGTTCGGCGCGCAGTCGCTGTCGATCCCGTTCCTCTTGTTCGGTTTCGCGGGCGCGCACCAGACCTGCGGCTACTGCACGCTGCTGCAGCCGGTCGCCTGCCTGTTCGTCGCCAACACCGCAGGCTACGCGTCGTATCCGTTCGCGGTGCCGGGCGACCCGGCGTTCGTCGGCCTGTCGATCGAGTTCCAGTTCGCCACGTTCCAGGTCAACTACGTCGGCTGCCTGCAGGCGCCCGGCCTCGCCGCGAGCAACATCGTGCGCGCGACGGTCGACTACTGATCCCCGCGCGGCGCCAGGGCTCGCGGAGCTGGCCTCAACCGCGACCGGACCATGCCGTCAGCAGCGCCTCGAGCGGCCCGCGGCGATGGCGGCGGAACCACAGCAAGGTCAGCGGCAAGGTCAGCGCGAGATACCCGAGCGTCAGCAGCACGCCCGTGCGGATCGACCATTCCCAGTCCGCGCCGGGCCACCCGATGCGCAGCGGCGCGAAGACGAGCACGAGGTGCAGCACGTAGTGCGTCAGCGACGCACGGCCGACCAGCACCAGGAGTTCCCAGCGGCGGCCGATGCCGGCGCGCGCCTGCCACCACAGGAGCCCGGCCACGAGCGCGACCGCGGCGGCGAGGTTCTGCACGAGGAACGGCACCGACGTCGGCACCCACGTGCTCTGCAGGTGCGCGGCCAGTTCGCCGAGTTCCGCCGCGTGGTCCGCCGCCCAGCCGCACGCGAAGGACGCGGCCAGAGCCAGTGGCAACGCGAGGCCGAGCCAGCGCGCGCAGCGCGCCGCGGTCGCGCCGGCCGCGACCATCGCCGCCCCGACCAGCGGGAAACACAGCCAGGGCAGCAACGGGTAGTTGCCGTCGAACACGAAGTAGCGCAGCGTCACGGCGCCGAAGTCCGACCACATTCTGGGCGTACCGTCGTCGAGCCAGTCCTGTTCGGCGAAGTGGCCGAGCCACAGCGTGGCGGGCGGCACCGCCGCGGTGACGGCGAGCGCCGCGAGCAGGCAGGCCGCCGTGCCCGTGCGCCGCAGCACGATCGTGGCGGCGAACATCAGGCCGAGCGGCATCAGGATCTCGGTCGGCCACAGGCCGAGCCCGAGCAGCAGGCCGAGCCCGAGCAGCGCCAGCGCGCGGCGCACCACGTAGCTCCAAGGGCGCCCCCGGGCGGTGCTGCGCTGCTCGTGCAGGGCCCACCCCATGCCGGCCAGCAGGCAGAACAGCGCCGCGGACTTGTCTTCCACCTGTCCGGCACCGAAGGCCGCGGCGCCGTCGAGCCACGTCGCAGCGCCTTCGGCGGGCACGAAGTGCGACCAGATCATGCCGAGCACGGCGAGGCCGCGCGCGGCGTCGAGCGCGCGATCGCGCGCGGGGGCCGCCGGCTCCGATCCGCTCGCCGCCGGCGCCATCGCCGCCGGCGCGACCGCCGCTCCGGACTCGCGCGCCGCGCCCACCGGTGCCGCCGGCGAACCCTCGTAGGTGACGCCGGGCAGCAGGTGTTCGTGTTTCATCACGACGCTGTGCGGCGCGACGATCGCCGCCGCGCCGACCTCTGCGCCGTAGAGCAGCACGGCGCCGTGCGCCACCGTGGCCCGCTCGCCGATGCGCACGTGGTCGATCTTGAGCACGCGGTCCTCGAAGCTGTGCGCCTGGAACAGCGCCTCGACCGTGCTGTCGTCGTCGAGCCGCAGCATGTCGGGATCGACGATCTGCGCGAAGCCGGGGCCGAGCACGACGCGGCGGCCGATCCGCGCCCCCATCCACCGCGCGTAGCAGCCGAGCAGCAGCGTGCCGTCGAGGTTGGCGAGCGGGCGCCGCGCCAGGAAGCCCCACGCCACGTAGAGGAAGTCCCAGCGGCTCGCCCAGCACGACCACAGCGCGTGCTGTCCGGGCCGCACGCGGCCGAGCAGCAGCCACTTGAGCCCCAGGACGAGCCCGCACAGCAAGGCCCCCGCCAGCAGGCTCGCAAAGGGCAGCCACAAGAGCCAGAACGCCGCCGGCGCCGCCGCCGCCGCGGCGGCAACCACCTCCCACCAGGCGATGGCGGTGGCCACCGGCACGAGCGGCAGCGAGAAGCGCAGCAGTTCCCACAACACGCGGTTGGCGTAGCGCAGGGGCCCCGGCTCGTGCGTCAGCGACCGGTCGACGGCGACCACTTCGCGGCGCGGCAGCACGAACGGCGGCTGGCCGAACCACGAGGTGCCCCCGGCCATGCGCGCGTCGTCGGCGACCGTGCTGACGCCGAGCAGCAGGTCGTCGGGCAGGCGCTGGCCGCCGTGCACGACGACGTGGTTGCCGAGGAACGTGCTCGCGCCGAGCGCGGTCGGCTGCACGGTCACCGTGCCCGCGTGCAGCCGCGGCACCCCGAGGTAGATGCCGTCGGCGAGGAAACTGCCGGCACCGATCTGCACGTGCTCGGGCAGCACGTCGAGGATCGTGCTGATCTCGCAGTCCCCGCCGATGCGCATGCCGGCGAGCCGCAGCCACCAGGGCCAGAACAGGCTGCCGCTGAGCCAGATGCCGGCCGACTCCAGCAGACCGCTGCGCAGCCAGATGCGCAGGTAGGCGAGCGACCAGCGGCTGCTCGTGCCGAGCGGCGCCTGGCCCGTGCAGCGCAGCAGCAGGGCCCGCGCGAGCAGCAGCAGCGGCACCGGCAGCACGGCGAGCCCGCACAGCGCCGCGCAGTTCGCCGCGCCGGCGAACGGATCGAGCAGCCAGGCGACCGTCTGCCCGAGATCGCGGCCGGCGAACGCGCCGAGCAGCAGCACGAGCAGCAAGAGCGCCCAGATCGCGACCGGCACCACCAGCAGGCGCAGCGCCACCAGCAGCAGCCCGTGACCGAGCGGCGTCAGTTCGCGACCGGGCACCGTCAGCGGGCCCGGCGGCCCCTGCGGCCCGGCCGCGCGCGCCGGCACGCCGTCCCACCGTTCGTGCGCCGGCACGCGGCCCCCGGCCGGCAGTGAGGACAGCGCCGTGAGCCAGGCTCCGGCGCCGACCTCGGTGTCGGGGCCGACGCCCGCGCGCACGTCGAGCACGGCCCCGGCCCCGATCGTGACCCGGCCGAACACGAGGCAGCCGGCCTCGAGTTCGGCGAGGCCGAGGTGCGCCTCCCGGCCGATCATCGCGCCGTCGCCGATCTCGAGCAGGTCCCAGCCACCACGCAGCAGATCGACGCCGCGGTGCAGGTGCACGCGCTTGCCGATGCGCGCGCCGAGCGCACAGAGGGCCAGATTCTGCAGTTCGGTGCCCTGCAGCAGGCCCCACGGCACGAGCCGCACGCAGCGCTGCACGATCCAGTTGCGCAGGTAGAAGCCGCCCCAGACCACCGCGCGCTGCCTCGTGTAGACGGAGACCAGCAGCTCCTTGGCGAACACCGCGAACCACAGCGACAGCGCGGCGTAGAGCAGGGTGCCGAGCGGGACGAGCAGCGGTCCGAATGCCACGAAGCCGAACGGGCCGAGCCGATCGAACAGGAACGGCGTGACCACGAAGGCGGCGGCGTAGACGGCAGCGCTGGCGACCAGCACGCCGAGCAGGAGCCACAGGCCCTGCACCGAGGTCACCAGCATCGGCCGGCCGCGCGGGCGCGGCGCGGGTGCGGCCGCTGCGCCGCCCGGGCCCGACTTCGGATCCGGCCGCCGCTGCCGCACGAGGGCCGCGAGGCCCGCGACGGTGCGCGCGCCGTAGACGTCGCGCACCGCGAGCACGGCCGTGTCCGGCACGGCGCGCAGCGAGGTGATCACCTGGGCCGCGCGCAGCGAATCGCCGCCGAGCGCGAAGAAGTCGGCGTCGACCGACAGTTCGCCACCGCCGGGCAGGTGCTTGCGGAACGCCGCTTGGATCCGCTGTTCGAGTTCGTCGCGCGGCGCGATCCCGGCCGCACCGGCCGCGGCTTCCGCCGGCTCTTCGAGTTCGGGCAGCGCCCGGCGGTCGAGCTTGCCGCCGACCGTGCGCGGCAGCGCTTCCGTGACGCCGACGCGCGCGGGCACCATGTAGCCCGGCAGGTGGCGCCGCAGCGCCGCCAGCAGTTCCGCCACGGACGGCGGGGCGTTCGCATCGCCGGGCACGATCCACGCCACGAGGTCCTGCCCGGCACCCTCGCCCTGCACGCGGCACGCCGCTTCGCGCACGCCGGGGCACTGGCAGAGCCGCGCCTCGATCGCCTCGAGTTCGATGCGGTAGCCGCGCAGCTTGACCTGCGCGTCGATGCGGCCGAGGCAGACGAGGTCGCCGCCGGGCAGGCGCCGCGCGAGGTCGCCGGTGCGGTAGATCCGGCCGAAGCGCGGATGCACGGGGAACCGCGCCGCGGTGAGTTCGGGGCGGCCGAGGTAACCGCGCGCGAGGCCCGGTCCGGCGAGGCACAGTTCGCCCGCCGCACCCTCGGCGACCTCCTCCAGCCGTTCGTCGAGCAGCAGGGCCTCGTGCGGCGGCACCGGCTGACCGATCGTCACGGGCTCGCCGGCCCGCAGCCGGCCGCGCACGACGGTCACCGTGCACTCGGTCGGGCCGTAGCCGTTCTCGAGCCAGAGGTCCTGCGCCCAGAGGCCGCAGAGGTCCTGCGGCATCGCCTCGCCGCCAGCGTAGCAGAGGCGCAGCCGCGGCAGTTCGCGCGCCGGCGACCGGCAGTCCATCGCGCGCAGCAGCGTCGGCGGCGGGCACAGCACGGTGATGCGCTCCTGCCGCAGCCACGGCACGAGGTCGGGACCCAGGCGCACCGTCGCATCGTCCATCACCACGGAAGTCGCGCCCGAGGCGAGTGCGAGCCAGGTCTCCTCGAGCGCCGAGTCGTAGGCCGGTGAACTGCCCTGGGCCACGCGGTCGCCGGGCACCAGCGCGAAGCGCTCGACCCCCGACCGGATCAGGTTCTCGATGCCCCGGTGTTCGATCTGCACACCCTTCGGCACGCCGGTGGTGCCCGACGTGTAGATCACGTAGGCGAGGCTCGCCGGCGACAACCACGGCGGGGCCGCTGCCGGCACCGTCCCGCCGCGCGGCCCGGCCAGCACTTCGGCGACGTCGATCACGCACGCCCTGGGCAGCGCCGCGGCCGCGGTCCGGTGCGCCCCGGCACCGTCGGTCAACATCGCGACGGCGCCCGCGTCGCGCAGCACGGTCTCGAGGTAGTCGTCGGGGAACGACGGGTCGAGGCAAAGGTGGGCGGCGCCGGCCTGCAGCACGGCGAGTTGTGCCGCGTAGAGCCGGACCGAATCGCGCGGCAGCAGCACCGCCACCACGGCTTCGCCGACGACGAACGGCCGCAGCACCGCGCCGATCGCCGCCGCATGGCGCGCGAGTTCCGCATAGGTGACCTGCTGGCGCGAGGGCCGGCCGTGGCCCGGCGGCACGTCGATCGCGATCGCGTCGGCCCAGCGTGCGACGCTGGCGGCGAACAGGTCGGGCAGCGGCATGCAACGTCGCAACCTACCCGTTCACGCGCCGGACTTCGCGCGGTTCGTGCCACCTTCGCGCAGGCGGCGGCGCAGGTGCTCGGCGAGCCAGGGCGCGCGGGCGATCTGCTGCTCGGGCGACAGGTGCCGGAAGCCGCGCACGGTGCGGAGGCAGTCGGGCGAGCCGCAGTGGCACGCGAACGGGCACGCCATGTCGTACTCGGTCGTCGTGTAGTCGAAGGTGACCTGCTCGCCCTTGCCGATCGCCCGCAGCGCGACGAGCCAGCGGCCCCGCAGCACCGCGTTCGGCGAGCACGCGTGGTTCAGGAACCGCCACGGATGGTGATCGAGTTCGTGTTCGATCGGCGCCGGCCCCTCGACGTGGGCATCCTCCCCCACCTGGATCGTGTAGCGCGTCGGCCTCGCGACGACCACGCCGTCGACGTACAGGATCGGCTGGCCGGGCGCGATGTCGTCCGTGCCGACGACCTGGAACTGGGAACGCACGCACACCACGGCGACGGGCGGGCAGGTTGGCGGTGACGGCTCGGCGCCGGTGGAACTGGGTTCGGGCATGGATCGGGTTTGCGGCGGCTCCTGGGAGCGCTGCAACGGCGGCCACGGCGCGACGCCCACCCCGACCCCGCGAAGATGGCGCCCGGACCAGTAGCCGTTCGGCGTTCTGCGTCCGTCCGCGTCGGGCCGTGCACCGCGCTCCCGGCTTCTGGCACGGTGCATCCATGCGCGCTCGCGCCCTGCCCGCGTTCCTCCTCGCCAGCGTTCTCACCGCGCTGCCGGCCGGTGGCCGTTGTGGAGCCACCCCAGCACGCTGATCGCGGTGCTGCCGGCGAAGCCGCCGTAGCTGCGATGGTTGCCGAGGCCGCCGCCGTGGTGGCTGGCGATCGCCAGCGAGAACGCACTCGGACCCGTGTTCTGCAGCTCCGCACGGCCTTCGTGCACGAGCAGGTTCAGGCCGTCGCGGGCCGACGTGGAGGCGGAAGGTCCTGGTGCCGTTCCCCCGACCCGGTTCCGCTGTCCGGCCGCCGTTCGGTTCCCGTTGGCGCGCCGCTGTTCTTCGGTCCGCCGAAGCCTCGTTTCCCATGCACCCACCCCACTCCCTGCGTCTGCGCTGCCTGTTCCTCGGCCTCTGCCTGCTCGCCGGCGTGCTGCCTGCGCAGCTCCCGCCGCTGGCAACGGCCACGCCGCGCGGCCAGCGGGCCACCTACGCCGCCCTCGCCGCGGGCATCGCCAAGGCGCCCGCAGCGGCCAGGGACGGGGCCGCGAGCGCCTTCGCGCCCGCCGACGCGCACCCGACCGTCGAGTTGATGGTGACGAAGCTGGCGACCGGGAACGAGGAGCGCGACGCGCTGCGCCAGGCCTTCGTGCAGTCGCTCGACGCGCTGGCCGAACAGGCCGCCGCCGCCGGCGTCGAGAACGACATGGCCGGCGGTCTCGCGCTGTTCGTGGCGGGCTTCCATCAGCTGACCACGGGCAGGGAACTCGGCGACGCAGCCGCGCAGAACGTCGCCTGGCAGCTGCAGGCCGCGCTCGACACGCGCGCCGTCCGCAGGCTCCCTGCCGCGGACAAGCAGGCCGTGCACGAATGGGCCGTGTGCACGACGGTGTTCCTGATGGCGCTGGCGCAGACGGCCGAGGAGGGCGGCGAGAAGGCGCAGCGGACGGCGGTCGTGTCGCTGGCGGGCCAGTTGCTGGGCGAGCTGTTCGGCGTCGATCCGGCGCGGATCTCGATCGGCGACGAAGGCCTCGCGATCGGCAAGGCCGTGTCCGGGGACCGACCCAAGTCGACCGACAAGCCCACTGCGGCCGACCAGTCCGGCGCTGCCGCGAAGGAAGCACCTGCCGGCACGTTCCCGACGCCGCCGGGGTGGAGCGAGAGCGCCGCCGACGGCATGCGCGCGCTGTCGCGCGAGATCCTGAACGAGTTCGGGGCGAGAGAGGCCTACCAGCTGCTGGTGCTGTCGCCGCGACCGCGCGCCGGCAGCCCGAACGACTCCTTCCTGTCCGTCTTCGCCGAGGCGCTGGCGCCCGCCTTCGACCGCAAGGATCACGTGCTGCCGCTGCTGCGCCGGCTGCGCAACGGCTGCGCCTGCGCCTACGACAACTTCGACGCGGTGCGCAGGCAGGACGGCCAGCAAGTCCGCCTCGGCCTGTTCGTCGTCGACGACGGCCGCGCGCTGCATCCCGTGGTCGCGGTCTACCAGGGCTTCCGCGACAGCCTCGAGGACGACTTCGGCGCCCTGCTGCACGGCTTCACCGGCTCCGCCGACAAGTCCGACGTGCCGCTGTTCCGCGCCAGCGATCTGGTCGGATCCTGGCGCGCCGGCGCCAACTCGCTGGCCGACTTCGTCGATCCGGCGACCGGCAACTACCGCGGCGACGCCAGTATCCTGTGGGGCGAGACGCTGACGATCGCCGCGGACGGCACCTACGTGTCGAGCTTCGTCGCCGTGCAGGGCTCGCGCCGCATCCGCGAGCGCCAGGAAGGAACCTGGCAGCTCGACGACGCGATGCTGACCATGACCCCGAAGCCGGGCAGCGAGAACGCGAAGGTGCAGGTGCGCTGCGTATGCGGCCTCGCGCCGACGCCTGATGGCCAGGGGCGGATCTTGATGCTGTCGAAGTTCGACGACAAGCCGATCCCGTTCCCGCGCGGCTCGTCGGGGATGGGCATCGGGGAGCCCTACCGGCTGGTGAAGTGAGGGCGGGCGGCTCGGGAGTCCGGCATCACCTGCCCGCCGCAGCGCCTTCCCGCCACACGCCCGACCTCCGGCCTGATCGACGCGCGCTACCGCATGCCCGGCACCACCCGCAGGCCGTTGCTCGCGGCGAGGCCGACCGCGCTGATCGCCCGGTCCATGGGAAACGCCTGCTGGCCGATCGTCACGCCCACGGACCCTGCACAGCCGGCCCCGAACGGTGTCGACGTCGACGTCGCCGCCGCCGGCGTGCGGTAGCGCCAGGTCAGGTTGTGTTGCCGTGCCAGGCATTCCAGCCGCCGTGGAACACGGACTCGCGCCGCACGGTGTCGTAGAAGCCGGCCACCCACAACCGTGCGCCCGGCGAACCCGGATTCGCGGCGCTCCACGCGGCGGATAGAGCTGTTGCCAGGTGGCCTGGGCGGTGGCGCCGACGGACAGGAAGCTCGCGAACGGCAGCGCGCCGCTGCACGACCTTGGCTGATCCATGGTGCAACCTCCTGCGGCTGCAGGAGCGATCCGGTGATCCGAGCGACCGACCCGGTCGACCCGGTCGACCGTCAGCCATCGCCCTCACGTGCGACCCGGAGGCAACTCCCCCCGTTTCGGCCCAGGTCATCACCGCCGATGCCGTCGTTTCGCCTGGCATTCCGCCCCCCATCGCGCCCCTCCGCCGCGCCACGCCCGCGGGATCGCGCCGAACCTGCGGGCTCGCAGCGGTGTCGGGCCTGCAAGGCCTGCGATATCCTCCACAGTCGATGCATGCTCCGCCGGCGGGTGGCTTCACGCTCGGCCGCTACCTCGTCGAGGAGGAGATCGGCCGCGGCGGCATGGGCGTCGTCTACCGCGCCCGGCAGCAGGATCTCGACCGGCCGGTCGCGCTGAAGCTGATCCTGCCGAGCCACCTGGCCTCGCCGGACCAGGTCCGGCGCTTCCACGCCGAGGCCCAGGCCGCGGCCCGGGCGCGGCATCCGGGCATCGTCGAGGTCTACGAGACCGGCAGCGCCCAGGGCCAGCACTTCATCGCCATGGAACTGATCGACGGCAGGTCCCTGGACGATTGGATGGAGGAGCGCGGCCACGACGCGATGGAGGCCGCGCGGTTGCTCGGGGCCATCGCCCGGGCCGTCGACTACCTGCACTCGCTCGGCATCGTGCACCGCGATCTGAAACCGTCCAACATCCTGGTGGATCGGCAGGGCAACCCGCACGTCACGGATTTCGGCCTCGCCAAGGTGCTGGCGGAGCCGGGCGCGTCGGCCTCCGGGGCCCTCGTCGGCACGCCAGGCTACATGGCGCCCGAGCAGGTCTCCGCCGCGGTCGGCGAGATCGGGCCGCGCACCGACGTCTACGGACTGGGCACCATCCTGGACGAGGGCTGCTCGGGCGCGCACCCCTTCGAGGCCGACTCCGCGATGGCCGTGCTGCTGAAGATGCTCGAGAGCGAACCGGCGCGGCTCACCACCGTGGTCCCCGCGGTGCCACGCGACCTGGAGGCAGTGTGCATGCGCTGCCTGGAGCGTTCGCCTGGGGACCGCTACGCGACGGCAGCGGAACTGGCCGACGACCTCGACCGGGTGCTGGCCGGCGATCCGGTGGAGACCCGGACGCGCAGTCTGTTGCACCGGAGCCGGCGCTGGATCCGCCGCCACACGGCGCTGGCGGCACGGCTGCTGGCCTTCGTCGTGTTCTTCGGCGTGACCCTGGTCAACTTCGGGAGCGGCGTCGTCGACGGCGGCTTCCTGACACGGATCGGGGTCCTGTTGCTGGTCTGGTCGGCCGGTTCGCTGGCCCTCGACGCGCTGCTGTCGCGGGGCCGGCGGGCGGACCTCCTGCGCCATGCCTGGGCCACGGTGGACCTCTTGCTGCTGACCGCGATCCTGCTGGTGGCGGATGGCGCCAGGTCGCCGCTGCTGCTGGTCTACCCGCTGCTGCTCGCCGGATCGGGCCTGTGGTGGCAGGTGGGCATGGTGCGCTTCATGACCGTCGGCGTGCTGGTCTCGTACGGGGTGCTGATGGTCGATGCCCGCTGGCGCTTCCCGGGCGAGTCGCTCGCCGACCACCACCTGATCTTCGTCGCGGTGATGGTCGTGCTCGGCGTGGTGGTCGGCCAGCAAGTGCGGCGGACGCGCAGCCTCGGGCGGCTGCTGGCCCGCCGGGCGCCGCTCTGAGTCGTCGATCGACTGGTGGGTGGTGCAGCGGCCTACGACCACGCCTCGGGAACCGCATGACCACGACTTCCGGCGGTCGGGGCGCTTCACCGGTGGCGCGCCATCCGCCTTCCTGGCCTCGACCTCGCCACCGCAAGCGCCGAGATCGCCGTCGAACCGCGTGGTGACACCCTTCGTCGCCAGCTGCGCGCGGCGGTCGGTCCGTTGATTGCCGAAGTGGGAGCTCGCCTCCGGCTCTCAGCGCAGCGCTACGGTCTGCGGGCTCGTCGTGCCGACGACGACTCGTTGCGCCGGGCCCGCCTTGCCGTCGGTCAGGAGGCAGACGTCGAGGACGGTGCCGGGCGCGAAGAACCTGTCGTCCCTTCCCTCCACGTCGAACTCGGCATCGTGGCGGTGGCAATCGTAGAGGCGCAGCAGCGGGTCGGTGACGGTGTCGGCGACGATGCGCACGTGCACTTTCTGCTTCGGTTGCTCGGTGTCGAAGCAGACCTCGGTGCACGGCTGCATGCGGATCGCGCAGTCCGGGCCCGAACCCGGCAATCGCATCGGCACGTGCCCGGAGGCGCGCACGAGCACGTCGTGGGAAAGATCCGGCACCAGGAAGTACCCCCCGCGCTCGATCCGCTCCGCCCACGCGGGCGGCAGCGTGTCGACGGCGGCCTCGACCAGCAGCAGCCCGGCATCGAGGCGGTGTTCGTCACCGGCCGAACGGGCGGCGATGCGGCGCACCTTCACCTTGCCGCGCAGGTCGATGCGCGTGCCGTCGGCAGGCCAGCGGTTGTCGCCCGGCAGGAGATCGATCGCCGGCGCCTCGTGCAGCACGCGACCATCGAGCAGGATGCGCAGGCGGTAGCGACCGGTGGCCAGTTGTGGCCAACGGATCACCTGCTGTTGCGGGTCGACCGCCTCGTTCTCGCTGTCTTCGGCACCCACGCGCGCCAGGGATCCCGACACGCCCCCGAGCGGCAGCCCGGTCGCCAGCACCGCGACGTGCAGCGCTGCCGCCGGCTGCAGGTCGACGACGCGAAACTCGCCGACGCGGATCGGTTGCAGCGCCGAGGACACGAACCGCGGATGCCAGCAACTCAGCAGCAGCGGTCCGCGCGGTGGCACGCCGTGCAGGTGGATCACGCCATCGACCTCGCTGGTCCACGTTTCCACGAGGTCGTAGCGCTCACCGTCTTCGCGCAACAGGCTGACCGTGCCGCCCGGCGGCACAGGCTGTCCCGCGGCGCGCAGTTCGACCCTCGCGAGCGTCTGCTCGCCGATCGGGGGTCCGACGACGAACTCGCCGAGGTCGATCGTGCCGGATGGAATGGGGCGAGCGACGACCAGGGTGGTCGGCCTGCAGAACGGACTCTCGATGCGCAGCTCGAGCGGGGCGAGATCGGTCAGCGTGGCCTTCTCGCGGAGATACCACCGATCGACCACGCCTTCGTCGTCGCCGCGAGCGCCGATGTCGTCGTCGAGCCCCCGGCTCCTGCCCGTGAGTTTCGCGTCAGCCAGCGGCCGGCCATCCGTGCGTAGGAGCCGACACCGCAGCCGCCACGTGCGCGTGGGAACCTCCACCGCGACGCGAACGACTTCCTCTTCCGTGCGCGGACCGACGATCGGCACGTCGATGTCGTCGATGACCCCGACCATCATCCCGCCTTCGGAGACGACCACGGTCCACCGGTGACCGCAGGGCACGTTGCGGAACGTGTATTCCCCGTGATCCTCGGTCGGTTCGAGGTCGAAGACTTCGCCGTTCTCGTCGCGCAGCCAGACCGCGCTCTCGAACGGCGCGCCATCGGCATCCTTCGCCGACACGACGATCGTGCCGCCGGCGGGGATCGTCAGACGCACCGTGGCTTCGCGTTGTAGTCCGGCGACGGGCACGTGCCGTCGGGCGAGCAGGACCGTGTGCGCGTCGCTGTCCCGACGCACCGTCTCCATGGCCAAGAGCCCGTCGGCGAAGCGCTCGTCGAGGTCGACCGCATGCAGGGCGTGCGGGAGCGTTGCCATGCCCTCGGCGTCGGTCGGACCGACTTCCGCGCGACTCCAGGAACTGCCGTGGTCGGCCGACACGCCCATGCCTTTGACGGTCACCATGAGGCCCGGGGCCGGCCGGCCGCTGCTGTCGACGACTTCGACCCGCAGCATGAGGTCGCGGCGCAACGTGACGCGCACGTCGCGCAGCACCGCCGGGGATCGGTCGCGGAGATCGAATTCGCCGTAGGTCTCGCCGCAACGCGCGCAGCCATGCGAGTCCGGATCGGCGACGAGTTCGACACTGCCGCGGTCGTCGGTGATCGCCTGCAGCCCCGTCTCCTGCAGCGCGGTCTCGAGGTCGCCGCACACCTCGCGACGTTCGTAGTCGGCCCGCTGCGCGGCTTCGTTGCGCGGCGGCCAGTAGCGCACGACGGCGCCAGCCACGGGCTCGTCGGCACGGTTCACGACGACGAGGCGCACCCTGGCTCCGGCGACCGCAGCGTCGGGTGCGGTGCGAGCGGCCGCGCCCCCGGGACGCTCCGACGGTTCGGTTGCCGGAGCCGACGCCGGCGGCGGCAAGGTGCTGCGGGCTGCGCCTTCGTGCGGCTCGACGCCTGGGTCTGGAGCCAGCACGAGCCACCAGAATGCCGCGCCCGCGCACAGCAAGCAGGCCGTGAGGACGTGCCGTGTCGCCATCGGTAGAGGCCTGGTTACGGTTCCCCGGAGCGAAAGCAAGGCCGGCCCTCCGGCGGCAGTGTCGTGGCTCACGTTTCCCGGGACGGGTATCTCACACTGCTCGGGACGCCGAGCGCCGCAGCGCGATGGACCGGTTGCCGCCAGTCGTCGGCACAGGCAGGCCAGCCACCAGGACCTGAGTTCGCTGGCACTGCGGCCCCATCGCGCACGGCGGTCTCTGCGCCGGAACGTTGCCGGGCGGCCCCGCGCGCGGGAGAGTCTGCCGGCGATGACCACGCCCTCTCCCGAACCCGGTTCGGTGCGGCACCTTGTCCGAGCCTGGCGCGCGCCGCTCAGATTGTCGACCGCCGTGCTCGCCCGCGATCCGAGCCACCAGGACGCTGCGGAGCACCTCGCGGCGCTGGCCCCCGGGAGCCCCGCATGACCCTCGGCGCGTTCGACCTCGCCGTCTGCGTCGCCTTCTGCGCGCTGATCCTCGGCACGGCCTTCTGGAAGAGCCGCCGCCGCGCGGACAGTGCCGATTACTTCCTCGGCGGGCGCTCGCTGCCGTGGTGGCTGATCGGCATCTCGGTCGTCGCCGCGAACCTGTCGACCGAGCAGTTCGTCGGCATGGCCGGGCAGGCCTACGGCGACGTCGGGCTCGCGGTCAGTGCCTGGCAACTGACCGGATCGATCGGCGTCGTGCTGGTCGCGTTCGTGTTCCTGCCGCGATTCCTGCGCGCGGGCATCTTCACGATGCCCGAGTTCCTCGAGTACCGCTACGACGCCACCACGCGCGCGCTGATGTCGGTGCTGACCATCGTGATCTACGCGATGGTGACGACGCCGGCCGTGCTCTACTCGGGCGGCACGGCGCTCGAGACGATCTTCGGCATCCACCGCACGACCGCGGTGCTCGCGGTCGCCGCGGTCGGCCTCGCCTACGTGCTGTGGGGCGGCCTGCTCGCCGCGGTGTGGGCCGATCTGATCCAGGGCACCGCGCTGCTGGTCGGTGGCATCGTCACGATCGTGCTCGGTATCCACGCCTGCGGCGGCTGGGACGCGTTCGCCGCGCACAATGCTGGCAAGCTGCACATGGTGCTGCCGAAGGACCACGCCGAGCTGCCGTGGACCGTGCTGGTCGGCGGCATGTGGATCCCGATCGTCTACTACTGCGGCCTCAATCAGTTCCTCGTGCAGCGCGCGCTCGCCGCGCGCACGGTCGCGCAGGGCCAGCTCGGCGTGATCTTCGCGGGTGCTTTGTGGCTGCTGGTGCCGTTCGCGATCGTGATGCCCGGGCTCGTCGCGGGCCAGCTCTACGGCGACCACGTCGCCCGGGCCGACCAGGCCTACCCGACGCTGGTGCGCGAACTGGTGCCCGCGGGGCTGCGCGGCTTCGTGCTCGCGGCGCTGGGCGGCGCGGTCGTGAGCTCGCTCGCGTCGATGCTGAACTCGGCGTCGACGCTGCTGACGATGGACCTCTGGAAACGCCATCTGCGGCGGGACTGCGCGGAGCGCGAACTCGTGCTGGTCGGGCGGATCAGCACGGTGCTGCTGCTCGGACTCGCGACGGTCGTGTCGCTGTCCGAACTGCTCGAGGGCGGCGTGTTCAAGTTCATCCAGGAGTTCCAGGGCTACGTGTCGCCGGGCATCGTCGCCGCGTTCGTGTTCGGCTTCGTGTCCAAGCGCGCGCCGGCCGCGGCGGGCACCGCAGCACTGGTGCTCAGCGCGCCGGTCTACGGCGGGCTGGCGTGGCTGTGGCCCGACGTTGCCTACCTGCACCGCATGCTCGCGACGTTCCTCGTGCTGATCGCGGTGATGGCCGCGATCACGGGTGTCCGCCCGCTCGCCGCGCCGCGCGTGCTGCCGGTGCGCGCCGACCTCGACACGCGCTCGTCGCCGGTGGTGGTGGTCGCGGGTGCCGCGGTCGTGCTCGCCGTGGTGGCCTTCTTCGTGGTGTTCTGGTGATCGGGTGGCGGTCGGCGGCACATGGTGCGACGTGCCGTCGACCGGGGTCACGGTCCGGGCTGTGGCGAGGGAACGCGGAACGAGCCGATCACAGCAGCCGCACTTCCTGCCCTGCCGACATCGCCACGCCCTGGGCGGCCGCAGGGTCGAGCACGAAGGCCTGGCACGTGTATGCCGTGAGCGGGCTTGAGGTCGGAACCTGGAAACGCATCGGCTGGTGCCTCACCGGAGATGCCACCGTTCCTGCTGACGATCGCGCAGGTGAGCATCTGGCCATTCGGCTCCACGGCGCCGGTCAGCGACCTGTTCGCTTCGTTCGGCGCCGCGACAGTGCGCAAGGGCTGACGCTGTCTACGAGCCGACGAGCCCCGTCACCGCATCGGACATCACCGCCCCGGCCGGGTTGCCCGCGGCCGCGTCGAGCACCAACGCCTGGAGGTAGAACGGCAGACCGACGAGCCCCATCGAGCTCGGAATCGGCAACGAATGCGTCGCGCGGCCCGACGCCCCGGTCACCCAGAGCGAGTTGTCGTCGCCGACGCGCAGCCAGCAGTCGGGCATGCCCCGGCTCGTCAACGACAGCGGCAGCGGCCCCGCGGAGCAGGAGAGGTTGCTGAAGCCCATCGCGACGAACGCGCTCGACTGCGGCAGCCGATCGATCTCGACGGCCATCGTGGCGCCGATTCGCGGCAAGCTCGTCGCGTGCAGCCTGCTCGGCGGGAGGCTGCCGGGGCAGCCGGATCCGAACTTCGCGAGGAAGCCCGACTGCACGAGGCCGGCGGTGTGGAAACCGCCTCCGGCGGCTTCGCCGTAGTACTGCCCGGCCGGCGGTGCGAGCACGGTGCACTGGCTCGAGCCGTTGTCGCCCCACACGACGAGGTGCCCATCACTGCGCAGTCCGGCCGTGTGGAAACCACCAGCCGTGACGTGCACGTAGGCCACGCCGTTCGGCAAGGGTGGGACGTTGCACTGCCCGTAGTAGTTGTGGCCGAACGCCGCGATTCTGCCATCGCTGCGCAGCGCCGCAGTGTGCCATTCGCAGGCGGCGACTCCGACGTATTCGACTCCGGGCGGCAACGCGGGCACGGCGGTCTGGCCAAAGAAGCCAGCGCCCCAGGCCACGACGTTGCCGTCGCTGCGGCGGGCCACAGCGTGTTCGACGCCGGCAGCCACGGCGACGTAGAGCACGCCGGGCGGCAACGGCGGGACGTAGCACTGGCCTTGGCTGTTGTCACCCCAGGCCACGGCGTTGCCGTCGCTGCGCAGGGCGACGGCGAACCCAGAGACGTAGCCGCCGTTCGTGGCGATCTGCACCCAGGTCATGCCCGGCGGCAGCGGCGGCACGTTGGGGTTGGCGCGGCCGAGCACGACCACGACGCCGTCGCTGCGGCGGGCCACCGTGTTGTAGCCACCTGCGGCCACTTCGACCCAGGCGAGACCTGGGGGCAGCGCCGGCAGATTGCCCTGCCCCTCGAGGTTGCGACCCCACGCGACAGCCGAGCCGTCGCTGCGCCGCGCAACCGCGTGCCCGTTGCCGGCAGCCACCTGCACCCAGGTCGTGCCCGCCGGGAGACGCGGTACGTTGCATTCACCGTAGTCGGTCCTTCCCCAGGCGATCGCCAATCCGTCGGACCGGCGCGCTACCGAGTGGTTGGCGCCAGCCGCGACCTCTACCCAAGCGACGCCTGGCGGCAACGGCGGAATGCTGCACTGGCCGTGGCTGTTGTTGCCCCACGCCACCGCCGTGCCATCGCTGCGGCGAGCCAACGAGTGGCTGCCGCCAGCCGCGATCTCGACGTATCCTACCCCCGGCGGCAACACCGGTACGTTGGTCTGGCCGTAGAGGCTGTAGCCGAAGCCGACTACGCTGCCGTCGCTGCGCCGCGCGAGCGAGTGGCCCCACCCCGCCGCGACCTCTACCCATGCGACGCCTGGCGGCAACGGCGGAACAAGGCACTGGCCGAACAGGTTGTAGCCCCAGGCGACGACCGACCCGTCGCTGCGGCGAGCCACCACGTGCGAGTAGCCGGACGCGACCTCGACGTAGGCGAGCCCGGCGGGCAGCGCGGGCACGTTGAGCTGGCCGTGGTAGTTGTCACCCCAGGCCAAGACTGCACCGTCGCTGCGCCGCGCGACCGTGTGTTGGGCACCGGCATCGACCTCCACCCACGTCGTGCCGGATGGCAGTGCCGGAACCGAGCACTGGCCGTGGTAGTTGTAGCCCCAGGCCACGATGCGGCCATCCGATCGCAGCGCAGCCGAGTGCGAGTCGCCGGCGGCCACCTGCACGAAGTCGAGCCCCGCCGGCAGCGCTGGGACGATGCACTGGCCGTATTCATTCGCGCCCCACGCGACGATGGTCCCGTCGCTCCGGAGCGCCACCGTATGGCCAGTGCCGGCGGCCACCCCGGCGAAGCTCTCGGAGTGCCAGGCGCTGTTGCCGACCATCGCGCCGAAGGTCATGAGATCCTGCCCCGGCAGCGCCATGCCGACCAACGACCAGGCCAGGCACGTCCCTGCGATCCGTGGGTCGACGCCGAACCGGTAACTCGTCATGGCTCCTCCAGGCACGGAACGGAAGCGAACCGACTGCTGCGCAAGCCCCGTCGGCAGAGGCCCATGGTAGCCGGACGATCCAGCCGGCACCATCGGCCGTCGTGCGCCGTTCGCGTCCGGGCCGTGCGGGTGGGTGGGACAGACTGCGCTTCCGGCCGCGCGGCGACCGGGCTGGCCGGCGCCATGGAACGAAACGGCCCCGCGACCTGACCATCTGCGGCAGGTCGGAGTCCGCCGTGCTGTCGAGAAGCTCGGACGTCGACCATGCGCCGCCTGGTCCCCGCGCAAGCGCAACCGCCGCCCCGGCTCGCATCGCGCAGCCCGCGTCGTCGCATGCGACTCGCCAACGACTGGACCATCAGCCACTGCGGTTCCTGGCTATTGCCGCGCTCACCTTCTTGTTACGTGCGAACTGCCCGCATCGCCCCATCGCCGCATTGGCACGTGAGGCCACCGAGAACTACGATCCGTTCGGGTCATCAGGGGAAACCACCACGAACCCACTGGAGTCATCCCATGATGCGTCTCCCTCGCCGATCCCCGTCTGCTGGAGCGCGCGCGACCGCGCTGGCCGGTTGCAGCCTCGCCCTGCTCACCGCGTTCGGCCCGACGAACTCGGCCGTCGCCCAGACCCAGGTCGTGGCGTTCTACCCGCTGCTCACGGATCTCCTGGACGCGACCGCCAACAACGGCCCCGTGTCGCTGCTCGGCTACAGCGGAGCTCCGGCACCCCTGCCGCCAAACAACGGCGTGTGCCACAACGGCATCTACTACTACGCCACCGGCGGCCAGGACGTCCAGACGCCGATCCTGTCGGCTCTGAACACGACCGACTTCCAGTTCAACGTCGAGTTCAACCTCGCCGCCCTGCCGTCGTCCTACCAGTCCCCGGTGCTCATGGGCGGCAGCGGCTGGCGGTGGCTCGGCATCTACGTCCAGTCGAGCGGCATCGTCGGCATCAAGCACAACAACTCCAACTTCTCGTGGTCCACGACCACTCTGTCGCCGGGGGTCTGGTACTCCGCCGGCCTGCGCTACGAGGCGGGCAATGCCGAGCTCTACATCAACGGCACCTCGGTGCTGCTGGCCGCGGTCGGCACCCTGACCGACGGCGGCAACAAGAACTTCACCACGAACGACTTCAGCAACGGCCGGGCCCTCGACGGCTGCATCAAGAACCTGCTGGTCGTCAACGACCCCACGGCGGTGGCCATCGCCGCGAGCTTCGGTGCTGGCTGCGCCGGCAGCGCGGGCGTGCCGTCCCTGACGCCCGCCAACAGCCCGCAACTCGGAATCACGTTCCTGCAGAACGCGGCCAACCTGGAGCCCAACGCGGTGTTCGCGTTCATGGCGATCGGCTTCAGCAACACGCAGTCGCCGCTCGGCCCCCTGCCCGTCGGTCTGCAGCCATTCGGCCTGGGCGCTGGCTGCAATCTCCTGGTCAGCGCCGATGTCTCGGTCCTGTTCCCGGTCGCGGGCGGCAGCGGGGCGTTCGCCTTCCCGGTGCCAATCCCCCTGGGGCTTGCCGGGGTGACGCTCTACTACCAGTGCGCCTCGATCGACGCGGGCGCGATCGGCAGTATTGCGGTCAGCAACGGCGTCGGCACGGCGATCGGCTTCTGACGCCGCCCGCACTTGCCGGGCCCGGGCCAGTCCGTAGGCTGCGCCGCTGCCGCCGCTCTCCGACCAGCAGCCGCGCGCCTGCACGGTTCCCACGCGTGAGCCACCACCCCTCCGACGATCTCGCGCGGGCCGAACTCGCCCGCCTCGCCACCACCCACCGCCTCGACGTCCGAGGCGGCCGGCTGCGCCGCACGTCGTCGCGCTTCTGCCTCGGCGTCGAGCACGGCGACTACAACGGCACCGAGTTGTTCGGCGTCGGCACCGACCGCTTCCTGTGGCTCGCCTACCAGCCGAACGCGAGCGGCCGCGTGCGCCTCGCCAGCGCGAACTTCCCCGGCGACGGTCTCGTCGAGTTCACGCCCGGCCAGGTGCCGCCGCCGCGTTCGCCGCAGCTCGCCGACAGCTGGGCGCGCTTCCCGTGCGGCGTCGACTGGATCCTGCGCCGCGCCGGCCTGCCGACCGCGCGCGGCTTCGACGGCGTGGTGTTCGGCGACATCCCCGGCGGCGGCATGTCGCGCTCGGCTTCGCTCGCGATCAACCTGATCCTCACGGTGCTCGAGGTGAACGGCGCCACGGTCGCCGACGGCCTGCGGATCGTCGACCTCGCGCAGGCGGTCGAGAACGACTACATCGGTTCGCCGTGCGGCGTGCTCGACCAGACGATGATCTACTTCGCGCGCGCGGGCATGGGCACGCACTACCGCCCGCACGACCGTTCCATCGCCTGGGTGCCGCTCGGCGCCGGCGCCCCGGGGTTCCGCCTCGTGTCGCTCGACACCGGCACGGTGCGGCCCGGCCTCGAGAAGTCGACCTACAAGGTGCGGCGCGCGGAGTGCGAAGCGGCCGTCGGGTGGATCGCCGCGCGCGAGCCGATCCGGGGCCTCGCCGACCTGCACGACGAGGCCCGCTACCGGCGGCACGAGGCCGCGCTGCGCGCCGAACACCCGCAGCTCGCCGACCGGCTGCGCTACATCCACGAGGCGCAGGCGCGTTTCCCCAGACTGCTCGACGCGTGGCGGCGCGGCGACGTCGCCACCGTCGGGGCGCTGTTCCGGCAGGATGGTCACGGACTGCGCGACCTCTACCGCATCTCGGGGCCCGAACTCGAGGTCATGTGCGACGTCGCGCGCACGGTGCCCGGCGTGCTCGGCGAACGCATGCTCGGCGGCGGCGACAAGGGCGCGTCGGGCGCGATCGTGCTCGCGCAAGCGGTCGCGCCGTTGCGCGCGGCGGTCGCTCGCGACTACCCGCGCCGGTGCCCCGAGTTCGCGTCGCGCTGGGCCGTGCACGCCTGCGGCATCGTCGACGGTGTCGCCGTGCTGCCGGGGCTCGGGGCCTGACCGGACCGGTGCTGGACCTGCTACGCTGCCAGGACGTGCCCGGCGCGACCCGCCAGCGCGCCCGACCATGACAAAC